>NZ_JBRIMD010000009.1:0-180462 GCF_052977325.1 Shewanella sp. 0m-6
AGAGGGGCGCAGAGAAAGAACTTTCCCCAGAACAGTAAAACCAAGGCCTCAACGGTATGCCAAAAATAAAAATGCCGTTCACCTTAAGTGAACGGCATTACTTTATAATCAGCCCTTTTTTGTTATTAATTCAATCACTCATTAATCTCTATCAACTCGCATATTTGTGAGAAATGGGATCGGTAATCACAATGGTGTCACCTCGTAGCATGTAGTTGCCTCCATGCAAGTCCATTACCCCATGGTCATCAATAAAGCTTAGCACCTCAAACAAGGTTTTCAGTAGCTCTTCATATTCGTCAATGATGTTATCTTCAATCACCACAGGCTTGCGCTCTGCGGAATTCATATAGAAATGCGAACGTGGCTCTTGGATCTGCTCAACAAACTCATCGACGCTTTGGACCTCATCGGTAAAAGGCTTCTGTGGATCGGCAAATGGCAATGTCATTGTGCGCAAGGTGCCCCAAAGCTTGCCAAAGTCATCATCGTGAAAATGGCTGGGACGGGTAGGCTCTGTACCATCATCGGTGATGTCTTCTAGTCGCTCAAGCACATAAAAGCGCACTACGCAGCCACTGCTTAATTCAACGGTATCTTCACGATGGATGGTGGGAACATGGGGATTATCTTGATTTTCTGGGCGCATACACCAGCGAGCAAACAGGTAGTAGCCATCAATCTTACTGTTGCACAGTTTGACGACTTTGTCTGGCTCTCCAGGCACTTCGTACACCTCGGCGTAGATACCGGAGGCAATTAAATCAAGGTCAGTAAACCGCTCAAGATATATCGATATATCATCAACCCGATGGATCTCCTCTGCGGTCGCTAACGCTTTAATCTCTTTAATCGCATCAAGGTAAGGTTCCATCGGTTAAGCCACCATTTACAGCAAGAAAAATTTAGAACAACGGCAATGACTAACACGCAAACACCAGCAAGCGATACCAACATCGCCCCTAGCTATGCCCTAATGTGTCAGACAATATATCAACAAAACAAATATTGAATGCTCATAAGTTCACCACTAACCATTATCTCGCAGCTTTGGGTAGGTTTGCAACCACCGCTTATTTTTCACTCGTTGTTCAAACAAAGCACGCTTTGCTTTAGGGTTGTGTTGCAACGACAGATCAAACAGGTACTCAGGTTCAAACGGGCTATGTAAACTTATTTCTGCTTGCCCTAATGAATGTGTTGATGCTGTTGATTTTGCTGCGGATATTGATGTTGATACTAATAATGATAACGGATTTGATGTTAATTGGCAGCTCACCCCAACAGCCGTTTGCTTTTCAGGCCAATAGCTCATGGCATCAAGGCTTGATGTATATCCTTTATGCTGGTTACGCAGGTGCATTCTCGCTTGGTTTTTAACTGACCATGGGTACATAGGCGCGATTCGGCTTAGCTCAGCTTCAATTGCAGTATCCTTATCAACGGATAAGTCACTGGGATCAAAATAAATCAGGTCGATATCATTGAGCGGGCTGTGTAAGCTATGTAATTTGTCCCACACCAAATTTCGGACAAAACCTGCCGCTAGCATCCAATCGTTTAGCTTAAGCTGCTCGGCAATTAGCAAAGCATTGAGCCGGTATTCATCTTCAAGTAACCAGAGCTTTATTTGCGTTTCAACGTCTATTTTAATGGTCAAAAGTTTTTCTCAATAAAAGCTTAATAACTGTCATTTCAGTGCTTCCCCCCCATTTGGGTCAATTGGTATTATTAACCGCATCAGCCTATTTTAGGCAATAAAAAAGGAGCCTTAGCTCCTTTTTCTGTGAGGTTGATTTATGGGGCTGGCACCGCTTTCATCAACACCTCGGTGGTGTACTTATTATTGTTAATCACGGGGTAACGATCGTAAGTTTGGAAAATTACCTTCCCCTGATATTGGATCATCGCAACTACGCCATAATGAATACTGTCGTCGATGGTATCTGCTGGCAGTAAAAACTTAAATGGTACAGGTGCTCTGACAATATCAAAGCTCTTTTGCGCCACAATAACACCAGGTGTATCTAGGTCTATAATCGCAATCGTAATCGAACTACCTTGCGGTAAGGCTAACTTTTCAAGATAACCTGCAGCGCCATTGACGACCACTGGCGGCTTTTCTTGAACGGTCACGCACGCGGTTAATACCAACATACACAGCAGTACGAGACTCTTCTTCATTAATGACATCATGTTACTCATCCTATGTTACTCAAATTATGCTTAGGCTTTCTTTGTCATACGGATAAGGCCTTCTTGTGTGGCTGACGCCACCAACTCACCTTGCTGATTAAAAAATTGGCCTCTTACAAAGCCTCTACCACCACTGGCATTAGGGCTGTCAATGCTATAGAGCAACCACTGACTTAAATCAAATGGGCGGTGGAACCACATAGCGTGATCTATGGTCGCCATGCGCATACCAGGCGTCAAAAATGAGACCCCATGTGGCTGGGCTGCGGTCACTAAGAAATTAAAGTCTGATGCATAAGCGAGCAGATAATCGTGGACACAGAAATTATCAGGTACGGTGCCGTTTGCACGGATCCACACATGACGAATAGGTTCAGATGCTTTAGGCGCAATCGGGTCACTTGGGTTAACTAAGCGCATCTCAATCGGAGTGTCCGCCATAAACTTTTCAAGCACTCTCGAGGGCACTTTATCGCGCAGCGTCATCGCTAATTCTTGTTGGTTAAGCAAGCCTTCAGGGCCTGCAACATCTGGCATTATCGCTTGATGTTCATAGCCCTCTTCATGAGTTTGAAACGAACATGTCATGTAAAAGATTGGCCGACCTTTTTGAATAGCTTTGACTCTGCGTGCGCTAAAACTGCCACCATCACGCATAATTTCGACATCATAAACGATGGGGAGCTTTTCATCACCGGCACGCAAAAAATAAGAATGTAAAGAATGCACCTTACGATCTGAACACACAGTCTGTTTCGCGGCGCTTAAGGCTTGTCCCATAACTTGCCCACCAAAGACATGTCCAAAACCTAAATCTTGGCTTTGTCCACGAAACAACCCTTCTTCAATCTTCTCTAAAGAAAGTAATGCTAATAGATCATCTAATACTTGGCTCATTTCAACCTAAACACTCAGCTAATTATGGCCATAAGCTTAACTCAAGATCCCCTAACCTAGCCAGCTTTATGCAGTCGCTCAGCTAAACGTCGGCTAATTGGCAACCAGATGAATAACACAAGATGCATTCGTAAAATA
This sequence comes from Shewanella sp. 0m-6, assembly GCF_052977325.1. Taxonomy (NCBI): domain Bacteria; kingdom Pseudomonadati; phylum Pseudomonadota; class Gammaproteobacteria; order Alteromonadales; family Shewanellaceae; genus Shewanella; species Shewanella sp. 0m-6. The sequence continues at coordinate 3,232 of NZ_JBRIMD010000009.1, forward strand.
CCGCACCATTCATGCCATTAACCAAAGAGGGTTCAAGTCTTAGTATGCCCATACGATAGCTTGAGCTTTTTAGATTACTTTAATTGAATATGACGCTGATTAGCCGCAGCCTTTGCCCAAGCAAGCACTTGGGCTTCTCCACTTCGATGGGCTGCTACCGGTTGTGCCATATAAATATCAGACCAGCGCTCAGTGATCACCTCAGGGGTGCATTCTTCGGCATTAAAACGGCTCGGAGAAAACTCAACCAGTGCTGCATGGCTAATGCCGCCCGCAGCAGCCAACAAGTGCTGACCAGATGGACACTTAGAGCTACACAAGTACAACATGGTTGCTGTAACTGTAGTTTTTGAAAATAGGGGCCTTACTGTGGGCGCTAGGTGAGCCGCTGTCATTGATGTGACCGCATGGGGAATAATACTATTGACTGCGATACCGTGCTCTGCGCCCTCTAGGTGAAGGCTATTAACCAAACCCATCACCGCCATTTTGCTCGCGCTGAAACTGGTTTCATACATATCACCATATACAGCACTGGCACTACTCATGACCACACGGCCATAACTTTGGCGCTTCATCAGAGGCCAAACGGCTTTAGTCATGTAGAAGGTACCGTTAAGATCGACATCGAGCTGGTGCTTCCAGTTAGACTGACTCATCTGCTCAAAAGCACAAGGTTGATGTATACCGGCATTATTAATTAAAATATCGACTCGACCCCAGCTTTGCACCACATCATTAAGCATTGTGTCTATGTCGTCGGTACGAGTCACATCCAATATAAACGATTTAAACTCTCCACCTAGGGCTGTAATGGCTTCGCCACAGATTTTAAGCCCCGAATCAGGCTCCAAGTTTAACATCTCGCTGGAGCTAACATCCCTTGTTTGACTCGTTTCGTTATCAACCAAAACGACTCGTGCTCCTCGCTCAGCTAGGGCTATCGCATAGGCTCTTCCTAAGCCTGATGCCGCGCCAGTCACTATCGCGACTTGTCCCTCAAAACGCATAGTTTTCGACCTCTAAACAAATTTGTTCATTACAAATGTAGTCGTTGACTGCTAAGACAGCAGTATCATCTCTACAGCGAGGATTAAAGCGATAATTCTTGAGTTCACTCTAGGGATATAATATTGCATACACTCCTGCCTAACAGATGTGCGCTAGTTCAAAATTATTCAATCCTCCAAACTGAAAAAGGATAATGCTGAGCAATTTGTTAAGCTGACCACTTTTAGGCTCATAAAATCCACTTTTTACAACTTGTTAAATTTGCTATGCTATGCCAACTTTTTTTACCTTTATGTCAACTTTCTTTGACGTAAACCTCTGTAAGTAAATATAACCATGAATCCTTGGATACTTGCCATCCGCCCTCGCACCTTGCCTGCGGCGATTGGACCACTGCTGGTTGGTAACGTACTCGCATTGCAACTTGAGCAATTCAGCTTTTTCATTGCTGTTATTTCAATGCTCTGTGCTCTGCTATTACAAATTGCTGTCAACTTGGCTAATGACTATTTTGACTTTAAAAGTGGCGTCGATACTGAAGAACGTGTGGGCCCAGTTCGTGTCACCCAAAGTGGCATGTTAAGCCCAAAGGCTGTGCGCAATGCGATGACCTTATGTTTGGTACTGGCGTTACTTGTTGGCTCTGTGCTTATCTACCATGGCGGTCTACCGATTGCTTTCTTAGCGGCAGCTGCGATACTTGGCGCCCTTGGCTATAGCGGCGGCCCCTACCCACTGGCTTCCCATGGTTTAGGTGAAGTTGCCGCATTTGTATTTTTCGGCCTTGTTGCAGTTGTCGGCAGTTACTTTCTGCAAGCCGGTGAAACGGCAACCAGCGCATGGCTACTTGGCAGTGCCATCGGCTTTCTAAATGCAGCGATTATGCTAGTGAATAATACTCGCGATATGGAAACTGATCTCAAAGCAGGTAAAAAGACCCTCGCGGTTCGTATGGGTCTAGAACAATCTCGCATCTTCTACCAAAGCTTCTTGTATCTGCCATTTGCGATCATTATTGCAGGCTTCTTTATGGGAGCGCTGCCAGGTTTACCCGTACTGTTAGCTGGACTGGCATTTATTATGGCAAGAACCTTAACGCGTGACTTTAATGACGTCACTGGCGCTGCGTTAAATCCATTACTTGGGCGCACTGCTAAGCTCACTATGATTTTCAGCGCATTATTCAGTCTCGGTCTTCTGGCCGATATTTGGATGGCTTAGCTTAAAGCGTTATCGCCACAGCTAGAAACTAAAAAGCCTATCGATTGATAGGCTTTTTAGTTTCAGCGACACAGAAGCGGTTACACCTTATGCAAGCTGCGATCGCCGCTCCAGTTTAAGTGGTATTTCTCACCCGCTGGCTTGTCTGTTCGTTCAAAAGTGTGAGCACCAAAATAATCTCGCTGCCCTTGCAGTAAACTCGCCGGTAAAGTTTCACTACGGTAGCTGTCGTAATAAGCAAGCGCCGAGCTGATACATGGCGCAGGAATACCACTCATCACTGCCGTCGATACAGCCAAGCGCCAATCATTTTGTTTTTCTGACAGCGCGGTTGCAAACGTCTCGGCCATTAACAGGTTCTCAAGCTCACTATCATGCTGATAGGCCTGAGTGATCGACTGCAAGAAGGTGGCACGGATAATACAGCCCGCTCGCCAAATTTTTGCAATTTCAGCAAAATCTAACTGCCAAGCTTGCTCTTTAGCCTGCATCGCCATCAACTGAAAACCTTGGGCGTAACAAGACACTTTTGCACAATAGAGCGCATTTTCAAGCTGGTCGATAAATGTCTGCTTTTCACCGCGGTTAATCGTGGCTAAAAGCACTTCGCTTGGCCCTGATAATACTTGGCTAAGTTGCTGCCTTTGCGCTTTTTGAGTACTGACTGCACGGGCATAAACCGCTTCAGCAATAGTGGGGGCTGGGCAGCCAATTTGTAAACTGCTGACCGCAGTCCAAAGACCCGTGCCTTTTTGGCCAGCCTTATCTAAAATCAAATCAACCAGTGGCGCGCCGGTTAATGGGTCTGCTTGTTTGAGCACATCGGCGCTGATCTGCATTAAGTAGCTATTTAAACTGCCTTGATCCCAGCGCTCAAACACATCCGCTACTTCACTTGGGCTTAATCCTAAACCTTGATTCAGTAATTGATATGCTTCGCAAATGAGCTGCATATCAGCATATTCAATGCCGTTATGCACCATTTTGACGTAATGACCAGAACCCGCAGGCCCAATATAAGTAGTACAAGGTTCGCCTTCTTTGACCGGGTTGCCCGGCTCAAAGCGTTCGATAGGTAAACCTGTTTTAGCATCGACTTTGGCGGCGATGGCTTGCCAAATTGGCTCTATTCTCTTCCAGGCAGTTAAACTGCCGCTTGGCATCAATGATGGACCAAAACGTGCACCGACTTCACCGCCAGAAACCGCGCAGCTAAAAAATTGAAAATCATTAGCGTAACGCTGCTCGCGCTCAACCGTATCGGTCCAAAGGCTATTGCCCGTATCGATAACGATATCATCGGCCTCAATACCAGCTTCAATTAATGACTGGCACACACCATCGACCGGAGCACCCGCAGGAACAGACAAAACGAGTACACGCGGCTTATCTAATTTAGATAACATTTCAGAAAGATTATTACAGGCTTCGATACGGGGTTCAGTTATCTGCTTGAGGTATTGTTTACGTTCGAGTTCTTCTTGCTTAACAGTGTCTTGCACCTTGATATTATCAAGGTCAAATACTGCGACGCGATATTGATTATCCGCTATATTGAGCGCAAGGTTCTTACCCATTACCCCTAAGCCAATCACACCGATATCATAGAGCTGATTTTGGTTATTCATGTCGATTAATTCCGTAGGTCACAGAGGATTGCCCATCTATTATTTTGTATAAGCAACAATCGCACCCATTGCTTATTGAGATGACAGGTTTAATTTTGTTGGCGATTATACAGACTTTGGTAACTTAATTACCAGATAAAGCCAAATGCGTTAACATTTATACATTAATCGTGAACAATGAATTTAGTTCAAAAACGAAAAAAACTGAAACCTAAGTTTCAGCTTTTTTCTGCATTTGCAGGTTAATGCCTATCAGTATAAGACCCATCAGCAAGCATCATTCCCCTGACGGCATAAATGCCGACCTACACAAGATCCAGCGATAGCGGCTCAATAGCTTTGTCTTCGCTTTCCTCGCTGCTAGGACTTGCTTTTCCTAGAACCTTCTTTATACATGCGCATCGGCATAGCCCATACGTGTCAGGGTGTTACGAACGATATCTAAGGTTGCAGGATCTTCTATGGTCGCCGGTACATTGTAACTTTGATTATCGGCAATATTACGCATGGTGCCACGCAAAATTTTACCGCTACGGGTTTTAGGCAGTTTTTGCACCGCACTCACTAGCCTAAACGAGGCCACAGGCCCTATCTCTTGACGCACTAAACTCATGAGCTGGTGATTTAAGTCATCATCATTAAGCGTTACACCTTTTTTAAGTACCACTAGTCCTAATGGCACTTGGCCTTTTAAGGGATCTTTAACCCCGATCACCGCCGCTTCAGCAACAGCATCATGCTGGCACAGAACCTCTTCAAAGCGCCCCGTTGACAGTCGATGCCCAGCCACATTAATAATGTCGTCGATGCGGCTCATTATATATAAGTAGCCCTCTTTATCTTTATAGCCCGCATCTCCCGTTAAGTAATAACCGGGGTACATTGACAGATAACTGTCTTTATAACGCTGCTCGTTTTGCCACAAGGTCGTTAACGTTCCCGGTGGCAGCGGCAGTTTAATCACCACATTACCGGATTCATTCGCCTCGACCTCATCGCCCATCACATCAACCACATCAATTTGATAACCGGGCACCGCTAATGCAGGAGAGCCCGCCTTGACCTCGACAGGCGCATATCCCATCAAGTTTGCCGCTACAGGCCAGCCAGTTTCCGTTTGCCACCAATGGTCAATCACAGGCTTTTTAAGCTTGTCTTCAGTCCAGTGCAAGGTATCTGGGTCGCAGCGCTCGCCCGCTAAGAACACATTTCTCAAGCAACTTAAGTCTATGCCCTGTAAATAGTCACCATTGGGGTCATCACGTTTAATCGCCCTAATCGCTGTCGGAGCTGTAAAGAAGCTTTTCACCTTGTATTTAGCAATCGTTCGCCAAAATGCACCAGGGTCCGGCGTACCAATGGGTTTACCTTCATACAAGATACTTGTCGCCCCGACTAATAATGGACCATAGACAATATAGGAGTGACCAACAACCCAGCCGACATCCGATGCGGCCCAAAAAGCATCACCTGCATTAATGTCATAGATGTGCTTCATCGACCAAGCAAGTGCCACCGCATGGCCGCCGTTGTCGCGTACCACGCCTTTTGGTTGGCCTGTGGTGCCTGATGTATACAAAATATAAAGCGGGTCGGTAGCGTCTAAGGGTTGGCAATCGATATTAGGCGCTGCAGCCACCGCTGCCTGCCAATCAATATCTCGATCAGGTTTCAACTCGGCTTCAAGCTGACCTCGGTTTAATATCAAGCAATGGTCGACTTTATGGCTGGCTTGATCTAACGCTGCATCGAGTAGCGGTTTATATGGGATAACCCCTGATGGCTCAATACCGCAAGATGCTGAAAGAATTAGTTTTGGTTTAGCATCATTAATACGGGTCGCAAGTTCATTAGCCGCAAAGCCACCAAACACTACTGAATGAATTGCGCCAATACGTGCGCAGGCTAGCATAGCAAATGCCGTTTCTGGCACCATTGGCATATAAATCACCACTCGGTCGCCCTTTTTCACACCAATAGAGTCCATGTAACCTGCGAGTCGACTCACTTGCGCCTGTAACTCTCTATAAGAGATCCCATATTCAGTGTCAGTTACAGGGCTCACATATTGCAGCGCAATTTGTGAACCTCGACCCGCTGCAACATGTCTATCTACTGCGTTATAACAAGTGTTGAGTTTGCCGCCTTTAAACCAGTGGTAAAATGGCGCCTCACTGTCATCTAGTACGCTATCCCAAGGGGAAAACCAATCGATTTGGCTGGCAGCTTCTGCCCAAAATATCTCTGGTTGGTTAATTGATTTAGCATGTAATTGCTTATTCTTATCTTTCACAATACTGACTCCAGTTTGCTAGATCTCGGTAACATATTGCGTCGCTAGCGAGCGTTTTTCGTCCATTTATTACTTAACCGCATTATGCTCTGACGATTAAAAAATCCCCATTAGACCTTAGAATGAGTAGGTGAAATACGCAAAAACACTGCTAACAAAAACCACGAGAATGGCACAACTCACTGTTTAAAAGGAATAAATATACAACTCCACGCGTAAAGCAATAAGCCCTATAGCGGTAAATTTAACCTAGTGGCAACCCCGATTGACATTAAAACAAGGGTATCTGACAGGTGTAAACTTTACCTTTACGTAAACTTCATATATCGTGCAATTAATGTAAACAATTATGGTGTTATTTGATGGTAGAGAAGCAGCTCCCACAAACGACATACTCAATCAGTGATCTCTCTAAAGAGTTTGATATCACGACTCGTAGTATTCGTTTTTATGAAGACCAAGGTCTTTTAAAACCAAAGCGCCGTGGTCAAACACGGATCTACAGCCTTAAAGATAGAGTGAGATTGAAGCTTATCTTACGCGGTAAACGGTTAGGCTTTTCATTGGCTGAAACCAGACGTTTATTTGAACTGTACGATGCCGACAAGAATAGCAGTAGTCAGCTACATACCATGCTAGAGCTCGTTGAAGATAAAAAGGTTTCACTTCAACAACAGATGGACGACATCAAAGTCGTACTGATGGAGCTTAATTCGGCTGAACAACAATGCCGCGATGCACTCGAACACAACGCCCAGTAATGGGCTTTTATTTTGCAATGACATTATCTGCAATTGCCATTAATAGAGTAACCCAATAATTATATTAAAATTTCCAAGTATCACGGCATAGATCAGTGAACTTGACTAAACAACATTTGACAGGACACAAGCACATGACTCAACTCTACTCATCTCTAAATTTTGGCCTAGGTGAAGAAGTCGATATGCTGCGCGACGCAGTGCAAAGCTTCGCAGCCAACGAAATCGCACCAATCGCCGCCAAAACAGATCTCGATAACGCTTTTCCTAATGAGCTTTGGCCTGTACTTGGCGATATGGGGCTGCTCGGCGTGACGGTATCTGAAGAGTATGGGGGAGCTGAAATGGGCTACTTGGCCCACGTGGTCGCTATGGAGGAGATCTCGCGCGCTTCAGCATCTATTGGTCTTAGCTACGGCGCGCACTCCAACCTATGTGTTAACCAAATTAACCGCAACGGTAATAGCGAACAAAAAGCCAAGTACTTACCCAAGCTCATCACAGGCGAACACATTGGCGCCCTTGCGATGAGTGAGCCCAATGCGGGATCTGATGTTGTATCAATGAAACTACACGCCCGCAAAGAGGGTGACAGATACATACTCAACGGCAACAAAATGTGGATCACCAACGGTCCTGATGCTCATACCTATGTTATCTATGCCAAAACCGATCTCGATAAAGGTGCCCACGGCATTACGGCATTTATTGTTGAGCGCGGCTCTAAAGGCTTTAGCACGGCGCAGAAGCTAGACAAACTCGGTATGCGCGGCTCAAACACCTGTGAGTTGGTATTTGAAGATTGTGAAGTACCAGAAGAGAACATTCTTGGTGGCCTCAACAACGGCGTTAAAGTCTTGATGAGCGGACTTGATTACGAACGCGTGGTGCTGTCTGGTGGCCCGCTTGGGATCATGACAGCCTGTATGGATATCGTCGTGCCTTATATTCACGAGCGTGAGCAATTTGGTAAATCGATTGGTCAATTCCAGCTAGTACAGGGCAAGCTTGCCGATATGTACACCGGCATGAACGCTGCCAAATCTTATATCTACAACGTCGCTAAATCTTGTGATCGCGGCGAAACCACCCGTAAAGATGCAGCAGGTGCAATCCTTTATTCTGCAGAACTTGCCACCAAGATGGCCCTAGATGCCATTCAACTGCTTGGCGGTAACGGTTATGTCAATGAATACGCCACTGGTCGCTTATTGCGTGATGCCAAGCTTTATGAAATTGGGGCTGGCACCTCAGAAATTCGCCGCATGCTGATAGGCCGCGAGCTATTTAACGAATCAAAGTAATGCTTATGCTCGATATCACGGGTTTATAGCAAAGCATAAGGGCGGTTAGCCGCCTCACTCTTCCAGCTTCAAAAGGATTGAAATTGTGACGCAACTTAGCAGTCGTATTAATACACGTAGCGATGAGTTTAAAGCTAAATTTGATGACATGGCTACAGTGGTTCAAGACTTAAAACTAAAACTACATCAGATTGAGCAAGGCGGCGGAGAAGTCGCCCGTAGCCGTCACCTTTCTCGTGGCAAACTGCTTCCGCGTCAGCGGGTAGAAAAACTGCTGGATCCGGGCTCTCCTTTTCTAGAAATTTCTCAATTTGCCGCCTTTGAGCTTTATGAAGATGTAGTGCCTGCAGCGGGTGTCATCGCAGGTATTGGCCGCGTAAGTGGCGTTGAATGCATGATTATCGCCAACGATGCCACAGTAAAGGGTGGCACCTATTACCCCGTTACCGTTAAAAAGCATCTACGCGCCCAAGATATTGCCAGTCGTTGCCACCTACCTTGTATTTATCTCGTGGACTCTGGCGGCGCGAACCTGCCCCGCCAAGATGAAGTCTTTCCAGATAGAGACCATTTCGGGCGAATTTTCTATAACCAAGCGCAGATGTCAGCCAAAGGCATTCCACAAATCGCTGTAGTAATGGGGCTGTGTACCGCAGGCGGCGCTTATGTACCTGCGATGGCTGATGAGTCGATTATCGTTAAAGAGCAAGGCACTATCTTTTTAGCGGGCCCGCCGTTAGTTAAAGCCGCGACCGGTGAAGAAGTGACTGCTGAAGAGCTAGGCGGCGCTGAAGTGCACACCAAAATTTCGGGCGTGGCGGATCATATGGCGCAAAACGATGAACACGCGCTAGAGCTTGCCCGTAAAGCGGTGACTCGCCTTAATCATCAAAAACAAATTACTGCTCAGCTTAGCCCAGTAAAACCACCTAAATTTGATATCAATGAGCTTTACGGCATCGTAGGCACTGATCTTAAAAAGCCGTTCGATGTAAAAGAGGTAATTGCTCGCCTTGTCGATGACTCAGACTTTGATGAGTTTAAAGCCAATTACGGCAATACCTTAGTGTGTGGCTTTGCCCGCATTCATGGCTATCCGGTAGGGATTGTGGCCAATAACGGCATCTTATTCTCGGAGTCTGCGCAAAAAGGCGCGCACTTTATTGAACTGTGTTGCCAACGCAAAATACCGCTTTTGTTCCTACAAAATATCACCGGTTTTATGGTGGGTAAAAAATACGAACATGAAGGCATAGCCAAACACGGCGCAAAAATGGTGACTGCGGTGTCTTGCGCTAACGTACCTAAATTTACCGTCATTATTGGCGGTAGCTACGGCGCGGGTAATTACGGCATGTGTGGCCGTGCATTTGAGCCCACTATGATGTGGATGTGGCCCAATGCCCGCATATCCGTAATGGGTGGAGAACAAGCCGCGGGCGTATTAGCAACGGTTAAACGTGACGGGCTGGCACGTAAGGGCCTTGAGTGGTCTGATGATGAAGAACAAGCATTCCGTAAACCCATTGTTGAGCAATACGATAAAGAAGGTCATCCTTATCATGCCAGCGCCCGCTTATGGGACGATGGGATTATCGATCCGGTTCAAACCCGTGATGTAGTTGGTTTAGCGCTTTCAGCCGCGCTAAATGCTCCAATTGAAGACACTAAGTTTGGTGTATTTCGCATGTAATGGCAGTTTGCCATTTAAGCCAAAAACCATCGACTCAGACAATAAAATGGACCAACAATAATGAATACATCAGTCACCACAGACACCGAACAACTGACCGAGCAATTAGCATATGTAAATTGCTCAGTCGATGGCGGCGTGGCGCAAATGGTGCTCGACCGCAGCGATAAGCATAACGCCTTTGATGAAGTGATGATTAAGGAAATGATCACAGTACTTGAACACTTCGCCGTCAATCCAAAGTGCCAAGTATTAGTGCTTAAAGCCAACGGTAAAAACTTCAGCGCTGGCGCCGATCTTAACTGGATGCGCAAGCAAGCCAAGATGGATTTTGAGCAGAACTTAGCTGACGCCAACGAGCTGGCAAAACTGATGTCAGTACTCGATAAATTTCCTAAACCCACGATTGCACTCGTACAAGGGGCAGCCTTTGGCGGTGCACTCGGGCTTATTTGCTGCAGCGATATCGCCATTGCCAATGAGCGCGCCAGCTTTTGCTTGAGTGAAGTCAAACTGGGTTTAATTCCTGCAGTGATTAGCCCTTATGTCACTCGCGCGATGGGCCAACGCGCTGCGCGCCGTTACATGCTCACCGCTGAGCGGTTCAATGCGCAAAAAGCACTTGAGCTACAGATCATCCATGAGATTAATGACGAACTCGATGCGGCCGCCACCCCCATCATTGAATCACTACTGAGTAACAGTCCACAGGGTATGGCCTGGGCTAAGGCGCTACTTTCCACCCTAGAAAATGGCGTTATCGATCAAACAACGTTAGATCGCACTAGCGAGCGGATCGCCCGTATTCGTGTTTCAGATGAAGGGCAAGAAGGCCTTAATGCCTTCTTTGAAAAGCGCCCGCCAAAATGGCCAACAACGACCGACTTTAACGCGGCAACAAAAAATAATAACCAAACCGCCAGCGGGCAAGGAGCCAAATAATATGTTTACTAAACTGCTAATTGCCAATCGCGGCGAAATTGCCTGCCGGATCATACAAACCGCAAAATCCATGGGTTTACGCACTGTTGCTTTGTATTCAGATGCCGATATCGACGCCCGCCACGTTGCTATGGCAGATGAGGCGTTTTATTTAGGTGGCAGCGCGCCTGCGGAGTCTTATCTTAAAGGTGAGTTGATTATTGAAATCGCCAAACGCTCTGGTGCACAAGCGATTCACCCAGGTTATGGTTTTCTATCTGAAAACGCTGAATTTGCCCTAAAATGCGAGCAAGCCAATATCGCCTTTGTTGGCCCCAGTGCAGCGGCAATTGACTCCATGGGCAGTAAAAGCGCCGCCAAAGAGATCATGGGCGCAGCCAATGTACCGCTGGTCCCTGGTTATCACGGTGATGCTCAAGACGATGATTTGCTCGTCATACAAGCCAATAAGATGGGCTTTCCTCTGCTGATCAAAGCCGCCTTTGGAGGCGGTGGTAAAGGCATGCGCATTGTTGAAAACAGTAGTGAAACCCTTGAGGCTATTCACTCAGCAAGACGTGAAGCCATTAGCTCTTTTGGTAACGACAAGCTCCTGATGGAGCGCTACCTGCGTCAGCCGCGCCATGTTGAAGTACAAGTCTTTGCCGACAGCCATGGTAACTGTATCTACCTGTCTGATCGTGACTGCTCAATTCAACGTCGTCATCAAAAAGTCGTCGAAGAAGCCCCCGCTCCAGGTTTAAGTGATGCGCTCAGAATCAAAATGGGCGAAGCGGCGGTTGCCGCAGCCAAAGCAATTGATTATGAAGGCGCCGGCACCGTCGAATTCCTGCTTGATACCGACGACAGTTTCTACTTTATGGAGATGAATACTCGCCTTCAAGTAGAGCATCCGGTCACAGAGTTAGTCACAGGCCAAGACTTAGTTAAATGGCAATTAATGGTTGCCAGTGGCAGTGAGTTGCCACTTAAACAAGATGAAGTGCGAATTGAAGGCCATGCCTTTGAGGTGCGCATTTACGCCGAAGATCCGCACAATGACTTTCTACCCGCTAGCGGAAAACTCAATTTTTTACGCGAACCTAAGCAAAGCCAATTTGTGCGTATCGACTCCGGCGTGCGTGAAAACGATGTGATCAGTAACTTTTACGACCCGATGATCTCCAAGCTAATCACTTGGGATGAATCACGCCCTCGCGCGCTGCAACGTTTAGTACACGCCTTAGATGACTATCAAATCAGTGGCCTTAAACACAATATTGAATTTTTAGCCAATATTGCCAAGCACACGGCATTTAAGGATGCCAACTTTAGCACCGACTTTATCGAGCGCTATGGCGATTCACTGTTAACACCAGCAGCGGACTCTAATAACAGCAATGTAGCATTAAGTTTAGCGGCGCTTTATCAGTTATGTGCCCGTAAACAGCAAGCACAATTAGCAGCTAACGCTAGCCATGATCCCTACTCACCTTGGCATCAAAATAATGGCTTTAGGTTAAATAGTGCCAGTCAGCATCAAGTGGCGTTGTTAGATGATAACCATGAGATTAACCACCTTGATTTAATCGAGACCCAAATCGCAGGTCAGTCGCAATATCAGCTACAGCTTGATGACTGCCTAATCACCCTTACTGGCGCATTAGTCGCTGAGACGCTGCATGCTGAGATCAGCCTGCAAAAACTCGATAATGAAAACACAGAGCAAACGTTTAGTAAGAGTCGTTGCGATAAAGCTAACGGACATAAAATCAGCCTTCCAGTGAGCCAAGTAGGCGATGACTTTACCCTGTTTATCGACTCAAAAAGCTATCATTACCGCGCACTACAATCTGAAGTCATTGAAGAGCAAGACAACTTAGAAGATAAGCTTAAAGCACCAATGAACGGCACCATAGTGACTCAACTAGTGGCTGTGGGTGATAGCGTCAAAGCCGGCCAAGGCATTATGGTGATGGAAGCCATGAAGATGGAGTACACAATAGAAAGCCCATTTGACGGCATCGTCAGTGCATTTTTCTTCGAAGCAGGTGAACTGGTCAGCGATGGCATGTTACTCGCCGAAGTTGAAGCAGAAGTAAACCCTGAAAAGGAAGAAGTCGGATGAAGATGACTAATGTAATAAACGCCATTGAATCCCCGTTTGACGTTATCGTCAGTGCGTTTTTCTTTGAGGCCGGAGAGTTAGTTAGTGACGGTATGTTATTAGCGGAAGTTGAGGCGAAAGCAGAGAAGGAAGAAGCTGCCGAAGTTGAATCAGCTAAAACTGAGGAAAGTGCATAAATGGCGATTTCTTACCCTCAACAAGTCAGCATCTTCGAAGTCGGTGCCCGTGACGGGCTGCAAAACGAAAAGCCAGTCACCACTCAAGACAAGATTATCTTAATTGAAGACTTGGTCGCTGCGGGCGTAAAGCGTATCGAAGCGGCAAGTTTTGTGTCACCGAAATGGGTGCCTCAGATGGCCGACTCAGGTGATGTGCTTAAAGGCATAGCACGAAAGACAGGCGTTACCTACAGCGCTCTGACACCCAATTTAAAAGGCTTGGAACTTGCGCTTGACGCTGACGCCGATGAAGTTGCCATTTTTGGCGCAGCTTCAGAAAGCTTTAGCCAAAAGAACATCAACTGTTCAATTGCTGAGTCTATCGAGCGCTTCAGGCCAGTTATGGAGCTGGCTAAAGCGAGAAACGTGCCTGTTCGCGGTTACGTATCTTGCACCTTAGGCTGCCCATATGAAGGTGATATTGCGGTTAGCGAAGTCGCACGTGTGTCTGAATTACTTTACAAAATGGGCTGCTATGAGATTTCTCTTGGCGACACCATTGGTGTTGGCACACCGCTTAATGCCCGTAGAATGGTTGCAGCGGTGGCGAAAGCCGTACCTGTAGACAAACTGGCATTACATTTCCATGATACCTACGGCCAAGCGCTAGCCAACATTCTGGCCTGCTTAGAAACCGGCGTCAGTGTGATTGATTCATCGGTCGCGGGCCTTGGCGGATGCCCTTACGCTAAGGGTGCTTCAGGTAACTTAGCCACTGAAGACTTAGTATATATGCTGCATGGGCTTGGCATAGAAACCGGAATAGACCTAACTAAACTGGTTGATGCTGGTAACAAGATAAGCCTCGCCCTTGGCCGCCAGTCTGGATCGAAAGTGGCTAGAGCGATTAGCGAATAAAAAGAAGGTTCTAGGTTCTAGCATCGGACAGAATAAGGAGATAACAGTAATGGCAGGACTAAATAGAGAGCTAAATCAACAGCCAAATAAAGGGCTAAATAAAGTCGTCAGCAGTTACGAAGAAGCGCTCGCTGGCCTAAGCAATGATATGACCGTAATGGTCGGCGGCTTTGGCTTATGTGGTATTCCTGAAGGCTTAATCGCACAAATGGTGAAAATGGGTGTCACTGGACTTACCGCAATCTCAAATAATGCTGGCGTAGACGACTTTGGTTTAGGCCTACTATTAAAAAGCCGTCAAATCGATACCATGATCGCCTCATATGTGGGTGAAAACGCCACCTTCGAGCAGCAGATGTTATCCGGCGAGCTTAACGTTATCTTGACGCCACAAGGCACCTTGGCTGAAAAAATTCGCGCCGGTGGGGCTGGTATTCCAGCATTCTTTACCGCCACAGGCTACGGTACGCCCGTGGCAGAAGGTAAAGAAACCCGTGAAATAGATGGTCGTCACTATGTATTAGAGCCTGCACTAAAAGCGGATTTCGCGCTTGTTCGCGCTTGGAAAGCCGACACCATGGGTAACTTAGTTTTCCGCAAAACCGCCGCCAACTTTAACCCTATGATGGCAACTGCTGGCAAGATAACAGTGGTAGAAGCTGAGCATATTGTTGAGCCTGGTGAACTTGACCCTGACCATATCCATACCCCGGGTATTTACGTCAACCGCGTTATTCAAGGTAAGTTTGAAAAACGCATTGAGCAACGCACGGTCAAACCTGACTCGGGTTCAAAAACTGAATCAGACACCAAAGCATAAGGAGGCAACACCATGGCATTATCAAGAGAACAACTGGCGCAACGTGTTGCTAAAGAGCTGCAAGATGGCTTTTACGTCAACTTAGGTATTGGGATCCCCACCTTAGTGGCCAACTATATTCCTGAGGGCATAGACGTGATGCTGCAATCAGAAAATGGTTTATTAGGTATGGGAGAGTTCCCTACCGAAGAAACCATTGATGCTGACCTTATCAACGCTGGTAAGCAAACGGTTACCGCTGTGGATGGCGCGTCATTCTTTTCATCAAGCGAAAGCTTTGCCATGATCCGCGGAGGCCATGTGGATCTCACTGTACTGGGCGCATTTGAAGTGGACGAGCAAGGCTCTATCGCCTCTTGGATGATCCCAGGAAAACTGATTAAAGGCATGGGCGGCGCGATGGATTTGGTCGCTGGCGCTGACAATATTATCGTCACCATGATGCACGCCGATAAAAAAGGTAACTCTAAGCTACTGACTAAATGCGAGCTACCACTTACCGGCTATGGCTGCATCAAGCGGGTATTAACCGATTTAGCTTTTTTAGAAATCAAAGACGGCGCCTTTCATCTGCTAGAGCGTGCACCGGGCGTATCGGTAGAGGAAATCGTTTCTAAAACAGCAGGTAAGCTTGTGGTTCCAGAGCATGTACCAGAGATGATTTTTTAACGGCTCATTTTCTAAAAAAATGTGCTTTAAGGGCTTTTAGTCAAAAATAAGTTCGTTAAAACGGCAGCTATAACACCCATCATCAAAAAACGCAGCTCACTATAAGCTGCGTTTTTTGATGTAATGTTCAATTTAACAGTAATGGGTAAACGACAATAGATAGGGACTTGTCATGTCAAAGGTGATCTTAAAAGGGTTTATTTTAGTTCCACAGCCCGAGCTTGCAGCAATTAAAAATGAGCTCGTTAATCATAAGCGGTTGACCCTAAAGGAGGAAGGCTGCCTTCTATTTGAAGTGACACAAAGCAGGGACAACCGCTGCCGATTTGATGTCCATGAAGAGTTTGTCGATAAGTGCTCATTCGAACATCATCAAGCAAGAGTCAGGTCATCATATTGGGGTAAGCTTACGGTCAATGTAGAGCGTCATTACCAAATTTTTGAGTAAGCTATTATTAAGTAGGCTATTGTTAACCCCCCCCCTCACAGTGCCACTACGATCGTGGAAATGTTGAACAGCACGATAAATGGCTGAGAGATGAACTTGCAACGTTTACAAGTTCATATAAAGATACGTGCTTATTTGGCTTTGCCCTTCTCCGTAATAGGTTGATCAGCTTGCTTATCAGTTTGTGTATCTGTGATTGGTAACTGACTCAGGGCATTTGTCTCAGCCAGCTTTGACTCACACTGATAGGCATTAGCCATCATGGTTACAGAGCCCATAAAGCCTAACGGTTCGTAGAGATAAATAGTGTCAGCACCAAGCTTGGCAGCCTTAATACGCATTTCATTGAGTGTGCCCCACACCATATCTTTATCGGCATGTAGCCAATAATCATAAAAATGACCTTGAGAACCAATTACAGTGCCTTTATGAGCGCAGCCAAGTAACGCATCAGTGTCATCCCACAATACTTTTACAGTGTTAGATTCATCCGTTGGAAAGGTAATACAAGCGGTAAGGCTTGAGCACATCAGTGCGATGGCGGCCAGTTTTACAAGTTTCATGGTTTACAGTCAAAATTAAAAGGGAGGCGATAATATAGACTTTACTTCCTTAAGGGAATCCCCCTTCGATGACATTTTTATACAAGGTGATCTTGCTAACAAGAGCGCTTTACTCTCCGGCTTAGCGCAAGTTATCTAACCACTGCTTGATAACGGGTCTAACGGCAGGGTTAACAACGACGCCCATATGAGTCACATCATTTAGCAAGATGACTTCAGCGCGAGTGTACTTTGAGATCTCCGGCTCAAACTGCTCGGCAAAAAATGCTTCATCCGCCGTGCCAACCACTACTAATAATGGCTGCGTTATCGAACTGAGCTCTTTCTTATAGTTACCCGGTGCATAAGCGGTATTAAGGCGATGGGTGTATGACAAGGTTTCAGTTCCGTTACGGACCTCTTGTGGCATATTGAAATCAATCGCTGTTAAGTAATCCAATCCATGAATGCCGACATTATTTAACATGCTTAGCCCAGCAATTCGTAAGGTATAAGGGAGTGCCCAACCACCAGAGTTAGGCCGCATACTTGGCGCGTTATACTTAAGATAAGGAGACAGTAAAATATAGCCATCGGCTTGCTTACCATAGCGACTTCCACCAAAGCGAATCGCGAGCCCACCTCCGGATGAATGTCCTGCCACAATGAGTGTACAGTCAGGATTATCCCTCTTAATGACCTCAATCAGATCGGCTAAGTCATCTTCAAATTGACCAATGTAATCAACATCTCCCCGCCTTCTTGGGGCTTGCCCATGGCCTCGAAGATCTGGCGTGTATACCAGGGCAATGCCTTCACCACTTATAAAGTTAGCTAAGGGAAACAGATACTGACTATGCCAGCCAGAACCATGCAAAAGAATAATGATCTTGTCAGATTGAGCTCGGTAATGACGATACGGTAATCGCTCACCATCTCTTGCTTGATAGGTTTTTAGCTTTGGCGGTTCAGCCTTGGTGGTAGCCGACTTATCAAAGGATAATTGCTCGAAAGCGGGCTCATCGGAAGCTAACCCATCAAACGCTAGCTCATCGAAAGACAAGGTGCTTTTAGGCACGGCTTGCTTGATCCACTTGCCCAAAATAATGCAGAGTAAGGCGATGGCAAAATACATCACAACGGAAATGAATATGAAGTTTACAATATTTAACAACACCGCCTCCATCTATCCTCCAAGCTTCTCAGCTAATTCATCGAAATAACAATAAAACCAACTATTAGAATGTAGTACACAAAGGTAATTTTCTCCCATGGACGCTAATCTCAAAAACCAAGTTCACTTTTACGTCATATACTTAATCAAATATGGGTTTGAAACATTAAGAGCGCCTAAAAATCGAGTTTAGCACTTACAAAAGTGAGACATAGATGAAGCACAGTACCGTTAACGGATTTACCCTCATTGAATTAATTGTCGTAATCATCATTCTTGGCATACTCAGTGTCATTGCCCTTCCAAAATTTATCTCTTTTGAAGATGAATCTCGTGATACGGTGATGCAACAAGCTCTGGCCTCAGTTAAAAGCGCCATCAGTCTTGTTCGAGCCAAAGGCAGCGTAGCTTCAGCCAAGGACTGCAAATCTAGCAATAGCCAAGTGCGATCTTTTAAGTCAGTAGAAATCAATAATGTGCAAATCTGCGTCGACCCAAAACAAGGGTATCCCTATTTCGATCTATTTCGCTACGGAACAGATTCAGACCAAATCAATGCCATATTGGATTTAGATAATAACTTTGATCAGGTTTGGTGGTCTGGCGGGTTTTACTTATACCCTAAAGGGATCACTGACGATCAATCTATCAATTGCTATATTTTTTACGACTTTGAAACTAAGACAACTGAAATGGTAAACACTGATTGCTAGATATTCGAAGAAGACAATGGCCTCTCCACTCCCCTCTAAAGCTCACGTTGATTGTGTATAAGGCTTGCACAACCAAAGAGTCATACACACGCTGCAGATAAACCTGTTGACGCGATAAGTATGCCACTGTGACTTATATTAATATGGTTAATCACAACACAAAAAAATCCGGGAAGTTGGCTCCCGGATTTTTGAGACTGTAACTCATTTTGTGTAACGGCAGTTAAAGACTATTCACCGCCATTGGTTGCCTTGTATTCGGCTTCCCACTTAGGCACGACTTTCTCGATAAAGATGGCTTTGTCAGCATTCATCTTATCCATATCCATACCCAAGAAAGCCTGCGCTTTCGCTTCGGTCGAAATATCTGGAATAACAACAGCGGTCTTAACACCTTGAGCGGCTAATACTTTTGCAAGCTTACCGCGGGCTTCAGAGGTTTTAACTAATGAGGTCTCTAAGATTCGAAGACCCTCTTCAGGCGCATGAGCGGCAATACCATGAGAGGCAATAGCAAAATCCCAGCGCCACTGAGCATGACGGATATCGGTTAACGCCGCGGCCATTTGCTGCTCTGTCGCCCCCGCTTTCCAGGCTGCTTCAGCCTCAAAATGCGCTTTTACTAACTCCCCTTCAGCCTTAAGCTTAAGGGTATTAACCTTGTCTTTATTGGCCTGTACTAGCCCTTGTAATTGATCTTTGGTTTGTTCGTGACAATTTGCACAGGTAAATTCAAATTTATCAAACGGATTACCAACATTATGGTCGGTGTATTCCTTACCCTCTGCATCGGTTATCCGTGGCATATGACAATCAGTACAAGAGACGCCCATCTCACCATGAATTCCCTTTGCAGTGGTCTCATAGCCTGGATGTTGAGCTTTTAACATGGGTGCTTTAGATAGTTGATGGGTCCAGTCTTTAAATTTCAGCTTGTCATAGTAAGCTTCCATCTCTTCAACAGAGGTACCATCATCCCAAGGAAATTTTACCCAATTTGGTTGTTCGGCTGTTTTTTCAAAGTAGTACTCCACATGGCACTGGCCGCAGACCATATTTTGTTTTTCACTCTTCTCTGCCTTATCAAATGGTGTGCCTATTGCAGCGAATGCGCGTTCGGCAAAGGGTCGTGCGATTCTCAACTTAGAAGTTCCCGGCTTATGACAGTCGGCGCAACCTAATACATTAACAATTTCAGGGCCACCTTTAGCCCATTTACCCTTAAAGTACTCAGCCTCCCCCTCACCTTCAATCAATCGGGGGACATCAGGGCTTTTACAGCTCCAGCATGCCATCGGCATAGGGCCTTCATCCGCTTTCATCGGAGCTCCTGTTCTTAATGTGCTCCTGATATCTGTAATCACATACTGGTGCCCTCTAGGTGCGTTGTAATCCTTGGAGAAACCATAACCCGCCCAAAGGATAACCAAGTTAGGATCGGCAGCTAATGCATTGGTAACCTCTTTACTCTCAGCCGTTTTTTGCCAGCTTTGATATTGCTTAGGAAAGCGCTTCTCGTACTGGGCATTATCTGCAGGATTCGTTTTTGCCACCACAGCGCTGCTTAACATTCCAATGCAAACTCCTGCGATCAAGGAAACTTTGTATGCTTTCATAGGGTATCCATCCATTATGTAAGGCTATTTAGATATATAAAATGTAGTCGCTGGAACCACGTTGTCAAAAGCTACAGCAAATTAATTTCCTTTTTATTATCAACGAAGATGTTGAAAGAAGTGCGATGAACGACACTCTTAAAAATAGCGTGAATTACCACTGTTATTTTGTATTTAAATTAGCAATGTCTGTTTAGCAAAAAGTGAAGCTCAAGTTAGGCTTTATTAAAGCTGAAATTAAACCTGCTCTTTCAATGTCTTTATATAGAATTAACACAGAGTCGTTACTGAGAGTGAAGTGAGTAAAGCGGGTTAAAGTTGAGCTAAAGTTGAGTTAAGTCGATTAAATCTGCTTAAGGAGCTAGCGTTGAAAATTGATATTTCTGGCAAACAAACCATCTCCATTTTTCAGCTGACAGCGGTTTTTAGCATGTTGTTTGCTTTGGTTGGGTTTAGTTATAACGTCTGGCGCATGGAGATCACTGAGTACAATAGTAATGTGCGTTCAGCCAGTTTTGAACTGCTGCTACAGCTTTCAGAGTTGGAATCTATCGTGTATGCGGCTCATTACGATAAAGATATAACTTTAGGTAATCCGCGAAAAGGCTGGGTAAAAGTCAATTTGATTGCCGATTTAAGCATGATAACGGAGCCAGAGCTCAGTGTTGCAGCCGAGGAGCTCAAATTCAGTTGGCAAGCAAATTGGCAGCAGTTAGCCGATGATGAAGCGAGTGCCCAAGCGGTAATAACCCAAATAGACGATACGCGCGCGCGAGTACGACAACTGCTCAAACAGTTAGAATAACGGCTAGAAATAGCAACTAACCGCTTGTCTTCACAGGTTAGCCGAACAAGTTGTATCGAAAACACCCATGTAAGGCTAACGCCTGTTAACTACTTAACTGCCGCAACAAAGGCAATTTCAAGCAAGTAACTTGGATCGGCCAGTTCTACTTTTAAACATGCGCGACTCGGGGCGCAGCCTTCTGGTAACCATGCTTGCCATGCTTGATTAAAGACAGCGACATTAGCAAAATCTGTCACATAAATCGTCACTGATAACAGACGAGACTTGTCACTGCCAATACTGGCTAATGTTGCTTCAGCTTGAGCAAAGACCTGCTGAGTTTGACTCAACATATCGCCTTCGACATCGGCTGCTATCTCAACAAAATGTGCCATGTTATTGAACACGGTAGCATCAGACCAATTTGCACATGGGTTAACTCGTTGAATATCCATTTTGAACCTATAAAAACTTCAGCGTAATAGTCGGCAGATTTTAGCAGAAATAAGCCTCAAACCTAGTAAATTTACCTCCTAAAGCCGATTCTGCTGCACCAAGCACATCTGGCTATTAAGCAAAATGCTAAACTAACCACTTAGCTTGATTTCGCCTCGACTTTGAGGCTGTTGATACGAGATTTTGATTAAATGACGTTAAGACGCTCTTTGGGTCAACAATGGAGCAAATCCATTCTTGCCCACCGCTTAGCACTCACACTGCAAAAATCAGATAAAGTTGTGCAGCTATTTGGCGGCGCCACCTCTCTTAGCACTGTGACCAACACTATTTCAGCATTGGTTTTTATCGAAGGCGAACCAGTATGGTTGCCTCCAATGGAGAGCAATGAACAAAGCCCACTCGCTAATGAGCTTGCTCTGCACTGTTTGTTTACAGCCAGCCGCTTGTTATTTGTCAAAGAGATTGAGCAAAGTGAATTAAGCCAATCGGAACATTTAGTGTTAACTATCGGCTACCAATGGAGTCAGTCATTATTTAACAGTGAACCTGCTAGCCAAGATCTCGATGCACCACTGAATGATGACGCTAAGCAGCTTTGCCAGCTACTACAGACGATTAATTCTCAGCTGGAAAAAGTGCGTAATGAAAAGCGTCAGTCGAGTCGCAATATGGGCGGTTACCGCTAAGGCTTTATGCCCAGTCGCGCCCACAATAAAGCGTTATAAAGAAAAAGCCCGTAAATCAAATTTACGGGCTTTTATTATTTAAAGTGTCACACTCAATGCATTAATGAAATAGTCGCTTATCCAGTGCTAATACTTGAAAATCTTGTTGTAGTTGCAGCAAGAAGTCCGTGGTTAACAATGCAAGCCCGCGATAGAAATCGGTTTTCGCATGAGTATTCGCAAGCTCACAGCAACGAAACGCCCAAGGCAATAAGTGCTGTTGTAATAGCACCTGAGTAAAACGAATTAGTGCTTGGTTATCGGCTTCAACCTGTAAACGGCCAAAGGTTTGATCAAGTACAGCGAAGAACAAACCAATGTGATCAATTGGCTGCTTAACATCTAATTGCAGCTCAACACCATTAACACGATAAAAATCCATCAGCTCAACCGTGGTTCTATCGTTAATCAATTGCTCTTCACTCAGGTAAACTGAGCCTTGCGGCACAGCTGTCGGCTCGCCTGGTCCGAAGAATAACTGACCATAATCAAGTTGTAAGGTAATTAATGCCTTGTCTAATTCAGCCGCTTCAGCATCAGTTGACCAAGCTTGTAAAAAACCATCGACCAGTTCACGACCTGCGCGATTCTCTGTTCGATGACTAAACTCAGGCCAGCTGCCAGCCACATCGCACTCTTTTAGGCCATTGATAAAATCGGCTTCTGGGTAGCGAATAAGGCTGTGATGCAATATTCGCGCTAAACCTTGATACTCAACAAAATCAATGTTGCTTAAACATGATTGAGTAAGCGGTGATTGAGTTAGCGCTGATGGTGTTAACGGCTGCGTTTTTGAAGACATAATTTACCTTACAAGTTAAGCGGGCCTTGCAGCCCGCTCTGCTTGTGATCATTAAATACTAATGCGTGATAGCTTAAATAACTGAAATTATACTTCAGTTGGGTTAAGGATATCGCCGCTTTGTCCGCCATTCACGTTAGCCTTAATAATCAGGTTTGGTGAAGTAATAGACTCTGGTGGTAATGGAGCAATGTGGCCATCGCCGTTACCATACTTAGCGCGTAAGTTATCCATAGTGTCAAAGTCTAGTGCACGTAGCGGGCAAGACTCAACACATACAGGCTTACGGCCTTCAGCGATACGCTCGAAACAGCCATCACACTTGGTCATGACTTTACGTTCACGGTCGATTTGTGGCGCATCGTATGGACATGCACGAGCACAGCTCTCACAACCGATACATAAGTCTTGTGCAACATGTACTAGACCATCTTCACGGCGTTTATGCATCGCGCCTGTTGGGCACGCCTTAACACACACAGGTTCAGAGCAGTGGTTACAGCCAATCGACATGTAGTAAGCAAATACACTTTGCTCGAAACAGCCATTTTGGCCTTCAGTCCATTGTCCACCACCGTATTCGTACACGCGGCGCCACGTTACGCCATTTAATGCCGGTACGCCATTTTGTTCAGGGTTAGTATTGTTACGGATCTCGTTACCTTGACGGTCTTTACAAGATACATGGCACGCTTTACAGCCAGTACACTTAGTGCTGTCGACGTAAAAACCGTATTGAGTTGCTTCAGTCATAATTAACTACTCTCTTAAATCTTTTTAATGGCAACACGAATAGTGTGCTGTGGGTTACCTTTAGCGACAGGGCTAGGCTGGTAGCGAGTTAACGAGTTAATTGCGCCGCCTTCGTCAACGATATGGCCAGTGCTGCCTCTCTTGTTGCCTGGGTTGTACCAAGCACCTTGTCCTAGGGCAAATACACCTGGAGCAACACGTGGTGTGATACGTACAGTCACTTCAATTGAACCACGCTCGTTGTACATCTCAATCTTGTCGCCAGAGCTTAAACCGTGCTTAGCGCCATCCATTGGGTTAACCCAAACAGCGTCTTCTACCGCTTCACGTAACCAAGGCACGTTATGGTAGCTAGAATGTGTACGGCCCTTAGTGTGGTAACCCGCTAGCTGAATTGGGTAATCTTCTTTAGTGCCTTCATCTTCATAACCGTCCCACGTTACTGTGTACTGTGGAATAGCAGTGATGGTGTCGCCTCTTACGAAATCCTGCTGGCCTTGCTGTTCAGCTGTGCCGTTTTGATCCCAGTTAGCTGCGCGCCATGCAAGTTCGGCAGAGTAGATTTCAATCTTGCCACTTGGCGTTGAAAGCGCTTTGCCGTCTTTAATAAAGTCTTGCAGTGCAACGTGGTTGTCGTTCATGTTCTTACGGAAGAAGCCAATTTTTTGTGCTTCTTTGTAAGTTGCTGGGAACGCAGGAGAAACACCGATGTTGGTGCTGCTTGCTTTAGTCGTTTGATAAAGCTCTTCTAACCACTCATCTTCGTTTTTGCCGGCTCTAAAGCCTGCTCCAACGCCCATTTTGTCTGCGATCATCGCTGCAGCTTCGTACATAGACTTACAATCCCACATTGTCTCAACAGAAGAAGACATTGCAGTTAGGTAACCTAATGAGCCAGAAGCGTATGAATCGTTAACTAAGTCGTTTGATTCTAACCAGCTTGTATCAGGTAGGATGATGTCAGCAAACTTGGCGCCTGGCGTCATCCAGCAATCACAAGACACGATAAATAGATCTTCTGCATTACGGAAGATTTCAGCGGTATTGTTGATTTCAGCGTGCTGGTTTAATAACGAGCTATCTGATGCAGACAGGATGAACTTAATGTTCGCGCCGAGTGGCGTATCTAAACCGTCAGTACCACGGATACCATGGCTACGAGCTGTCATGGTCTCGCCGTTGTTAATCGCTTCAGACCAAGTGAAGAAAGAGATGCTTTCTTTAACTGGGTTGCTACCCGTTGGAATACCTGCACGAGACATGCTGCTCATGTATGGTAGTTCACCGTTTGATGCACCACGTGTACCTAGCTTACCGGTTAGCACAGATAGCATGTATAGAGAACGCATGCTTTGCTCGCCGTTTGCTTGGCGGTTAACGCCTGCGCCCACAACAATGTAAGGTGCTTTAGCTGTCATTAGCTTGCCAGCGATGTAGCGGATTTTCTCTGCAGAAATACCACAGATTTTTTCAGCCCATTCAGGTGTTTTAGCATCAGTATAAATACCTTGACCTAGAATGTAGTCTTGG
The DNA here is from genome assembly GCF_052977325.1 of Shewanella sp. 0m-6. NCBI lineage: Bacteria > Pseudomonadati > Pseudomonadota > Gammaproteobacteria > Alteromonadales > Shewanellaceae > Shewanella > Shewanella sp. 0m-6. The sequence continues at coordinate 28,306 of NZ_JBRIMD010000009.1, forward strand.
TAGTTTTCATCTGAGTTCATCACCTTAGCGTATTCTTGGTCAGTGGCATCGCTGCTCGCTGCAAAAATCGCTTTTTGATCTTCAATTGACTGCTTGTTGAAACCAACAGAGTGCTCAAGTACAAACGGTAGAGATTGTCCCGCAAAGTTAGCGTGGTTGATCATCACATAAGCAACCGCTTCAGCGAATGCAGCGTCAGTACCTGGACGAATTGGTAACCAGCTTGACTCTTTACCTAGCATAGAGTCGGTGTAGCGAGGATCGATCATCACGACTTCTAGGCCGTTGTTCTTTTGTAGTGCTTGTAGGTAATCGTAACCTTCACCCGAACCCGACTGACGGATTTCGCTTGGGTTGTAAGCAACGCCTAGGAAAAAGTCACTGTCTTCGATAGTGATGGTTGAAGAACCGCTAGTACTACCGGTACCGAAGGTGTGCTTCGCCGCTTCCATCTGCTGCGCCCACGAATAGTTACCGTAAGCATTTAGGCAGCCACCGTTTAAGTTAAATAAACGGTTGAAACAGGCATTTGATGCAAAACCATAGTAAGCACCAGAACCGTAGCTACGAAATACTGACTTAGCGCCGTTTTCTTGTGCGTAAACTGCTGACAGTTTTTCAGCGATAATGCTAGTGGCTTCGTCCCAGCTAATAGGTACGAATTCAGCCTTACCACGCTCGCCAACACGCTTCATCGGTGTTTTTAGGCGGTCAACAGCGTAGTTTCTTTGACGTAGTGAACGACCACGAGCACAAGCGCGAACTTGATGAAGACCATATTTATCTTCAACTTCGTGGTCAGTTTCAACGCGCGTCACGATACCGTCTTTAGTAAAGACCTTAATTGGACAGTTAGAACCACAGTTAACTAGGCATGATGACCAGTTAACCACTTCATCAGTCACAGGTGGTTGTGGCGGGATCACGTTGGCATCATCAGAGCTAGAATTACAGCCGGTAACTGTTGCAGCGCAGCCCAGCGCAGCACTCATTTTTAAGAAACTTCTACGTTCCATAATCTTGTTTTCCTCAAACTTATTAATGACTGACTCGACTTATTTCAGCTTGTAGCTGAAGGTCAACATCAGTTGATGGGCGTTGTAATTGTGGTTCAGGTCACCCAAGGTCACTAAACCTGGGATGCTGCCTTGGGTAACATTGGCACTGTCGGTATCAAAATAGCGTTCAAACTGGTAAGCCAGCTTGACTGCCATCTGCTCTGAAATCAGGTATTGACCATATAAGCTCACACTGTGGTTATATGAGTAATAACTGCCATAGCTATTGATGTTAGTGCTATCTGTGTTGTAGCCATTAACACCGGTATTGCTCGATGAATTAGCAAATAGGTAGTCTGTACCTAAAATTAATCTGCCATCCATTAACCCGGTATAAGTGGCACCTAGTCCTAAGTTAATGAATTCATCATTTATCTCAGTGTGCCAAATTGATGCTTGGTCGCCGCTTTGATCTGAGTCAATCCACTGCTGTCCTGCAAATGCATACACAGATAGAGGTTGAGAGATCTGCGCATGAACGTTCATGTCATAACCGTAATCTTTAGCCTGAGTCAGGCCGATTACTGTTGCGTCATAGTCATCGTTGGCGTAGTAAGTGCTAACATCAAAAGTTAACCACTCAAGCGGCGCATAGCTTGCTCTGGCATTAACTTCGCTGCGCTTGCGATCGGCAAGGTTGTACTTGCGCATTAACGATTCAGTCTCGTCACTCGTTAACTCGTTCGCTTGGTAGTCACTACCGCCGCGTTGGCCATAGCTCACACCAAAATCAAGCGTAAGCTTGTCAATCGCACGGATGTTTAGCTTGCTCCAAAACTCGTTATCACGGGTTTCTTCACGTTCGCCATAGCTACGTTCAACCTGCTTGTAGTCATAACCGGCTTGTAATCGATAACCACTGGCAATACGGTAACTCGCATTGGTTTTGAAGGTTTGACGCTCAATATCCATTGGCACGTTTTGTTTAAACGCACCAGACATTGAATTGAACTCGTACTGAGCAAAGTCAAACACTGATGAACCGTTATCACGCTTGCTGTAGTCATAACTCGCACCAAGGCGTAAACGACTATTGATGCGCGTACTTGCCGCTAAATTACTACTCAAAGTATCGACTTGACCGTCCCAGTTTTGGATTGGGTTGCCACTCATCTGTATTAAGTCTTGGTCTTGGATCATACGACCGGTTACCACACGACCAGTGAACACGCTAGACGCTAAACGGTACTGACCTGAAAGTGATACCTGATGTGCTTGGTTGTCTGGTGTGGCGCTGTAGACGTCATAGGCATACGGTAGGCTTAAGTCACCCATATGATTGTTATAACGTGAGCCGCTGTAGCTCAGCTCTGACAACCAGTTAGCGCCATCAAGTACAACACCAGCACTGAAGTTATCTGTCGTTTCATCGACAGCTTCAGCAAAGTTTGTTGGACGTGGACTCGTTAGGCTAGCACTGCGATGACCAGTTTTATCTTCACGTTCGAAGCGTGCGTAACTGTTTAGACCTAGCCCCATGACTTCTGAGAAGTCATATTCGAAACCAATGCCGCTACGCTGTCTTTGTAACTCTAAATCCAAAACACGGGTCTGCTCACTCGGAGTCAGCATGCCGTCATTTTGCCAAAGATTAGTAGCCGCGTTGCTCGCTTGGTTAGTAGTAATGGTCTGAAAATCCACATCTAGCTTGTAATGACCGCTCTTAGCCGCCTCCATGCTAACAAAGCCGTTATCCATGCCAAGTTGATGAGCTTGAACCTTGGCCTTATAACCACCTTGCTGATAGGCAAGATCGCCGTTTACACCAGCGATAGCACCATCAGTGCCGGTACCAAACTGATTCAAAACATGGTTATCATCAGCATCGATAACACCGACGCTAACACCCACGCTACCCGTGTAACCTTGTGGTTCAACACAGCGTTTGCACTGATAGCTATTGGTTTTGATGTTTGCCGTATTCGCATTTTGAATGCCAAAGTCAGCAGCCATTGCACCACTACATGTGCCTAACAACGCCAGAGTGATCAGGTTTAATGAAAAAGGGTTAATTGAACGCATAATAGTCACTCCTAGACTTAACGGGCAAAGTTGCTGCCAGCAGGATGGTTAGAACCATGGATCTTGCTGTGGCAATTAAGACAACTCTTACCAGCACTGAATGCATCTAGACCCGCCTGACTTGTCATACGGCTCGCATGGCCATCATCGGCGTGACATTGCTGACACAGCTGAGGAGTACGAGACTTAAGTAAGTTGTCATTCACACTGCCGTGCGGTGAGTGACAGCTTGAGCAGTCTTCCATTACAGGCGCGTGCTCCCACAAGAATGGACCACGCTTATCGGCATGACATTCTGCACATGTTTCATTTAAGCTTGGTTTTATCAGGGCGCTTTCTGTCATCGAACCATGAGGGTTGTGACAATCAGTACAGGTCATCTGATCCCACTTCATTGGGTGAGATGAGCGCTTGTTCATATCAGCTTTAGCGCGGGTATGGCATGAGGTACAAGTGTCATTTACCGTTAGGCGGTCAAGTGCAGGATCTTTAGCAGCATGAATATCATGACAGTCACTACAAGCCACTTCTTCTAGGTTGTGAGTACTGTTATGCCATGACATCAACTTAGGGTCGTTATGACACCCTTCACACACACTATTTTGACTTGCTGCTGATAGTTTGCTGTCTGGGCTGAAACTAATCATTGGCTCTTTACCGCCACGATTATGCTTACCAAGTGGGCCGTGACAGGCTTCACACTGGATACCGGCCATAGGCGATTTGCTATTGCTCATGTCACCATGAACGCCATCAAAAATCTCCATGACCTTAGTGTTCTTTTTGTGACACATCAGGCAAGAATCCGCCCCTTTGGGAGAATATTTACCTTCGCTGAATTTCTCTGCTAACTTTTGTTCCAATTGTGCTGAATCAAGCTTATCCCAAGGAGTCGCTTTGGCAGGAACAAGGCTGATAAAAAGAGTGAGTAAACTTGTAGCCATTAATTTGGCCACAAAATTCACTGACTTTATGGTTTTTCTGCTAGACATTAACTTACAGGCCGGTTGTATATCGAAGGGGGTATTTTATTAGTTACAGATATCTGAATTCAAGATTGTGCATATCTACTAATTACTTGAGGCGTAAGGCTTACTTTCTTAAAAATCGTCTACTAGCTCACAGTATAAAAGCGTAATCAAAATACACCTTCAAAAACCAATTAACCAACAAATAGATAATATTCAATTGGATATGCACAAAGTGAGAATGATTACCATCACTGACTGTTATTTATTTGGGTAAGCATTGTTAACCCCCATTGTTTAGGTTAGTGTAATTTTTAGAGCTAGATCACGAAGAGTTTTGTCACGATCCAGTATTCGAGCAGGAATACCCCATAATAAGTACCCGAGTCGTGCAAAAAAACAACAAACCCTCACATGAAAACAGCCTTACTCAGCAGTATTTCATCGGTTTAACACTCAAAAAACCAAAGGTAACAAACTAAACACCTACTCATTATCGGATATAAGGCATTTTAAACTGATGCCGAATGTAACTACGCGACACGTCATTAGCGTTATCAAGACCTATTTATTGATGAGCGTTATTAGCCTATTATTTTGTTAACGTTCAGATTGACTCACAGGACAAGCTTTGCACTTTTTAAACAATCAGTTAAAAAATAAGTTGGAAAACAAGATCCCACCGCCAATCGTCACACTCGTTTTTGCATTCATTATGTGGGCTATTGCACATGTAGGCGTTAGCAGCCCATCAACTGATCCTGCGCTGTTCAACATTAAGCTTATTGCCACCAGCTCCTTGTTACTGCTAGGCCTGTTATCGGCAATTGCAGGCGTGATTAGTTTTAAACGCGCCAAAACGACGGTTAATCCCTTAAAACCGGAAACTGCATCAGCATTAGTGACATCTGGTATGTACCGCCTAAGCCGCAATCCCATGTACCTTGGAATGGTATTCGCGCTGTGCGCCTGGGCTTGTTACTTAGAATCGATTTGGAGTGTGGTGGGTATTATTGGCTATATACTTTATATGCAGCGCTTTCAAATTCGCCCAGAAGAGAGAGCGCTTAAGAGTCTCTTTGGGCAAGTATTTATCGACTATAAAAGCAGAGTCAGACCCTGGTTGTAGTCGCTATAGAGCACTCTATGTAGAGGCTCGATGTAAACACGACGTTCATCGGTGTTCGCTGGCTCGAAAGTTAAAGCTTGTTTAAGCTGCAACGTCACTTTAAGCCAGAAGAATACTAATACATGAGCGAATACATGAGCCAATACCAGTACGAGTTATTCGGGCGCAAACGGCGGCTTTTATTGTAACGTTAGCCCGCTGGAATACCATTATGGATTTGCTGACAATGACTAAATCAGCGACGCTTTCAATAACTGAAGCTGTTTCAGTCGCTTCTCGGTGAGATCAAGCTTGCAGCCAACCATCAGTGGTAAACCCATTGAACCATCGGCTTGAGTCAGTCTAGTCACTTTACACACATCGTTACGATAGGTTAGCCAAGAGTGCTGCGCCTGACTTAATGCTGCCTTTAAGTCATTATCCTTCATTACATATTGAAGACTGCTAATTTCTTCGATGAGTTCAGTGAGCTGCAGTTCTACACTCGCCAGCATTCGCTGTGTGCATCTAACCATCCGTTCAGTGCTATAAGCATGCTTTGATTGACAATCTATTCCAGCAGCTGGGTCATCGCCCACAATAACAGTGCTCACAGTTGTCGGTAGATACCAAGCGCCACCAGGGGCAATCTCACGACAAGGCCCTGTAGAGTAGGAGTCAGCTAAAATAAAGTCACGACCATTCCACATATAGCGCCTTGCCGAAACGCAGTCGCCGACACCGCGCCCCAACATAAATTCGTTAATCGTGCCGTCAGCGTAACTTATCGCACTATCGGTAATCAACAGAGGTTCGATTTTAGGGTTGTCATCTACAAGCCACACACCTTCACCATAGTTATAGGCTGCAAACCAACAAGGCGTTGTTACCACGAGTTGAGTTTTTGTCAGCCTTGCCACATCAAGCTTTAAGTATCCATTTGCTGAAGGGGCAATATCACATGCTTCAACAGCACGCTTCATCCTTGCTATAAACTCAGGGGTCTTGGCTAAAGCGCGATCGTTATCCGTTGTCAGTGACCTTTGGTCGCCAGCGGGTATAGAGATAACTGGCGCTTGTTTAGGCTCTACAATATTGCTGGTGCGCTGACCTTTTTTGACTATGGCGTAAGGGGTATCGACTAGACCTTGGAAATCATCCATTTTAAGCAACACAGCAGTAGAGCCACTGGTTGATAAATGCCACTCTTTGCCACTGCTGCTAGTAAATGTTATTGAGACGCTACCCTTCATGGTGAGTGCGTTAAGTAATTGGCTAGTTTGCTCTTTTGTAAGTTCTCGCTCGCCGCTAAAACCGACTCCCATCACTTCATAGGCAGGCATTTCTGCCCCTAACTGGCTCTGGTAAACATCGTTAATGTTCAGTGTAATTGTTACATCATGGACTTGAGTCGCATCGATAGCAGTTAAGCTTTCAGCAAATTTTACTTTAGCTTTGATCTGAGTATTCGCGCCCGCTTCTCTTTCGAATATGACCGAAACTGGGGCATTGCCAGTATCTTGATTGTGATAGCCAACCGCACGACAAGTATGGGTATTGTCACAGACGACTTGCCAGTCACCATGCCCAAAACTTAAGCCGTCAACCGCCGACGCCGACGCCGACATTAACAATGATAAAATTCCGACAATTTGTATATAACGCTGCATTATAAAAATGATCCCAAAATAACGACTAAATAAAATGGTCTACGATGCAAAATGCATATTTAGCGACAATAAACCTGCTGGAATTGATTTACGCGATTGTTTATCATGCCGTACTCAAAATATACAGCGCCCTGCCTCAATATATGAGTCTCAATATATAAGCACCAAATACAAGTAAAAACCAGAGTTCAAACTTCATATCTACCTGTTTTAACAGGGCATAGTCACACAACCAACAACAAGGCATAAGACAACATGCTCACATTTAAGCCGCAATACTTTGTCTACAGCAACCTATTATTACTGCTATTAATCTTTATAGCCTTGTTTGTTAACGATGGATTCATTCGTCCTTTTATCGGTGATCTGCTGGTTGTTATATGGATGTTTTTGTTACTCGCTTCATTTATTAATCTGTCGCCAATTAAACTATCGGTAAGTGTTTTAATATTGGCTTATAGCATTGAAATAGCACAATACTTTAAACTAGTTAACCTACTTGGTCTCCAAAATAACTCATTTGCTCGAACCGTTATCGGCTCAACATTCGATTGGCTCGACTTTTTGGCCTACAGCTTAGGTTGGCTGGCTATTGTTACTGGACTCGCAATAAAAAATCACATCATACCCATCAAGTCTGAATATCAATAATAGTAACGCCTGAGAATGCGACATAAACAGACTTTGTGAGTCACATCACAAACATCTGACAACTTTAGCGGTTTCCACTCTATAGAGTTGCAATCATAAACGTTCTATCGATAAGCTGCTGTATTTATTATTTAAAACATACAAAGTAGCAATGTTTCATCTGTACAGTCTATTGACGCCGCCATTACTAGGTCAAATAACAACATGCCAAACGCTATCTCCACATTGATGCAAACTCAGCTCGGTAAGTATTTGTTTGTTATGGCTATTCCATTGCTGCAATTTATAGGTCCCAACTTTCTTATTGGTGCCGTTCGAGTCGACCATGAAGGCGTAGGAACGGGCCTATTATTTATCTTTAAATGTCTACTGTGGGTCTTTGGGTTGGTTATTTCCAGCCTGATTTTTTCCAAAATTTATTATAAAACTATCCGCTACGGTCTTGGGGCAAACTTACCTTTAGCAATCTATTTGGTTTACCAATTAAGCCAAATTTACCCCTACCTTTTATCCTAAAACTGCACTCAGCACATACCGCTATAACGAATGCCAAGGAACTGCATGAGTAATATATTCGCGCCAAAAACCACCAGAACGCAAAAAGTGCTGGGGTATTTTTTTATGCTGTTATTAGCCTTGATGATGGTTGCGGTGTTTAGCGATACCTTAGTTAATGATGTGCTGTACGAGCAACTCAACTTATTTGCTGCAGCGCTATCGCTGCTTTTGTTAATAGCCATGTTTTGGGGATTAAAGCAAAAAAACTCATGGCTAAGAGTCAATCTTGATAATCAGCCTCGCTGCCCGATAAAAGTTATCTTATCTGTCATTATCGGCATTCCCATTTTATTACACTTTGCACTCGCTAAAGGCTTGCCTGTAGTGCTACATAGTTTTATTGCCGATAAAGCCGTTGTTATTGCCACAATTGATGATAAACGTTTTAGCTATTACAGCCGCACCTGCGATGGGGGGTTATACCTTGGAGGTTATCGTTTTTGGGGCAACGATTATATTTGTGGCATTAACAAACAAGATTGGGATAGTTACCAAGCTGGCGACAAGCTCGCGCTATACGGCGATAACTCGCTATTTGGGTTTACCTACCAAAAATACACTCTGCTCACAGATGAGTTATTACAACAGATAATCGCAGAATCAGCCGCCTTAAGAGCACAAACCATAACGGGTAATAAAGGCATGAACCTTGAACAAGCGCGCAAGTTTATTTCTCAAGGTCAATAAAAATAATCAGCCCAACATGAGTGGTTGGGCTAACTCTAAACATAAGAGCAATAAGATGAGCTTCAACAGCACCTTGTACCTTAAAGATAACGACCTGCCGCTGGACAGCATTATTAAGCCAAAGGTAACCAAACTCCACTATCAGCTGACTCGTAACCATCCCGAGTGGTCTGCATTGGCACGTGCGTTTCCTAATCTAATTGACTTGGAGCTTTCTCATTCAGGCAATGTTCCCTGCCGAGTACCTGATGCTGCGTTATTTAGCTGCTTTGATAAACTGGAGTGCCTGCGTGGTTTGGGTCTGCACCTATTTCCTAAGAGCGGACACTTAGAAAAAGCTGCAACATTAAGCCACTTAATCCTAGTCAACTCAGAGGGTGAAACACTCCCACCTTGGTTAAAAACGATAAAAAACATCAGTGGATTAACGCTCGTTAGACCCAGCACGGCGTCCCTTGACGATCTTAATGAATTGCCTTTTCTGTCTACAGTCAAGCTAGAACTGCATCATTACGACCACCCCTATGACTTGCCTATTCCAAGCTTCGCGTGTTTGCTTAAGGCTCCCGCCCTAAGCAAACTTGAGGTCGAACTTAGCCCACAAGCTCAAGATACGGCCTATCTGGCCCCTCTAGCCTGCTTGGTCGATTTACCTCAGCACATAGATCTAAAACTTAATGTTTATAATCGTATCGCACGCAGTGATGAGCTGAACAAGCTACTGGGAATTTTGCAAAATGCAGAGCTGACTGGCGAACAACGACGTCGCTACTGGCTGCTATTGTTGGCAGCCCCTAAACCCAAAAACCTACAATCTGAAAAACTGGATGCTCGCTTCCATCTGACCTTTATGGAAGCCAAGTTCAATCCAGTAAAAGTATTAGCACAAGCTTGGCTACGTAACCGCGCACAAACCGATGCACAGCGCCGACCTTTAGGCTCTGATAGCGTGTTGTTTATCTGTGGAAAAAGCGGTTTTAAGGCGACAGAACTCAAAGAAAAAGCTGCTGAGCTGGGCTTTAGCCTCAGTAAGAAGCTCGATAGCAAGGTGACCCATATTCTATTAGGCAGTAACCCTAAGCAAACCGTTGCCATCGATGTTGACCAGCACTTGATTATTGACGATACGGCACTGAGCCAATGGTTCAGCACCGATGCGCCTAAGTTTTTGCAACAGACAAGCGCCGCGCCAATGCTGGGCAATGTGCTGAATTTGCTACATTCACCGGACGAAAACAGTCACCTAGTCGCAGTCACTATGCTAGAGCAAGGTGGGATTACATCTGAGATGCAGTTGCCGCTATTTTTAATACTTAAAACCACCGATAACAAAGCATTACGCAAGCAAATTCAGACGTTACTTGCAGGTCTCGGTGATAATGCATTCCAACTGGCGGTGCAAGATAAGGTGATGTTTGATGGCAAGATGCGCGAATTGGATAAGCATGGTGACCCAATCGGTGAAGGCGCGGTCTACAAAAAACTCAAAGGTCTAACCAAGCGCTGGGGCAAAGCCTTGTGTGACGAATTTTCATTACGGTATTTCAACCGCTTCGGCGAAGGGTTGTTGTGGCTATTGAGTCAAAAAGAAGAGTTAGCCCTCCGTCAACAAGCCATTGAAGCTCTGGTTGAGGCAGAGCGGCTGAACTGGCATAAAGGCTGTGGCTTTGAACGTATGTTGACACAAGGCGATGACGAGCATCGAGTTAACTGTCATCTCAAACCACACATCTTTCTATGTCGTGATGTGCTTTATAATGTCACAGTGCCATTGCCAACAAAACTGCCAAGTAAAACACGCATTACAGAGCTGGATCTGCATAACTGCTTACTCGGGGAGTTACCAGCCAATATCGTGCACTATGAAGATGTCATTAAGCTTAATTTACACTTCAATCATCTAAGTTCGCTGCCAGCAACATTAGCCACTCTGAGTAAAATAGAAGACTTGGATCTCTCCTATAACCATTTCGATGAATTTCCGGCTGTGCTGTTTAAGCTAATGAATCTGAAACGGCTCGATCTGCGCCGCGCTCGCCAACCCGCTGGACGTATATTTAGCTACCACTATGACACAAGCCAAGGTTATCAACCTATTCGCGCACCACAAGCTTTTCGCGAGGCCTTTCCTGAGTGTGAAATTTTAGAAGATGCATAACCGCAACGAATAGCAACTTAGATTACAACAGTAAACCGATATGGTGGTCCTTAAATGAGATCACCATACTGGCATTTTTAATTCGAGAATAATGAAGTATTTTATGGTTATTGTATGAAAGTAATGTTTGTAACTTTATTGGCGATATTTATCAGCGGTTGCTCAACGGTTGTTTCTAAGATTCCATCTAATAGCGCCATGGGGATACCATACTCCGGCACTAAATATGCGTTGGTTAATACGTTCAATTGTAATTTACTTGTTTTAAAAGAGTCTCCGCCATTACTCATACTTTCAATCCCTCTGTCTGTGGTAGACCTAGGCAGCTCTGTGGTGGCCGATACGGTATTATTACCGATAGATTTATTATCTCTCGATAATAATGAAAATCATAAACAGAAAAATAGTGTGTGTACCTTTCATCTTGATTGGCGTTAACGACCGTTACCCATAATAACCAAGCCTAACTAATAAGAATAAATCATGATCCTAAAAAGACTCACGCCAACCCCATTGCGATCGATAACATTAACGATTGCTGCGGGTGTACTGTCTGGTTGTAGCCTTATGCCAAACAGCAGTAGCAATGACATCGAGACCCTGATGCTCGACTTAGGCAGCTGTCAGTTCGATGACAATGATCGCAAAGCCATGTATCAAGCGGCAAGTGCAGGTAACCGACTGCCCTTCCCGCTTCTGCTTTGTGAAGGCAAACGCAGTGAGTCTTTTAAGCAGCGCTGGTTGCAAAGTCGTCGCAGCGTTGATTACAAGGTCCTTGGTAGTTATTTTGAAGGCAGTTCTGGTGCTCGTTATGCGGGTTTCGGCGCCGCGCTTATCGAGATCACCATGCCTGACTGGGGCGCCGTATGCATCGATTTGGGTTATGACGATACAACCTGTGATCATTTAGTTTATGGCATTAATGCGCCGCATATCGATAAAGTGTCCGAGCAGAAATCCCTGCAGCTACAGCTTTATCAAAATAAAATGGCGTTGGTAACAAGCATTCCACTTATCAAAGACACCATATTAATGCCGCTCAAACATAATGCAGCTGGTCAGTTAATCGCTAATTGGGTAGAAGACGGCGGCGCGCACAAGGCCAATAAAGCGCTAGCCGATAAACTTGGCGAAGTGGTTAGCAATAACGGTAGGCCATTACCTATCAGCAGTTATAACCTGCAATATGATTTGCTACAGCAGCAAGATTTACCCGCCGAGTATCAAGGCGTGTTCTATTACGCGACGCCGCAATATATCGATTACAGTCCACGCCCTTTACCTGAGTACTCAATTCCACTTAGAAATGGCGTACAGGTACGCGGCTATAAAACCACTATTTATCGCGCCTACCCATATTAATAAGATGGTTAACACAACTAAAGAGTACTTATGAAGCAACCCCCGAAACAACTGTTAATTGTTGCAGCATTTCTGCCGATGATGACCTTTAGTGCCAGTAGCTATGCTCAGGCCAGTCTTGAGCAAGAAAACGGTGAGCAAGAAAACTTTGAACCTGAAAAGAATCAACAGCAAGATTGCAGCTTAAATCAGTTAAGCAGCGTACTCGATTTTGATGCCGCCCTAGTAACCAGAAAGTACGGGCTAAGTTTAGCGATAGACAATACAGTCTGCAGGGTGTTGCCCCATAACAAAGAGCAAGCATTACTGTCTTACTTTCAATACTATCAATCAGATGAAGATGGCTATTTTAGTAATCTGTGGCGAGTACTATTGGTCAATCGCTACAGTAACAAAGTCGAAGCCAGCTATACGGGTGTGATCCAAGAAAGTAGCACTATAAAAAGTCACTCTGACAGTAATAGTATTGATAGCCGCCAATACGCTCTGAGCGACAATACTCAAGCATTTGGGCTGATCCTCGATCTTGCTAACTACGACACCTCACCACAGGAACAAGCGTACCGCGCATTCAAAACTAGTCGCTTTCTCACCCTGTTTGTACAAGAGGGCGACAAGCTGCGCCCGGTGCTCAAACATCTACCGTTAGATTACGAAATAGAAGCTGCTGATACAGGCGGTAGTAATGGCGGAGTTTACCTGCATTATGGCGTACAAGGCACTGTTGAGCTGTTACCAACCACCAGCCATGGCTACCATGATTTGAAATTAGTGACTCAGGGGCAGCAGTACCGCACAGACGGTGAATATGACCAAACCGAAGTCATCAGTTTTAGCACTGAGCTTAACTATAATGGCAGCCGCTATCCGGTGATCACCGAGCAGTTACCCGCCCCCGAGTTTTGGCAAATAAACCAAAACCAAGTAAACCAAAACCAAGTAAACCAAGTAAACCAACTTGGGGTGAACTTTTTAGGCGAGAGCAACGATGAGAGCGAGAGCAGCCATGAAAGTGCTTCGCAAACCAATCCAAACAGCAGTCAAGCGGAGAGCCAAAATGCTAACTAATAAGCCTTCTTTCACCCCATTCGGCTACAGATTATCCGCTCTATTTAGCACAGCAGTTTTGAGTTGCGCGCTTTTGACTTGCACGCTAGCGTTCTCGCCAGCAAGCTACGCCAAGCAAGCGTGCAGCACTGATGCCCTTGAAGCGATGGAAAATGACAGTGGTTATTTTCAAGGGCTCACAGCAGCAGTGTGTAAGCAGCTACCTCATCAAGAGCAATTTACCATGGGCGCCTATTTACAATGGACTGACGGTAGCTTTGTTGGCGAAAGGCGTTATACGCTGCGCACCGTGATTATGGACACGCAGACTCATGAGATTATCGCCCATCATACAGCAAGTTTAAGCGAGCGCCCAGGATTAACGATTGTTGCCAATCCCCAAACAGACAATGCTACAGAGAATGCTAATGGTACGCATAGTGCCGACAAGAAAGAGCAAAGCACGCCTGCACTGTGGATTGATACCGCCAACTATAAACTTAACAATGACACACGCGCATTAGGCGTGCGAATGATGGCGCAGCAGCGTCCAGAGGGTTCTGCGCAATATGAGGCCGACTACCTCAGTTTATTTGTTCACCAAGGGCATTTTTTAATTCCATTGGTCAACAACCTGCCTTTATATTATTGGAAAATGTGGCAAGGCGATCCTAAGGCCGAAGATATGACTAATTTCATCATTGAGTCAGGCAAAGGCGCACTGCATATTGAGCCTAAGCAAAACAAAGGCTTTGCCGATTTAAAGCTAATTGTAAAGACCAAGCTATCAGGCGCTTTACCTCAGGCCACAGATACAACACAGAGCCGCACCATTATGACCCGATTACGATTTGATGGTGAGCGCTACTACATTATCGACTCGGAGTTTGGCGACGCGCGCGATTGGCAAAGCACGGAGCAATGGTGGAAGCGTTGGTAGACCTCAGCGCGAGGCCTTGTCGCTTTTTTAACTAAAGCAATCAAGCTGCGCTTGATAAACGTCGTGGCGCTTCGCCCCTTTCTGTTGTTAAGAGCCGAGCCAAGTATATATTAAGAGAGTATATATTAAGAGAGTATATATTAAGCCACCCATTATAAATCAACAAGATAATGCTGGTTTTCACGTTTTGATTTCAAGAGGTGATAAATTAGCGGATCACACTTTTATGGGGCGCTAAAAGCGACAAAAAGTACGAATAAGTAGAGCATCTTAAGTGTGTGTCATGGTTTAAGCTCCTAAGGCACTGAAGTTCAATTGAACACACTAACGATAAGCTGCATGTTCAACGTATAAAAGACGACTGAAAATCGTCAAATAAGCCAATTTTGTCAGAGACTTGTGTTGTAAGAGAGTGGATATGAGAGTTTCAATTTTATTAATAGTTTTCTTGTTGGGCGGGTGTGTAAGCTCTGATAGGAGTACTGAGAGGAGCCCAGACTCTGCCATTGAGTGGCATCGAAAAGCGGCAGAGCAAGGCGTTGCAGAGGCACAATACACACTCGGGACTATGTATGATTATGGGATTGGCATATTGAAGAACAGACAAACTGCTATTAAATGGTATCGCAAAGCGGCTGAGCAAGGCGTTGCAGACGCGCAATATACACTCGGGACCATATATGATTATGGAATTGATGTACCGCAGAACAGACAAGAAGCACTGGATTGGTATTACCTGGCCGCAGAGCAAAATCATGTCGATGCACTTTATGCTATCGGCATGATCTTTCATTCAACAAAGGAAGATTATCCGGAAGCAATCTATTGGATTAGAAAAGCCGCAGATAAGGGCCTTGATGAAGCACAGTATGATTTGGCTAGAATGCTTTCTTTCGGGATCGGAATTGAGGAAAACAAACAGCAAGCGTTTATTTGGTATCTGAAAGCCGCAGAGCAAGGCCATGTTGCAGCCCAATTTTATGTTGGTTCTGCCTATGATTTTGCGCAAGGAGTTGCAGAAAACAAAGCAAACGCTTTTGTTTGGTATCAGAAGGCGGCCAATGAGGGGTATGCAAAAGCCCAGTTTTACTTAGGCTCAATGTACGAGCTCGGGGAAGGTACGACAGTTAACAAAGCCAAAGCCATAAGGTGGTATTTGAAAGCGGCTGAACAAGGGCTACCCGATGCGCAGCATAGCCTTGGGGTGATGTTTGAACTGGGCGATGGAGTGGTCAAAAACATGCCTGAGGCAATAACATGGTACACGGCCGCAGCCAAGCAAGGAAATGCTGAATCACAGTATGTATTGGGCACTATATATGAATCGGATAAGAGTGAACCACTGAATCTACATATTGCAGATATGTGGTATCAAAGTGCAGCGGCGCAGGGACATCAGAAAGCGCTAGAAGCGTTAAAGCAAAATTCCACGGAACCTCGCACAGTGCATTGATGCGCATTGATGTCTGATGTTTCGATTTGACTAACAAGCCACCCATTATAAATCCAAACTCATTTCTGGACAAAAGCTATTCACCACGGCGAATATGGCGAAGCCATGTGCTATTAAGCGAGAGCTAGGGATAGCAAACTGGCCGTTAAACACGGATGTTATTGGAACACGGAGCGCTACGCTACACGAAGAAAGGCTACAGTTCGCAGTAAGCTCATATGTCACTACTTCTGTGGGACGCTATAAAGCCATCCATGGCCGCTCTGCGGTTTCATCCCTGAAACCGAAGCCCACAGCCGTACCGACATCTGAATCATCATCCTTCCTAATTCGTTCTCTCAGATGTTACAAAGTCATTTCTGGACAAAAGCTATTCACCACGAAGGACACGGAGCGCTACGCTACACGAAGAAAAGCAACTGCTAGAACAATAACAACTGTAAAAGACTGGCATCCAACATTTAGATCTTTTTCTTTACGCTCTTCTCCGTGACCTCTGTGAAAGCGAAGCGCTTCGTGGTGAGATTAGTGCTTTTTAAAAGTTATGCTTATACGACATAATCGCTTGGTGATCACACATACTTTCAGCGTTCGCTAACTCGTTTCTGGACAAAAGCTTGCCAGTGCTTCTTCTTACTTAGCAACCCATGGATTACCTAGGGTATTGCAAAACTCTAATCTGGTGGCCAAATTTACTCATCCACTACAGGTTTTAAATTTTATGTATATAATTAAACCAGTATAAAATATAAAACAAGGATTCTCCATGCGTAAATTTAGTATTTCTACGTCAATAATTATTAGTACTTTAATGCTAGCAGGGTGTGCTACTACGTCTGAAACTATGAAAGCTGAGGGTTATCCTGCATCATATGCTGATGGCTTTGAAGATGGTTGTCATAGTGGAAGTAAAGCTGGTGGGAGTTATTTTGATCAGTTTAAGAAGGATGTTAAACGTTTTAATTCAGATAAAGAATATGCTCAAGGTTGGAGCGATTCATATAGACAGTGTGAAACACAACAAGAAGCTTTAGATCGTCAAACAAGAATGAACATTGAATGGCAAAAAATGGATAATGACCGTAAAAGTGATTTAAATCATACTGCTTTAGATGCTGTAAAGAATGTTGATACTTCGAATATGAAATATTTGAAAAAGAAATAAACGTTTCATTTATTACTATAATATTCCTTGAAATCATTTCGCTTCATAACAGATAAATTTACCTGTTAACTCAGTACAGACGTTGATGTATTAAAATCAATAGCCACCCATTGTAAATCAACAAGATAATGCTAACCCTTATTCAAAGTAGAAGTGCACCACTCATTTCAGACCGGTTTCAGCTTCCAAGCCATATTAAACTATCAAATCATATTTTTAGATTGGCGTTTTAAGAAGAGAAAATGCCGATTAGCAATGCATTTTGTTGGAAAGTGATAGATTTTAAACGAAGAGAATCAGCTCATAGAATAGTTCTATAAACTTAATAAGAAGATTGTTTGAAGGCTTAACCTGCCTGGAGGTACTCGCAGCTGTGCGCGAAATGCCGTCGTCGCTTTTCTAGATGTTCACAATAATGAGTTAGCTCTTGTAAACTACCTACTGGTCCATGGAACAACTTACCAAATTCTGAGGCGATTTTTATCCAGTTGTCACTCGGAATATTGAGCCTAATCAGTATCTGTTCTGCATTAGCAGAAATTGCCCCTCGCTTGTTATCCCGAATGATTCGACCCGTTTCATCAACAAGTGTTAGATAATCTTCAAGCGAGAAGTTGATGCCTTTTGGCTGGTCTTTTTTCTCATTACCAATAAAGGGCAATAACTTGGCAGGTTGCTTGCCCTTTAGGGCTGTCTTCACTCTCAGTTGCAGGCTGGTATAGTCTGATTTTTCAGGTGTCTTAGCCACCTTAGCTCTGATGGGATTAAGCTCCACATAGGCCATACAGGCAAGTACTGCGGCTTCATCAAGTAATGCTTGTGACTTAAAACGTCCTTCCCAAAAATGCCCTGTGCAGTTGTCTTCATAATTAGCTTGTCTTGCTATCGGTTCATTAAGGCACCGCATAAACCAACTGATATCACAGAGACGTGAACGGTAAGTCGCTATTAGATGTTTTAGTGCTGCTACCATACACTCCTCAATCACGTCACCTTTAACAAATTTCTGGGTTAAATCAGTACCGTTAAACAGCTTATGCCATTTTTCAACAACATCCCTATCAGTCCAGGTATTCACCGTTTCTAAGTCAATATAGAGTACGACATGTAGGTGGTTACTCATCACTGCATAGGCTGCGACATCAATCGCAAACACCTCTGTTAACTTCAGAATTTGCGACTCTACCCAACCACGGCGATGGTCATAGTTCTTGCCTGTGTATTTATCATCACCACACAAATAGGCGCGTCGAACTACACGGCTACAACAGTGATAATACGGCGTATCTTCAAGGCTAATTAAGGTACTTCTTGCCCGCGGCATAATAACCTCCAACTTCAGCATTTACTAAAGTTTAGTAGGAGGACCAAAAACATGCCATTTACAATGGGTGTCAGTGCTGGGCTGGATGGAATCCCACGACGTTTATCAAGCGCAGCTTGATTGCTTAAGTTCAGGCGCAGCCTGATACCCTACCTAGGGCTAAAACCCAGCCCAACGGGTTAAAGGTTAGGTTGATACTCAAACCCTGCTTGTGCTTCGCTATCACTAAAGCTAGCGATTTTTTGCTTACGCAACATGGTGCTGTTGATTAATGAGCCAGGGAACATCTCAATCGCATTGTTAAAGTCTTCTACGTTGGCATTGAAAATGCGAATTGCTGCGCCAATCTGCTCTTGTTGCTCACTTATTTCAGCCATCAGCTTCATGTACACATCAGAGGCTTTTAGCTCTGGATAAGCCTCTACCGTCACTTTAAGGCCTTGCATCAACTCATTAGTGCGCTGCTCCGCTGCGGCAAGTTTTGCGGTATCTACGCCGGCACTCATATCTGCAATCGCACTACGCAGCTGTGTCACCTGAGTTAACACCTCAGATTCATGCAGTTTATATTGCTCAACTAACTGCTCTACCATAGGAATGATTTTATTCTTCTGGCGCTCTTGAGTCAGTACCGACGCCCATGCGCGGTCTACCGCATTATGTTTACCAATAATGCCGTTATACACCATGATGATGGCAACAATGACCACAGCTACAATCACTAACCCGATAACTGAGATATCCATTTAGGTTTTCCTTTTCTATATTTTGATTAACTTGCTGATTCTTTATTTTAATTAGCTTTCAAAGCTTGCTTTTAAAAAATGAGATTTCAAATGCGTTTCCTGACTCACTTCTCTTTAGCCTTCAGTCTTTTATCATTTCAAAATGAATTACGCGCAGGCTTTGAAGTTATTGTCGCTAAAGCGCATCATTTCGTGGACTAATTCGAGCATTTGGTTCATTTGTTTTAACTCGGTATGGCCTGCTAATTCTTCAGCAAAGGCTTTGGGATTATCTAAACCGTTGACTCGTTTAACCGCTAATAGGTCATCACTCACCGCTAAACACAGTCTTCCTTGTTGGCCGAATTCTAATACTGGTTTTTTTAACTGTTTAGCAAATACAGTGAGCTTTTCCTCAACCGCAGGCGACAGCAATCGTGCTGCGCTCATCAGCTCTTTAGCATGGACTCGATATTGGTGATTAAACGCATTAGAAGCACTTTTATAGCGCTCGCCTCGGCCTTTAATGCCAAAGTCGTTGCTAATACTCATATCCTGAGCAAAAGGAAAATCTAATAACACACCATGGCGATAATAGCTGTCTCTCACCGTGCGAGTGGTGCTTTTACCATTAGCGTCGGTAGTTGTTTCAGTGCGTTTTATAATGTAGTGAAAACGATAAAGCTGATAATCGAATTGATGAATATCACCTTGATAAGTACTCTTGTAAAGACTTTGAATTTCTCGCAAATCATTACCGCGTTTAAACTCTTTAAAGCTGGCTTGCAACTCTTTAGCCAGCTTTTTGCCCTCAAATGGGACGGCTTGTAAGTTATTATTAAACAATGCATCTTTTAAAAAAATGGTATCTGACAGTTTATTGCGCCACTTCATGCGGCCTCTAAGCCACAGCAGCATAATTACGCCAACAACGCCATTATGTGCTGCAAAACCTGAGCTCGGATACCAGAAACCTAAAAACGAGGCTAAGGTTTCGAAATACATATTCCAATACCAATGCGGCCATTGCGGCAACAAATTCAGCGCCGCGCCCACAGCAGCCATCAATAGCATCCGTCCCCATTGTGGACCAGGGATAGGTAAGCACTTACCCTTGTCTTCAAAATAGCGGGTTAATGTTGCTAAGCCCAACATTGGATACCAGATCACACTGTAGCTCAATGCGCCTCTAAGAATGTGCATCACAAAATCAGGAACCACTAACCCCAACTCAAAAGCTATCGGCAATAAGGCGAAAAACAATGAAACTGCGCAGAAAAAACGATACCAGTTATCTTGGTAATCTAACGGGCCTTGGTGATGCTCGACTCCATGCACTAATGCAATCAAGTCCTCTTGGCTTTTTGCTGTTTCAACATCGGTGCGGATCGCAGCAATATTGCGAGTCACTTGAGCGTTATAAGCCAGCATGAACGTTGAACTCCGTATCTTTTACTGCTGTTGCATGTGCAGCTTGTGTGGCGTTTGCATTGCTATTGCTAGCAACACTAATATCACTTACAAAACTGGTATCACTTACAAAATTGTTATCAGACAGACGCATGAGTTCATGGATCGCTTCGAGTAGCTTTTGCACCCGCTTTAGCTCGGTATGGCCGGCAATCTCCTTATAAAACTCATCGGGCTTTGCCAGTGAATGTTTTCGCTTTTCGATAATCAGCTTACTGGTAGAGGCTATACACAAACGGCCATCAGGCGCTATCTCCACCATAGGCGAGATGAAATTACGATTTAAGTCCAACAGCTTTTCTATCATTGCAGGGGTTAAAAAGCGTGCCGCAGTGGGTTTCTCACAGGCCTGTACTCGATAAATATCATTAAATGCATTCGATTCCGTTTGATACTTGTCCTGATACACTGAGCCTTTAAGTTTTACCTCATCCTCAGCATCCATGCATAAGCCTTTAGCAAAGGGAAAGTCGAGTAACATACCGTAGCGGTCGCGATCTTCATGCACGGTTTTGGTTTTATAGCCACCATTGCCATCTGAGCAGGTTTTAGTGCGTTTAACGGTGTACTGAAAGTGATAAAGCTTATAGTTAAAGCTGTGCTGCTCGCCTTGATATTGCCCGGCAAACATCTGCTGAATGTCACGGGTGCCACTGCCGCGACGAAACTCTGCAAACTGCTTTTCAAGTGCGTCTAGTTTGTCTTCAGGTGCTGGCTTAGTTTGTGTTAAGCCATTATTAAATAACGCATCACACAGGAATATTTTATCTGAAAGGTGTTTACGCCAATTGGCGCGATAATCTAACCATACCCAAGTGAGTGAACTGGCGATTACCAGTATAAACCACAGCGAAAACTGATGGTCATCAATTTCCCCCACGCTAATCACATAGCCAAAACCATAGATCACAGCCCAATAGATTTTCGGCCATTCAGGTACATATATAGCGACGCCAACCATAGCGGCAATCAGTAATACAAAACTGATGGGCGTAGCCACCGGTAGCCAACCACGGTCATGGCAAAAACTCACTAACAAGGTGCTCAGTGCCACCGGGAGCCAGTAACAAGAGTCATCAATCACCAACTTGGCTACGGGCTCAACTTGTTCATACCAGAGCCGCATAAATATCAAGACGATACACAAGACGCTAGCGCTAACTAGTAGCCACTTAACAGAGTGCGTTATCTTATCGCGGTAATCCAACGGTCCAGGATGCTGTTTAACTTGAGTGATGACCTCGAGCAGATCATCTTGAGAGATAGCGGCATCAACATCACTGCGTAACTTGGCAATGTGCTTGGCAACTATTTGGTTATGCTGCATTAAAATCCTTGTACAACCACAGACTTGGCAATAAAAAAGAGACGCATTATGCAGAATAAAACCTAAAATTACAGCGGCTTAAATCACTATTTACAAAGTAGATACAGAATGAGTATTTTATAAAATATAAAACGCGTTACGGCGAGGTCCAGGGGTTGGTAAGGACTAACCTTGTGTAGGTTTTACTCATAAAAAAAGCCAACACTTTAACAGCGTCAGCCTTTGTTATTGTCTAAAAGCAGGACGAGTTAGTCCCAGAGAAACTCTCTAAAGTGCTTACGACAAACAGACTCATAACTCTCATTACCACCAATAGCAACCTGCTCACCTTCACGCATGGGTTTGCCATTGCCATCTAGGCGCACCACCATATTGGCTTTACGGCCGCAGTGACAAATGGTTTTAAGTTCTACAAGCTTGTCTGCCCAGGCGAGTAAATACTGACTGCCGCTAAACAACTCGCCTTGGAAATCTGTTTTAAGGCCATAACACAGCACGGGAATATCGAGTATGTCGACCACGTAGGTTAATTGCTTAACCTGCTCTTTGCTTAAGAATTGTGACTCATCAATCAAGATGCAGTGTAAAGTCTGCGCTTCATGACTAGTGCGTATCATGTCACTCAGGTTGTCATTACTACCAAAAACCTGAGCGTCCGTTTCAATACCAATTCGCGATGCAACTTTACCGACACCATATCGATCGTCAATTGACGCTGTCATCACTAAGGTATGCATTCCGCGTTCACGGTAATTGTAAGAAGACTGCAATAACGAAGTTGATTTACCCGCATTCATCGCTGAGTAATAGAAATAGAGCTGCGCCAAACTAAGATCCTTAAAGGTGAATTCGCCGCTAGTTTATCACTATTTTCGATAAAAAATCATCTTAACAATATTGATTCAGTGAGTCGTGTCGCGAATAAAATAAGCCTTAACGCTCCCCGATAAAGCGCTCTACTTTTAAGCAACTTTAGCGGCTAATACTTACATTTCGCTTTAAACAGCTTGTTTTCACTACTTATTACATTTAAACGATGTAAAAAGTCGCTGCAGGCAACGAATCACTCACTGTTCCAATATGTGACAAACACAACAAAACTCACACAAAACCCTGCACTGAAGCACAAAATCACTCAAATTAAGACACGTTTAATACGCAAATATTAGATTAGAAGCACAATTATAATAAAGGAAGTACAAATCTATGCATAAGACACTCATTGCAGCGGCTATTACCGCAACCTTAGCCTTGAGCGCTTGCTCGACCACATCAACTCAAAATAGCTCTGCGCCGATGGTGCAAACTCAAAATCCATTTCTACAAGCAAGTCAGCTTCAGTATGAAACCCCTGACTTTAGCAAGATCAATGATGAGCACTTTCAGCCAGCATTAGAACTTGGGATCAAAGACCATTATCAAGAAGTGTTAGCCATTGCTAACAACTCTGACGCTGCGACGTTTGAAAATACCATCATAGCGCTTGAAAAAAGTGGTGAGCTACTGACCCGTACATCAAAGGTGTTCTACAACTTAGCCGGTACAGACAGCAACCCAACACTACGTAAAGTGCAGGGTGAAATGGCGCCCAAGATGGCCGCTCACTCAGATAACATCAATTTGAATCCAGCATTATTCGCTCGCATCGAAACACTCTATAACCAGCGCGAAAGCTTAGGATTATCAGCCGAAGAAAATCGTTTAGTTGAGGTTTACTATAAGCGCTTTGTGCGCGCAGGCGCCAAGCTAACAGAAACCCAAAAACAGCAGATCAGAGTGCTGAACGAAGAGCAATCAACGCTAACCAATGAGTTTGCTCAACGTTTAATGCGTCTAACCAAAGAAATTGCAGTGGTTGTTGACTCAAAAGAGCAACTTGCAGGTTTATCTGATAGCGCCGTTAAAGCGGCTGCTAGCGATGCAGAAGCGAGCGGACATGCTGGAAAATATCAGTTAAATATCACCAATACCACGCGCCAGCCAGTACTGACTCAATTACAAGATAGAGAGCTACGCCAGCAAGTTTGGCAAGCATCTGCTAACCGTGGCCTTGAAGGGGAAAATGAAACGGCTTCATTAGTTGCCCGTCTCGCTCAACTTCGTGCCGAGCGCGCTGCGCTGTTAGGCTTTAATAGCTGGGCTGAATATCGCCTAGCACCACAGATGGCTAAAACGCCGGAAGCGGTTTACAAGATGTTCGGCTCTATGGTGCCTGCAGTGGTAAACAATACCGAAAAAGAAGCGGCAGACATCCAAGCGATGATCAATAAGACTGGCGGTAATTTTGAGTTGGCACCATGGGATTGGGCTTACTACGCAGAATTAGTACGCAAAGAAAAGTACGATTTAGATGAAAGTGCCATTCGCCCGTACTTTGAGTTTGACAGAGTACTAGAAGATGGCGTGTTCTTTACCTTAAAAGCGCTTTATGGCGTGAGCTTAACTCCGCGTCCCGATCTTCCTGTTTATCATGAGGATGTGAAAGCCTACGAAATGTTTGATGAAGATGGCACAAGTATCGCAATCTTCTACGCCGACTACTTCTCTCGTGAAGGTAAGCGCGGCGGAGCATGGATGAGCTCATTTGTTACCCAGTCAGAGCTACTTAACCAAAAGCCTGTTGTGGTTAACGTGATGAATATTAAAAAAGCGCCTAAAGGCGAGCCAACTTTTGTTAGCTACGATGAAGTCACCACCATGTTCCATGAAATGGGACACGGTACTCACGGCATGTTCTCTAAAGTGGTTTACCCTACACTTTCAGGCACGTCTGTATCACGAGATTTCGTTGAATTTCCATCCACATTTGAAGAAGATTGGGCAGCTCACCCTAAAGTGTTAGCCAACTATGCAAAACACTATGAAACTGGTGAGCCCATTCCTGAAGAGTTGCTAAGCAAACTTCTTAAGTCTCGTAGCTTTAACCAAGGCTTTGATACCTTAGAATATATGTCTGCTGCGCTGGTTGATTTAGAGTGGCACTCACTTAACGCGGATGCACCACTACAAGATGTGGCCAGCTTTGAAGCGGCAGCGCTTAAGAAGCACGGCGTAGATTTACCTGCTGTGCCGCCACGCTATAAGTCGACTTACTTTGCTCACGCCTTCCCGGGCGGATACTCTGCAAGTTATTACGCTTACATGTGGAGTGAGATTTTAGCTGCTGATGCGTTTGCCTACGTGCAAACACAAGGTGGCTTAAATCGTGAAATTGGCATGAAGTTTAGAAAGACTATCCGCGAAGTCGGTAATACCGTTGCGCCTATGGATGCCTACAAAGCCTTTAGAGGTCAAGAACCGACGACTGATGCATTGCTAGAGCGACGTGGCTTAAACTAAGCGCTATTGCGCTACAGAGGTCATACGCTGCCAGCTAAATTGGTTAGCCTAAAAACAAAAAATCCGCTCTAACTAGAGCGGATTTTTTATGGTTCTAATTTATCGAGGTGCAGCTTGCGCATATCTCAATAAGGGCTATTACCTTTATTGCTTACATTGAGAATCAGGTGAACATGCCTTGATCCGTAGCACAATAATACTGATCACAAACAATACGCTACAAGCGATTAAGCCCGCAGTAACCGATTCAGTAAAGCCGAGCACTAAGTAACCCACAATGCTGATCCCCGCAACAATTAATGCGTAAGGCAATTGCGTCATAACATGGTCAATATGGTGGCAGTTCGCTCCGGTTGACGACAAAATAGTGGTATCAGAAATAGGAGAGCAATGGTCTCCAAATACCGCACCCGCAAGCACTGAAGATAGCATTGGCAACATCATGCCAGTGTGACTTCCCATCGCCATATCGGCTGCAATTGGCAGCATAATACCAAAGGTACCCCAGCTGGTGCCGGTTGAAAATGCAGTCAAACCTGCAAGAATAAAGAGCACTGCAGGAAGCATCGCAAATGGAATGTTACCCGTTGCCAAGCTCGCCATGTACTTACCGGTTTCAATCTGTCCAATCACACCCGCAATGGTCCAAGCAAACAGTAAGATATAGATTGCAGGCAGCATAGACTTAGCGCCTTCAAACAGGCCTTTAGCAATCATAGACTTAGCCACGCCTTGATAGATGACTAATGCAAGCGTTACAACTAAGCCAAGCAAAGCACCAAAGAATAGCGATGAACCTACATCGGTATTTTCAAATGCGCCAATTAGACTAAATTCTATGCCTTTAGCCGCTAATGCATCCCCACCACTGCTTACCATGAAGTAGAAAGTGGCAAAAACTAACACTGTGATTGGCAGGAATAAGCCAATAATCTTACCCGTATCCGCTTCTGGTAAACCAGAGTTAGCCCCAGGCGGTAACCCTTTAGACTCGTCGTATAAGTGGCCTTTTTGTGCGTTCAGCTCTTGCTGACGCATTGGGCCAATATCTAATCCCATTAACGCAACACAAAGCAGCAGTAACAATGCAAAGATCGCGTAGAAGTTCATCGGGATCATCTGTACGAATATGCTCAAATGCCCTGTATCGGCAAATCCATGTGCGGTTAGAATGCCGCCAATCAAGGCGATGATATAAGCACCCCAACTTGATACAGGTGAAATAACGCAAATAGGCGCGGCTGTAGAATCAAGTAAGTAGGCTAACTTAGTACGTGAAATGTAATACCTGTCGGTGAGTGGTCGTGCGACACTACCAACAACTAAACTGTTGAAGTAATCGTCAATGAAAACCACACAACCTAAAAACATGGTGAGTAGCTTAGCATCGCGCTTATTACGAATATGAGTACGAGCCCAATCAGCAAAGGCTCTTGCTGAACCACTTACCGTGATCAACGCAGTGATCATACCCAGTACCACTAAGAAACCTAAAATATATAGGTTCCAACTATTTAAAGCACCATCGTCCCATACGAGAGACAGCACTTTAGTACTTAAATATTGACCCGTTTGCATTACAGAAAAATCGGTAAGCAGTAATGCTCCCAACAAAATCCCAAAACCCAAAGAGAGCAAAACACGACGCGTGAGCATCGCCAGTACGATGGCCACTACCGGAGGTAGCAGCGATAAAGCCGAATCGGCATAGCTTATAATTGTCATTTTTAATTTCTTCGCTAAATACGAATGGAGGCCGACTGAACTGGTGGGATATAGCAGTAGATATCTGATTACACCTGTCCTATCAGTAGCGCTCCATAGCCATATTAATGGTTCGTCATTAATATAAAAATTCTTATCTTCCAGATAAGAAATACTATGGCAGTGCTGTACCTATTTGGTTACAGCCCCAGCAACTAGCCCCGATATGCTATGTCACTTCGGCACTAAATCCTTTCTCGATAGATCAGCGGTATCACCCTACTTATCGATACTAATATTTAATGCACCTCTACTTCTCAGGACGCAATTTAAGGCTAGCTCAAAAAGCGTGACGGACATAAAAACATAAGCGGCTTTAGAGATGCTACTCTAAAGCCGCTTATCGTGACACAGATCACTAACAATACCCAGTACAACTCACAGCTATTAACAGTTTGCCAAACTATTAGATACAATTGACCTTGCTGTAGCAGTAATAGGTTATACCAAGTTCCATTTACAGCAGTGCGATTAATTTTGGCACAGCTTCAAAAAGATCGGCTTCAAGACCATAATCTGCCACTTGGAAAATCGGAGCTTCTGGATCTTTGTTGATAGCAACAATCACCTTTGAATCCTTCATGCCAGCCAAGTGCTGAATCGCGCCTGAAATACCCACAGCAATGTATAAATCTGGCGCAACAATTTTACCGGTTTGGCCTACTTGTAAGTCGTTTGGTACGTAGCCTGCATCAACTGCCGCACGAGATGCGCCAAGCGCGCCACCTAACTTATCAGCCAGTTGCTCTAAAATAGCGAAGTTTTCACTATTTCCTAGCGCGCGGCCACCCGACACCACTACCGATGCACTGCCAAGCTCTGGACGCTCAGATTCCGTTAGGCTTTGAGTCACAAACTCTACCTGCGAAGCAAACTCTGGTGATAGTGTCACCAATCCAGCACTGCCGTCTGCAGCAACCGCGTCAAACGCGCTTGAGCGAACCGTCATGACTTTCTTGTCATCTAAACTTTGTACCGTCGCAAGGGCGTTACCCGCATAAACTGGACGAACAAAGGTGTCAGAACTCACCACTTCTATCACTTCAGAAAGCTGAGATACATCGAGTAACGCAGCAACGCGCGGCAACACATCTTTACCAAAGCTTGAAGCTGCAGCGAGTACATGTTCATAATCAGATGCGATGCTTATCATCAAGTCTGACACATTGTCCGCGAGGTGATTGGCGTATGACCCTGAGTCTGCAACCAAGACATTTCGCACACCAGCTAACTTTTGTGCTTCGCTTGCCACAGCACCACAGTTATGGCCAACGACTAATACGTCGATGTCGCCACCAATTGCCTGAGCACAGGCAACGACTTTAGCGGTATCCAGCTTTAGACTGGAGTTATCGTGTTCTGCTAATACTAAAATTGCCATTAGATCACCTTCGCTTCATTCTTTAACTTTTCAACCAACTCCTCGACAGACGCAACCATGACTCCACCACTGCGCTGGGCAGGTGGTGTGACTTTAACAATTGTCTGATGAGATTTAAGCGTGACGTCAAGATCTGCCGGCGTCAGAGTTTCAAGCGGTTTGCGCTTGGCTTTCATAATATTGGGTAACTTGGCATAACGCGGCTCATTCAGACGAAGGTCAGCGGTAACCACTGCTGGCAATGAAACGTTAACGGTCTGTAGACCACCATCAATTTCACGCGTCACAACGAGCTTATCGCCATCAAGTTTCACTTCTGAGGCAAACGTTGCTTGCGGCATTTTAGCGATAGCGGCAAGCATCTGACCTGTTTGGTTGTTATCACCGTCAATCGATTGCTTACCAAGAATAACCAGCTGTGCTTGCTCTTTTTGCTGCACGGCATGAATAAGCTTAGCGATTGATAACGGAACCAAGTCTTCATCGGTTTCAATATGGATTGCACGATCGGCGCCCAATGCAAGTGCGGTTCTTAACTGCTCTTGCGATGCTTTAGGGCCAACACTTAATACGACAATTTCAGAGGCGCTTCCGGCTTCCTTTAAACGAACGGCTTCTTCAACGGCAATCTCACAAAAAGGGTTAATGGCCATTTTTAGGTTTGCGGTATCAACACCAGTATTGTCAGCGTTAACCCTGACTTTTACATTGGCATCGACGACACGTTTAACTGGCACCAATACTTTCATAGGGCTTCCTTCTTACGTCTCTTTTAATGATCGGAATTAAGTAACCTAGCAGCAATATATGCCCAGCAAAGATTACTGAAATTAGGCTCACTTTACGTGCTGTTAACGTTAACGTCAACCGAGTTTCAAACACCTGTTCACTCTAGTTGACACTAGATAACATTTGCTTGTATTAATCAGCATAAAAACATTTATTAACTCGCAATATTAGTCTCATTATTCATATTAACCATATTCGATATAAATAATTCAAAAATAATATTTGCTCCGAAGCTAAATAGTTTCTATTATTTAACTCAATAATCTAATTCCCCATTTCATTCTTAATTGGACCCGAATAATTATGAGCGATTTTCTTGAAATATTGACCCATGGTCGTCGTTTTAAAGCAGCAGTTAAAGAATTATCACTGAATGATTTAAAAGAGCTGTCAGTAAAGTTAGAAAAAATTATTGAAGAGAAAGCTTCTCAACAAGCTGAAGAGCAAGAAGCAATGGCTGAGCGTAATGCCAAAATCGAAGAGATCCGTAAGCAAATGGAAGCTATCGGATTATCTGTTGATGATATTGGTGGAGCAGCAGTGAAAGCCGCTCCTAAGAAGCGTGCTCCTCGCCCAGCTAAATATCAAATTGAAGTTGATGGCGAGATGGTTCAATGGACTGGCCAAGGTCGCATGCCTACCGTATTTAAGAATCAACTTGAAAACGGCCGTACTATGGAAGACTTCTTGATCTAATTTCAAGTCTACCGACTAAAGCCCTGCTATATGCAGGGCTTTTTTGTTTTTACGTTAATAATATTACATTGGTCGTTACAATTGCTGCTTAGTCATTGTTAATAAGTTAGGATACCCTCACCTATTTCCTGTTTATCTAACAATAATAAGTAGAATAATGCGTAAACATATCATCACAACCCCAATCGCTTTACTTAGCTTGTTATGCAGTCACGCTGCGTTTGCTAATGAGCAACTCACTGATAACACCCCAAGACTTACAGCATTAACTCATGCAGAACTGATGCTTGCCCCTGGTAAATCGTTAAAGAATGCCACCTTATTGATTGAAAATAACAAAATTAAGGCTGTTATCAAAAACAACGATATTCCTGAAGATGCTTTTGTTATTGATTTAACGGGACATACAATATATTCAGGCTTTATCGATCCCTTTACTGAATATGCCATTGAGTATGAAAGAGAAGCCCAAGATAAATCGGGGCCTGTATATGAAATAAAGCGAATTGGCGGCAATGCGAGTAATGGCGCAATACATGCCCAAATGCAATGGTTTAATTATGTCTACCCAGATAAAGACCAAGCAAAAAAATGGATTGATAACGGCTTCACCAGTGTTCAGTCTAGTTATTTAGATGGGATCTTTAGAGGACAAGGCGTGACAATATCATTAGCTGATAAAAAAGCTAACGATGTTATTTATAATGCACAGACAAGTCAGTTTATGGCCTTTAACAAAGGTTCATCTGTTCAAGATTACCCACAATCCTTAATGGGTAGTCTGGCATTAATAAGACAAACCTTCTCTGACGCTAAATGGTATAACGAAAATAAGAATAAAACCGCCTCTAGTAACGAGGTAGAATTTAATATTGCCTTAGAACGCTTAGGTGACCCAAAAAAACAACACTTTATCTTTGAGACTAAAAACCTCAATAACCAATTACGTGCAGCTCGATTATTAAACGAACATAACTTTAGCGGAAGCTTAATTGGTAACGGCAGTGAATATGCAAGGCTTTCTGAATTAAAGTCCTACCCCTTTAGTCTCGTTTTACCCTTAAATTACCCAGCAGCTCCAAAAATAACCGACGGTGACAGTGAGCGAGAGGTGAGTCTTGCCTCTTTAAGACACTGGGAACGTGCCCCGAGTAATCTCGCTATGGTGGCAAATGCAGA
This sequence comes from Shewanella sp. 0m-6, assembly GCF_052977325.1. Lineage (NCBI taxonomy): Bacteria > Pseudomonadati > Pseudomonadota > Gammaproteobacteria > Alteromonadales > Shewanellaceae > Shewanella > Shewanella sp. 0m-6. Next base: position 59,147 of record NZ_JBRIMD010000009.1, read on the forward strand.
AATCCCCTTTGCATTAACTCAATATGGAATAGAATCCGATAAATTTTGGCCAAGGCTTAAACTCGCACTGACGAGAGGTTTATCTGAAGAAGCTGCACTGGCAGCGCTGACCACTGACGCCGCTGAAATTTCGGGAATTGATCACTTAGCCGGTAAGCTAGAGCCTGGCTTTATGGCTGATTTGGTGATCACCGATGGTAATATTTTTGATGACGGTAAAATTGTCAGTATTTGGTTACAAGGTGAAGAGCAGCAAGTCATCAATCGAGACCGAGCACTACTCGATCATGCCTATCAAATACAGATAGACGAATTAACCTTTGACCTTAATATCAGTCAATTCCCATCGCTAAGTGGTACTCTCTCAAGTGGCGAAAACGATATAAACCTTGCCAATCTGGACTATCAGTTAGGTCGCCTAAGCTTTAGCGCTGATCTTTCCAAGGCCGGCATAGAAGGTATGAGTCGCTTTACGCTATGGTTAGATAACCAAGGATTAAGAGGCCGGTTACTCGATGGCAATAATCAAGCTATCCCCTTTGGCGGAATAAAGCTTGAGCCCATGGCCACCATAGACAATAGTGACAATGGCAATAAAGACAACGTAAAGCTTATATCCAAACAAACCTCCCCCAATGTGGCGTATGGCTTAAATGAGCAACCCGCACTTGATAAAGTGCATATTAAGAATGCCACCATCTGGACATCTGATGAGAGTGGCGTGTTAGTCAATAATGATTTGATTATTTCTCGGGGAAAAATTGAAGAGATAGGTCAAAATCTTAAAACACCTTCTGGCTACACCACTATTGATGCCACAGGGAAACACCTTACTGCTGGTATTATCGATGAGCATTCTCATATTGCCCTTAATGGCGGCACGAATGAGGGTACCGATGCGATAACCTCTGAGGTACGTATTGGCGATGTGATCAATCCAGACGATATTGCTATTTACCGAGGCCTTGCTGGCGGTGTTACCACAGTGCAGCTCCTACACGGCAGCGCTAACCCCATTGGCGGCCAAGCACAGATCATTCAGCTTAAGTGGGGTGATAATGCCCAGCAGCTTAAATTTGAAGGTGCACCAGCAAGTATTAAATTTGCCTTAGGTGAAAACGTAAAACAGAGTAATTGGGGTGATGCTTTCACCCGCCGATTCCCTCAAAGCCGTATCGGGGTCAAATCGCTGTTTAGTGAAGCCTTCAATGAAGCCCTTGCCTACCGCAAAGCACAAACTGATTATAACAAGATGCGTTCAAGCGAGCGTAGACGTACCGTTGCACCGCAATATAACTACCGCTTAGAGGCCATTGCTGAAGTACTTGAGCAAACTCGTAATATCCATATTCATTCTTATGTGCAATCTGAAATATTAATGTTCCTGCGTCTTGCTGAAGCGTATAACTTTAAGGTCAGCACCTTTACCCATATTCTTGAAGGTTACAAAGTTGCCGAAGAGATGGCTAAACATGGTGCTCATGCTTCTACCTTCTCTGATTGGTGGGCGTACAAATTTGAAGTCTATGATGCTATTCCACAAAATACCTGCTTAATGCAAGACAAAGGCGTACTCACCAGCATCAACTCCGATGACTATGAGATGCAGCGCAGACTTAACCAAGAAGCGGCAAAGTCGATGATGTATTGCGGTATGTCAGCAGAAGATGCCTGGAAGATGATCACCATCAACCCAGCTATTCAGCTTGGTATCGACGCGCAGGTCGGTTCATTGGTTGAAGATAAACAAGCCGATGTTGTGCTATGGGATAACCCGCCACTATCAGTCTATGCCAAGGTGGATTCGACCTGGATTAACGGCCGCCGCTATTTTGATCGTGAACAAGACAAAGTAGCGCAAATTGACGTCGTAACAGAACGCGCGGCGTTAATTCAAAAAGTCCTGCGCAGCGATGATGTCCATAAACAAGGTGAAAACCCCATTGATTTAACAGAGCCAGAATGGCACTGCGATACCCACTTCAACGCATGGCAACAGTCAGCGACAGGAGCACTGTAATGAAGTTAAATACCTCTTTTAAACATAGCGTTTTTATGCAGGCCGCAGCCCTGCTAAGCCTGCCTTTTTGTTTTATGGCAAACGCCCATGACATGCTACCGGCAAAGGCACAAAGCCAGACCATACTGTTTACTAACGCAACGGTGCACACTGTCACTCATGGCGTAATGCAAGACAGCGACGTGCTGATTGCTGATGGTAAAGTCATTGCCGTCGGGCAAGATTTAGATGCGGCCAAAACGAACGTTGCAGAGCCCGCTGGCAATGCCTCATCCAATGCACCATTAAATTCAACATTAGACGCAGGAGCAAGCCCAGATCACTCACTGCTGCTTGTTGGCGCCGAAATTATCGATGCCAGCGGTAAGCATCTGTATCCAGGACTCATCGCCCTAGATACCACCATGGGATTAATTGAAGTTGAAATGATGCGTCCCAGTAATGATGCCTATGAAGTGGGTTATATCAATCCGCAATTAGAAGCGATTAGTGCATTTAATCCGGATTCTGAGATTATCCCCACGGTGCGCGTTAACGGCATTACTCACGCCCAAGTCGTGCCACAAGGCGACGGTTTAGCTGGTCAGTCGGCATTGGTGTCAATGGACAGCTGGACCATTGAGGATGCCTTAGTTGAATCAAATAAGCAGTTTCACCTTTACTGGCCACATGTTCGCTGGTTATCAAAAGAGGCGGATAAGCGTAAAGAACAGTTAGCGGATCTCAAGCGTAGACTCGATACCGTCTACAGTGCTTTTGCCGATGGCAAGCGCTATCAACTCGCTGATAAAGCCGACAAGGTCAATACGATTGACCTTAGGTGGCAGGCGCTTGCTCCTTTATACGAAGGTAATGCACAACTATTTATTCATGCGCAGTCACAAAAGCAGATTGAAGAGGCGATAGCTTTAGCTAAGCTTTATGACTTTAACATCGTCATAGTCGGTGGATACGATGCCTGGCGAGTGGCTGACGCCTTAGCGGAAGTGAATGCTAAGGTGGTTTACAATCAAACCCTAGCACTGCCTAAACGCAATGATGAACCTATTGATCTCGCCTTTAAGATCCCCGCATTGTTAAACCAAGCACAAGTCCCCTTTGCGCTCGCTTTTTCATCTGACTGGAATAGTAGAAACTTACCTTTTGCAGCCGGACAGGCCGCAGCATATGGTTTAACCAAAGAGGATGCGCTTAAAAGTATCACTTTAGATGCTGCAAAAGTATTAGATATTAATGACATGGGGGCTATCGCACCTGGATTTAAAGCCAATCTAATCTTAGCAACGGGTGATATATTGGATCCTATGCATGCAGGTATTGAATCTGTTTATATTGATGGCCGAAAAATTGATCTTAATAATCGTCATCAACAGCTTTATCAAAAGTATCTAAAGCGCTAGAATTTCAAACTTATAGCGCAACGAAAGCTTAATCGTGAAAAAGTGCTCTTTATGAGCACTTTTTTATTAATGGCTTGAGTGAGCAACGGCATTTTAACCTCAATAATAAGACAGGCCCGCCACCATGAAATATTTATTACCCTCTGCTTTTATCCTTTTGCTGAGCGGCTGTGCCGGTGAATATACCTTTAACAGCAATTTGGACAGCGATGCAATTAATGACTACTTTAAAGCATCGGACGTGACGGTTTATGAAGGTACACTGCAACCTGTAGGCCCTTTTGAGATTAAAGGTATGGTCGAAGGTGAAACCTGCCAAATATCAAACAATGATGCACCAGCCTCAATCGTTGAAGCTCGTACGCTGGCTCGCCGAGCAGCTGCAGACAAGCAAGCTAACGGGCTAGTGATAAAAAAATGTTTGTTGATTAAAGAAGCAAGCCAGAACTGTGTTAGCCGCGCGATTTGCGTTGGCCAAGCAATTGTCACCAAAAGTGACACTCAATAATTTTATTTACTCATTTTAGAAGTAACCTTAATGTCTTTTACCAGCCAGATCCAAGCAGTGGCTTTTTGCCGCACTCCCTATAAACAAAAATTTGGCATACCTAGGCAGCCAGGTTTAGTGAGTGCCGCCCGCGGTTTTGTTGAATTAGCTCCACCTTTTAATCAAATTGATGCAGTGAGAGGATTGGAACAATACTCTCATTTATGGCTGCTATTTTGTTTTCATGAAAACCTCGCTGCCGGCTGGAAAACAACGGTGCGCCCTCCAAGACTCGGTGGTAATGAAAAGCTTGGCGTATTTGCCACGCGCTCTACCTTCAGACCTAACGGTATTGGCCAGTCAGTGGTTAAGCTCCATGCTGTGCATACTAATAACGGCAAAGTTAGCCTTGAGATCTCGGGCATGGACTTGCTTGATGGCACGCCGATTATTGATATTAAGCCCTATATTCCCTTTTCTGACTCAATCGACAATGCTCAAGGGGGAATTGCCCAGGAAGCGCCAGTTTTAGCCAAGGTGAACTTTACCGAGCAAGCACTAAAACAACTTGAGCTATATCAGCAAAATCCAGCTTACCCGCACCTTGCAGAATTGATTGAAGGTGTACTGGCACAAGATCCCCGCCCTGCCTATAAAAAATCTAAAGCCGATCCTAAGCTGTATCAAGTCGCGCTATATGACTTAGATATCTTATGGGTGATAACCGATACCGGGATTGAAGTCACTGAACTTAGAGCCTCTACGGTGGGCAAAACCCAGCCACCGGCAACTCAGTCAGCTCATCAAAGCTAGATAGCCATATGAATCCGCCACCAGCAGCACAACATAAGCCTGATTATCAAACTCAGCATAAAAAGCGCCTGTCTTATATGCCATGGCTTTATTTCTCATTAAAAGAGAAGCACCTAGAATGGGCAAAACCTTGGCAAGATGATGTACAAGCCCACTTTTGTGCAGTTGAAACCGTCTCTATTGGCGAGCGCTGTTTCATCGCGCCAGAAGCGAACCTGTTTGCCGAGCCTGGTCGCAATATCACTATCGGTGAGCAATGTATGATTGCTGCCGACAGCTTCTTACATGGCCCCATTAGCCTCGGCAATGAGGTCGCGATTAATCACGGCTGCTCACTGGATGGTGGCCGCCATGGTATTACTATTGGTCATCAAACCCGTATCGCCAATAACGTGACTATTTACGCCTTTAATCACGGCATGGCGTCCGATATGCCTATCTATCAACAGCCATCTAACTCTAAAGGCGTGGTGATAGGTGAAGATGTCTGGATTGGCGCTCAAGCGGGTATTGTCGATGGCGTCACGATTGGCAATCATGCTGTCATTGGTATGGGCGCTATTGTCACTAAAGATGTGGCTGATTATGCAATTGTGGCAGGAAATCCAGCACGAGTGATTGGTGATAGGCGAGATAAGCGCTAGCCGTTTCAGTGCAACTACAACATAAAAACTAGCCTACAGGGCTTTGACTTCCTGCTGAGCAATCACTTATTTAATGTGCTTGGAATTAAGATCATCCCTTGAAAATGATTCCCCTAATCACGAAACATATTTTGGCCTTGGTATAAAGCACATTTGAGCTGTGATATTTAACCACCTATATTTATTGAGTAACCATGTAAATAGGAGGATGCGATGCGCACTCGAGATATTTTGTGCCCGATAGACTTTTCAGAAACGGCTAATCACGCACTAGGATATGCCGTCGAAATGGCAAACTTATATAGGGTAAATATTCAGTTATTAAATGTAATAGGCCTACCTTATATCGCACCAGATTTCGGCATTGTGATAAACAGCCCCGCAGAGCAACTCATAGACCCTGAACCCTATGCCAATGATAAGATGAAACAGATAGTGGCTGAAGTACGTGAAATGCTCCCAAAAGGCTTGAGGGTAAATAGCAAAATCCGCACGGGGGATGTAGTTAAGCAAATTTTAGCGGAAGCTGAAGCACAAAGAGTCGGAATGATTGTCATCGCCAGCCACGGCTATACGGGGTTATCTCACCTATTAAACTCCAACGTCGCTGAAACTATTGCAAATCAGGCTAAATGTCCTGTTCTGGTCGTTAAATAGTAGCACTCGATATTAACCGCTAGGTTATTGGCTACATCTCTGCAGTTCTGTTATGCCAATCAGTATAAGAAGTTGATCGACTCAGAGCGTTTTTTGACACTCTAATTCAAGGCGAATAGATGAGATAGTGGTTGTTCCCTTCAGAACCTATTCAGCGCAGAAGTAGGCAGCCAAAAACACTCTTTCAGTATCGGTTTACACTTTTTTACAACCACAAATTCTCCAGAGCTACATTGAGAAAACACGCACATAAACGAGCCGTAATACACGGCGTGGCGACGCTAACCCAGCCGTCATTGGTATAAAAGCAGTCACCTCTAAAACCGTTTGCAATTATGTAATTATGGAGGATTGTCCAGCTAAAACCCTGGGGATATGCAAAGTAAAACCTAATGCTTGCGCACCGCGCTGGCTGCGTTGCTCCGCGTTACGCGCGCTCTTTTAAACTAATTTTGTCATTTTCTTGAATAAATTCAATTTAAAACGGTGGTATTGCAATATTTGTTCTATCTTCAATAGTAATAATGTAAGCCCTTGACCAATTGAGAGTTATAACTATGTCACCCCATACTCAAAATCCAGCTAACTGCAATTGCATAAAATTTAACCTTCAAAGATATCCAATATCTCAAATCTAAGTTTTTCGCACTTTACTTTTTAAATAAATATATAAGATGTGTACTAACCTGGGAGTCCATTTAATGAAACAACAAAATGCGCCAACAAGTACAGCTAGGCATATGAGCCTATTTGGATTTTTTGCTCTAACCGCCACCATGGTTATGACCGTATATGAATACCCGACCTTTGCTTCATCGGGCATATCACTGGTTTTCTATTTGGTTGTCGCGGGTGTCTTTTGGTTTTTACCTGTCGCTTTATGCGCTGCAGAAATGGCAACTGTCGAAGGTTGGGACAAAGGGGGGGTATTCACTTGGTCTGGACATGCATTAGGAGAACGATGGGGCTTTGCTAATATCTTTTTCCAATGGTTCCAAATCACCGTTGGTTTTGTCACCATGATTTATTTCATTTTAGGCGCGCTGTCCTATGTATTTGACTGGGCTGCACTCAATGATAATAGTACGATAAAGTTTATCGGAGTAATGGTTATTTTTTGGGGACTCACTTTATCTCAATTAGGCGGAACCAAGTACACAGCAATGATCTCCAAAGTCGGTTTCTTGCTCGGTATTCTCATTCCAGCCTGTATCCTATTTAGTCTCTCGATTGCATTTTTTGTCACTGGTGGTATCAGTGATATGCCGATCACCACTGAAGCCTTATTACCAGACTTCACCCAACTCAATACCTTGGTTGTATTTGTGTCATTTATCCTTGCCTATGCGGGTATTGAGGCATCGGCGACCCACGCCAACGAAATGAAAAACGTAAAAAGAGATTACCCTATCGCTATTATCATGCTGGTGATATTAGCCATTGTGCTAAATGCCATCGGTGGCGTTGCGATTGGTGCTGTCGTACCTGAGAAAGAACTTGGGCTGTCAATTGGAGTAATCCAAGGATTCGAAGGGTTATTTCACTATTTCACTCATGATATGGATTGGGCAATTCGAGTGATTGCGGTGTTAATTGCACTTGGCGTAGTCGCTGAAGTATCGGCCTGGGTAGTTGGCCCATCATGGGGTATGTTAGAAGCAGGGAAAAAAGGCTTACTCCCCGCTAAACTCTCTGCCACAAATGCTGAAGGTGTGCCAGTTAACTTTTTACTTCTACAAGGTGCGATTGTTTCAATATGGGCGGCGGTACTGACATTTGGTGGGGGGGGCGCTAACGTTTCCTTCTTTACCGCAATATCGCTAACGGTAGTGATATACGTTGTCGGCTATATTATCTTCTTCCTCGCCTATATGAAGGTCGTGCTAAGTTATTCAAACCTGCCTCGCGCCTTTGAAATTCCTGGAGGAAAAGGCGTTAAGATGTTCGTCGCTATCAGTGGATTAGTTATATCCATTGTTGCTCTTGCAATCTCATTTATTCCACCGGCACAAGTTGGCGGAGGAGCTGCTGCAACTGAGTATATGACGATTCTGGTTGTGAGCTTTGCTATTACCCTTGTTTTGCCATTTTGGATATACCACGTAATGCGTAAAAATAATCCATTGCCACCAGGCGTAAAAATGCTTGATGACAACGAAACTTCAAGCTAATAGCAATGGTTGAGGATAGAGAACAGAGATCTCTATCCTCTATAGAACCCATATAACCCAATAACCTCGTTATCTTAAAAAGCCACTAACTTTTAGTGGCTTTCTTTTATCGATATACCGTTAAAGTTAAACCAGAACCTAAGCCCAGGTTTGTAATCCTATTATGCCAAACCAAGCTAAATAACTGACCACCAACAAGTGTGTAAAAGAGGCAATGGTGCAATACCAGTAGTTCACCTTATTCATCTCACTCGCCTTCGCTTTTATGGCCACATAACAACCTAAAAACGTAAAGATTAACAAGGCTATACTTGATAGCATTAAGCCTATGGACACATAGGTTATGTTACCCAATAACCTGAAAGGGTCGACACCACCAAGTTGGAACATAAACACAAAACATAAGACCGACAATGTTGCGAGTAAAGGCCATACTCGGATCATTAATGCATTACCTTTAATGTCAGCGCCCATAATGATACGCACTCCCCACACCAATAAATACAGCAGACCTGTCACGTTGATAATCAACCAGAGGGCTAATATTGTAAACTGGCCAAAGACTATCACGGCACTGACGGAGCGATATACCGATGAGTCAGAATGAAAAACCGGCCCTACCAATGGATCTTCAACAAATGATAGGTTCATTTCACCGGTTTCGGCTGACTGAAACAATGTCTCAGAAACTGGAAAATATTCCTTAGGTACACCACCTAATAAATTTGTTCGAATGAGTTTTCCCCCCTTAAATGTAAATTGGTAGATATTCAATACCCGCTCAAGAAACTCGGTCATCGCCATGCGTGAATTAATTGGATAATAATATCCTTGCAACGCTTTCATTGAGTCAGTCACAGCTTGTGTGGCTGTGATACTTTTTTCTGTAAGCTCTTTAGTTTCAAATTCACGGATGAGATCAGTAATTTTCTTTACCGACTGCGCGTCATCAGAGTTAATCATCACAACATGACCCACGCCCGCTTCGGGTAAATATTCAAGCTTGGTTATTCCGCCGTTAACCCCACCGTCATGACCTTGGTAGATCCATTGTTTGTAAGGGGTTGAGTAATTGCTAAGTCCGTAACCCGCCGTTTGACCAGCTTGTGCCGCAGGTGTTGACTTAACTTGCTCCATGCGCGCAAATGAAGCTTCAGAAATCAATGGCTGCTCAACAGTACGTCCTCTATTCACCAGAAAAGACAGAAACTTTGCCATATCATTAGCTGAGGCATTTATTGAGCCCGATGGCCGCATAATAATGTGCCAATATGCCTCTTCTTTCCCCTTAGAATAAAGTGTCGCACCTTTGGCTTTAACATCATCAGACTGGAAATAGCTCATGGTCTCCATCCCCATAGGAATGAAAAAGTTTTCGGCAACGTAATCTTCAAATACTTGCCCAGTGACCTTTTCGACGATATACGCGGCAACAGGAGGTCCGGCATTGCAGTAAGCCATTCTACTACCAGGCTTCCAACGTGAAACGCGGGAATGAGGATGATAATCTAGACCTTGTTTGAGCGTTGCTGGCGAAGGGTCGTTATGGGCATACTCAACGATATGAATATCATCCCAGCCGGTGGTGTGCTCCAAGAGGTGAACAATACGAATTGGGTCTGACGCTTCCCACTGATTGGTATAGGCTATTTCTGGTGCAAGATCGGCAAGTTTATCGTCAAGAGATAACTTACCCTGCTCTACAAGTTTCAATATTGATAAAGAAACAAACATTTTAGAGGTCGAGCCAATCCGGAACAGGGTTTGACTATCGGCAGGTTGGTTATTGGCGATATTAGCCAAGCCTATTGCCTCAATCCAAACCGGCCCCTCTTGGTTAACCATCGCAATAGCAACGGCAGGCAGTTCCTCTGTTTCAACAATGTCGACAATCGCGGCTTTGAGTGCTTCTAAAGTCGTTGGTGATGAGTGCTTAGCCTCATCCGTCGATGCTAACGGTTGCTCCGCAAAAAGCCAACTTGACCACAATAGGCCAAATAACACACATAAAAATCGCTTCATTTTCAATCCTTTAAATGAGCCAATTTAGCTAATATGACAACATCCTTGATATGAACCTATCGACCAAAAGACCTACATCAGCTTTATTCTTTTAAGTTAAAATATTAATTTAAAAACATATAGATAGTTACACATAACAAAACACTAATCTACCCAAGGACTTCATGCGAGATTGAGGAGAGAATAAATAATAGAGAAGGTAAACAGCTAACTGGCCACAGGGCTAAAGGCTGAGCATTGCCAAAGAGCATAATACGAAAGCAATCAGTTGAAAAAAACGAGCAACGCAATAAATGCCGTGCACACCCCCAACGTACTCAATACTCGGATCACCGAGGTTGGATATTGAGTTTGAATGTCAGGGTAAATATAAAAAAGATACGATATGGAAGGAATACCGATATAAAAACTGCCCAACCTTGAATTTGGCGGTAACGTTAATGTGGTCAATGCCAGTGCATAAACAAGAAAGAACAGTGTAAACAACCACTCTGCACGTGCGTACTGCTTGTACTTAACAAGCACTATCAGTAGCGGTAAAAATATCAATTCCATTATTTTACAGTCGCTCTCAAAGTCGAGGTTGAGATAATAGGTATCGGAAGAAAACAACGGGTCCATTTACACAAGGTTGCTCAACAAACCCCAGTCTAAGCAATAGCTTTGCAGAAGCCTTATTGCTCTGGCTGACACCTGCAATCAAGTAATCCCAACTTTGACCTTGAATTGAAATATCAATAAAGCCTTGGAGCAATTCGGTCGCCAACCCTTGTCCCCAATACGGCTCACCTAGCAGGTAACCAATATGGGCGTCACGTTTACTTCCTATAAACACAAACATAAAACCAATAATAACATTCGCTTCTGTATGTTTGACGACAAAAAGACGACTCTCCACTACCATACGTTTAAACCATTTTCTGGCGTCAGAAAGTGAATCGATGTGCTGAAAATGTGGCGGCAAGTTTTCAACGACGGCAGGTGTTAACAGCTCAGTGACTCGAACCAGCAATGGCGATAATTCAGCTGGCGCTATCTCAGAAAATAATTCCGAAACCTCCAATCTTGATGTTTGATAATGTAACGCCATATTGGCTCACCTTGTTATAAACAATTTTTCTGTGTCATAAGCTAACATCAATCTGAACTTGTACGCATCAAGATGTAGGCATAATCCTACAATAAAACACGAGTTTGCTCATGGATAACAGGGTTAGGTTTTTTCCTATAACTCAACTGCTAACTTAAAGTATTAACTCAACTTGTCACTCATCATCGTCAAAGCAAAGGAGTATAACCTGCATCGCTTAGCGCAAAAACCTATGTTCAAAGTAAATAAATCACTCGAATCGCAAAATCCATAGGTGACAGAAGCACTACAAGTGATAAAATAGCGCCCATTCAACTCAAATTTGGACACCGGTAATGCGCGTAAGCAAGTACCTGCTATCAACTCAAAAAGAAACGCCTGCTAATGCAGAAGTGGTTAGTCATCAGTTAATGTTACGTGCGGGTATGATCCGTCGTAACGCATCTGGCTTATACAGCTGGTTGCCGACAGGTTTACGTGTACTACGTAAAATCGAAGCGATTGTTCGTGAAGAAATGAACAAAGCGGGCTCAGTTGAGATCCTTATGCCTATGGTTCAACCTGCCGATCTTTGGGTTGAAACGGGTCGTTTTGAAAAGTTTGGTCCTGAACTACTTCGTTTCCAAGACCGCCACAACCGTGACTTCGTACTGGGTCCAACTCACGAAGAAGTGATCACAGACATCGTGCGTAAAGAGGTTAACTCATACAAGCAGTTACCACTTAACCTATACCAAATTCAAACCAAGTTCCGTGACGAAGTTCGTCCACGTTTTGGTGTAATGCGTTCACGTGAATTCTTGATGAAAGATGCTTACTCTTTCCATATCGATCAAGAAACGATGGATGAAACCTACGAGGCGATGTTCCAAGCCTATAGCAACATTCTGACTCGTTTAGGCCTAGCCTTCCGTCCAGTAATGGCTGACACAGGTTCTATCGGTGGCAGCATGTCACACGAGTTCCACGTATTAGCTAACAGCGGTGAAGACTTAATCGCTTACTCAACAGAAAGCGATTACGCTGCTAACATTGAAAAATGTGAAGCGCCACTGCCTACTGACACGCGTCAAGCAGCTACTAGCGAGATGACATTAGTTGACACGCCAAACGCAAAAACCATTGCAGAGCTTGTTGAGCAACACGGCATTGCGATTGAGAAAACAGTTAAGACATTAATCGTTAAGGGTGCAACTGAAGAAGCGCCATTAGTGGCTATCGTTATTCGTGGCGACCACGAGCTAAACGAAGTTAAAGCAGAAAAACTTGATGCGGTATTAGCGCCATTTGAGTTTGCAGATGAAGCCGCTATCCGTGATGCTGTTGGCGCTGGTACTGGTTCTATCGGTCCTGTTGGCCTAAATATGCCTGTATTTGTTGATCACAGTGTTAGCATCATGAGCGACTTTGGCGCGGGTGCAAACCAAGATGGCAAGCACTACTTCGGCATCAACTGGGAGCGTGATTTACCAGAAGTTGCCGCATTCGACTTACGTAACATCATCGAAGGCGAGCCTAGCCCATGTGGTAAAGGTACTATTGCACTACTTCGCGGTATCGAAGTGGGTCATATCTTCCAGTTAGGTACTAACTACTCTGAAGCGATGAATGCTAACGTACTTGACCAAAATGGTAAGTCACAGACTCTACTTATGGGTTGTTACGGTGTGGGCGTAAGTCGTATGGTTGCTGCTGCAATTGAGCAAAACAACGATGACCGCGGTATTATCTGGCCTGAAGCGATTGCACCGTTCACTGTGGGCATCTTGCCAATGAACATGCACAAGTCGCATCGCGTTAAAGATATCGCCGAGCAACTATATCAAGACCTAAACGATGCTGGCATGGAAGTCATGTTCGACGACCGTAAAGAGCGTCCTGGCGTAATGTTTGCTGATATGGAGCTTATCGGTATTCCACACGTTGTGGTTATTGGCGATCGTAATATTGATAACGGCATGTTCGAATACAAGAACCGTCGTACTGGTGAGAAGCAAGATATCCCACTAGACGAAATCGTTGAGTTCTTAAAAGCGCAACAAGCTTAATCGCGAACCTTAATCGCTAAGTAATCAATAAAAACGCCGATGATATCATCGGCGTTTTTTTATGCTAAAAATATAAAGATCCCCATCACTGAATCTCCATGCATATGACAGCTTGTTTTTTATCTTTGTTTTCACTTGTTACTTGAAGAACACTCCAGAGTCACATATTCTAAATTTAGGCCATGTGTTTTGAATATGTTTTAATTTTCAACCGATAAGGAACGTCGACTTGCCAGATAAAATAGCATTAGTCCTTGGTGGCGGCGGCGCGCGAGCGGCCTATCAAATCGGGGTTCTCAAAGCGATTGTACAGTTTTATCCACGTAATCACGGGATCCCGTTTAAGATCATCTGTGGTACGTCTGCTGGCGCAATCAACGCGACATCAATAGCAACCCATGCCTCCTGTTTTCATTTGGGGGTGCGTAAGCTTGAATGGGTTTGGCGTCATGTTCATGCCCGTAAAGTCTACCAAGCCTCCATTGGTGGGGTATTGAAACATTTAAGTAAGATGGCGCTAAAAGGCCTGCAAAGCGACGGGGTATCAAACTCAGCTGGTAGCCTATTTAATAGTGAGCCGTTACGAGGCCTGCTTAACGATCTCATCAGCTTTGAACGCATCGACCGTAATATCAACAGCGGAGCACTTGAAGCTGTTAGCCTAGATACTTCCTGTTATAACAACTCACGCTCAGTGACATTTTTCCAGGCTAATGCCCATATCAATAACTGGCACAGGGCAAGACGTCATGGCGTACGTACTCGTCTCAATACTGATCATCTATTAGCCAGCTCGGCCATACCTATGGTGTTTCCTTCGATAAGATTAAATCAAGAATATTATGGCGATGGCTCGGTACACCAGCTGGCGCCGTTGAGTAGTCCAATACACCTTGGCGCAGATAAGATCATGGTGATTAACCTTGAAAGTCCACATAAAGTTCAATCAAAAGAGTTAGAGCATCACCCAAAGACGGCAACGATTGCTGGTCACTTACTCGATACTATCTTCTCTGATACGCTAAACAGCGATCTTGAAAGGTTACAGCGAATTAATACCACGCTAAATCTGGTCCCCGAACAGAGCCGTGATCAACTAGCACTAAAAACCATCGAAACATTAGTGATTAAACCCAGTGAGGATTTAAGCGCAATGGCATCACGCTACTTTCAGGATATGCCTTTTGCGATTAAAACCATGCTAAAAATACTGGGGATAAACGAACACTCCGACTCAAGTATTGTGTCATATCTATTGTTTGAGCAAGGCTATTGCAGTGCATTAATCGAATTAGGTTATGAAGACGCTATGTGCCAGATTGATGAGATAAAACAATTTTTTAATCTTCAATAAACTAAGGCTTATCAGCCAACAGAGCGCTCGCCACGCTCTTCCCCCAATCTTGATATATTAATGCACCAGGATGAAAGCCATCTGTTGCCATCGCATCACTATTGAGTTGATGACCAAATTCCAACAAGGTGAATTTTGGCTCTTGCAGGGCGTAGCGTTGTAGTTGACGGTTAAAGGCTTGGCTACGCTGACCAAGAAACCAGCGCAGTGGCTGCGGCAATACCGGAAAATCCCCCATGGGTGGCACTCGAGTCAATATCAAACGCTGACAGCCCAGCTTTTCAGTGACTAACTCAACTAAGGCTTGTTGCTGGCTTATCCATTGGTTAACGGTTAACGGGCTTAAAACATCGTTCACTCCAAGCGATACCACTACGGCCTCAAAATGCATGGTTTGTTGCACTACCAACTCTTGTTGTAACATCTCAATGGTCTGGGCGGTATTATGACCAGACTTTGCCAGTAAACGCCAATCAACTTGGTACCGCTGGGCAAGCGTATTTACCACCACGCCCGTTAATGCTTGCTGCTGGCTAGCAACGCCAACTCCAGCTGCGGCGCTGTCACCTAAAATGAGTACCGATAATCCCGCGCCGTCCCCCACAGAACCTTGCCGGGGCCCTGCAGCTTCCGGCAGTTTTGGGGTATTTCTCTTAACGATACGCCCCTGTAATAATAAGATCGGTGCCAACAGGATAAAAATGAGGTAATGCACAATGTCACTCCAGGGAGCCCGCAGCTTTTACTTAAATATGCTGCAACGAGATGGTGGGCTAAATCTACTTTATAACGGTTAACTATAGCTAAACGTGACCCATTGAGAGTAAAAGAGTGGCTTAGCCTTGCAATAAAAAGATCTCGGCTTTTTCCATGCGTCTTGGCTTGCCAAGTAAGATCAGGATATCGCCAGACATAATCTGCCAATCGGATTTAGGATCCTCAACCTCAGCGCCTGCTCTTCGCACCGCTCGCACTTCAACTCTTAACTTCTCCCACGGGATCTCACCTAGGGTCAGTCCAACCGCATTCGCCCCTTTAGGCAGAGCAACAGCATGCAATAGCTCAAGGGTCAAATCGGTTTCAGCTCCGGAGAAAAAACCATGTAAATATTGGTAGTGATTTCGCCGCTCAGATTCCAGGCGTTTCAATATTCTTGCTAGCGGCACACCACATTGATATAGCACTTGAGATACTAACATCAAACTACCTTCAAGCGTCTCAGGAATAACCTGACTTGCTCCTGCTTCCTCCAACTCCTCCATCCCGGTATCGTCACGAGTACGCACCAAAATCTTAGCCTCGGGTGCTAATTGACGACATAACGGCAACACCTCTTGGAGGATCCGCTCACTACTAAAAGTGATTACGATTAACTTAGCTTCACGCACCTTTGCCTGCTTTAAGATACTTCTCTTACACACATCACCAAAATAGACAGGCTCTCCAGCGGTTCTGGCCTCAGAGACTCTTTTCGGGTCGAGATCCAGCACTAAGTATGGGATAGCTTCAGTTTTCATAAACCTAGCAATGGTTTGCCCTACTCGTCCATAACCTAAAATGAGCACCAGATCGCCTTTGGCATCGACTTGTACATTCAAAGACTCATTATTATCAGCCTTAGGCTTGAGTCCTTGCAGCATTCTTGCAATATCGACACTATGCCTAACCAGCCAAGGCGCTAGTGCCATCGATAGCACTGCCACCATCACTAAGGTCGTACTTGTTTTATTATCTAGCAGTTGATAATTGACCGCTAAGGCCAACACGACAAAACTGAATTCTCCCACCTGCGCCAAACTCAGGGCCGTCGCAACTGATGAGCGAAAAGACTCTTTAGCCACTTTCAATAAAGAGAAAATCACTAAGGCTTTACCTAAAATCACAGCGATAAGGATAAAGATGATTTGCCACCAGAACTGGGCAACCAATTGGAAGTCTAACAGCATACCGATGGAGATAAAAAACAGCCCCATTAATAAGTCCCTAAAGGGGCGAATATCGGCTTCTAGCTGACGCCGATACTGGCTTTCTCCAAGTAACATACCTGCCATAAAGGCGCCCAATGCCATCGATAAGCCTAACCACTGAGTAATCGCTCCGGTGACTAAGGCGACCACTAACGTTGACAGTACAAATAGTTCATTTGAACGTGAACGGGCAACCTCATCAAACAGCTTAGGCAAGGCCCACTTGCCAAATGCCATCAGTGCAATAAATGCGAGGCTACCTTTTAGTAAGGCAAAAACCACATCAGTCCACAGTAACGGCGCGCCATCACTGGCTAAAATAGGTAACAAAATAAGTAAAGGGACAACGGCGATATCTTGAAATAACAGCACACTGACCGAAAGCTCGCCATGGCGGCGCCTCATCCATCCTTGCTCATTCAATAACTTAAGTACTATCGCCGTAGAAGAAAGCGCTATCGCAGAGCCTACGACGACTGACTCGGTCACACTGAGATTACATAGCAGTGCGATTCCCATGCTTAACACAGTCGTTACAACGACTTGCGCACTACCTAAACCAAATACAGTACGGCGCATTGCCCATAGCCTAGGCAAAGAAAACTCGAGCCCTAAACTAAACATCAGTAACACGACACCGAGCTCAGCAACTGACTGCATTTGCTGTTGGGTAAACCAGTGAAAACCACTTGGACCGCTAATTACCCCTGTCACTAAGTAAGCTAAGATCGCTGGTAAACCTGCACGTCGTAGTATTGCAATAGAAACAATTGCAATGACCAACATCAGTAGCATTTGAATGAGAAAGCTATGTTCCATCTGTGCGGTGTACTCCTTAACCCGAAGACATTCGTCAAAATGCCGACACCAATATATTCCATTCACTTATCTAGAGAGTAACTGAATGACAAATAAAGACAAATATAATTCCCTTAGCACTAGGCACAGTTTTTGCTTGGTATATCTAAGAGCATTAACTTTGCGTTAGCGCAACACTGTTAGAAAACTGGGAGTCAATACCAATGGAATTTGGGCTAGTAACCGAGTCTTCCCCTATTGAATATCGAAAACCTACTGTGGTAACTATGTCTATGCCAGTGGAGGTTGATCTTTATCGAAAACCTACTGGGGTAAATAACTCTATGCCAATGGAGGTTGATCTTTATCGAAAACCTACTGGGGTAAATAACTCTATGCCAGTGGAGGTTGATCTTGTTGCTATCATCCAGCAACTGCATCAACATTTAGATCCTAGGACAGTCTTTGCCTGCTTCGGCAAAATAATGGGGCAACATTTGCCGCTTTATGGTGTTCGCTTAGCCTATAAGGACTATCAGTTCCATTGGGGTCAGCAAAATGGTTACGCCATTGAGCAAAAGTTGACCTTAGCCGACTGCCAAGTCATCGTTAACTATAATCTAAAAGCCCCTTTAGTGCCGTCTCAAACCCAGAAGTTGAACCAGATCCAGCAGCTCGTTTTACAACCGTTGTTTAATGCGATTCAATTTAAAGAGATGTCTCTACAGGCCATGTATGATGCGCTAACAAACTTAGGTAACCGCCATTACTATCAAGAGTCATTAAAAAAAGAGCTCGCTCGAGCCGAGCGCAATAGTGATGAGTTTTCATTAATTACCCTAGATTTAGATAATTTTAAACAGCTCAATGATGACTTTGGCCATCAGTTAGGCGATAGCGCCTTAGTTGAGTTTGCACAGATGCTAAATACAACCATCAGAAACAGTGACCAGGCATTTCGAATAGGTGGCGATGAATTTACCATATTGGTTCAAGCCAACGTTGAGGCCGCTAGCATTTTGTGTCAGCGGATCTTAGATGCCATCTCTACTCATCAATATTTAGAAAAGTATCAAGTGAAAACCAGTATGGGCGTGGCGCAATGGCGACATCATGATACTGAAGATAGTCTTTACCAACGTGCAGATAATGCGCTATATGAAGCTAAAGCCGCTGGCCGCCAGTGCTACTGTGTCGAAAACAGCTAACTTGCGTTCAGCAGCACTTAATGCCTGATAATGGTTAAGATGAAAGTTAGAAAAGAGGGGGTAATGGCTAGCAATATAGAATAAACAAACTCATAAGGCACATTAAAGCCCCTTTGCTTACCGATACCTAATACTTATTAGTATAAAACCAGCCCGACATCATCACCGGTCGCTAAATATGGCCTTTCTATCCAGTAGCCCACAGCAGATACGAGTTTACCGTCATAACAAAGCAGCGGCACGGTGCCACGCCGCCAGGGAGCAAGTCCCCACTCCTGCCATAACTTTTTAAGTTCACGGCCTTTACTACGGTTATGGGGCTGACAACGAGTACTGCCAGGCAGTGCAAACTCGATAGAGACCTTCTCCACTCCTAAAGGCAATCTAAGACGCGCTCCACTTTGGCAATATCTTGCCGATAAGGCCTCTCCAGTGACTAGCTTAATAGCTCCGTTTATCAAGTCATCACAGCCATTAAGTTCAATACTCAACAAACCTTTTTTGTCCGCGACAAAGAGAGCATTCTTCAGCGGCATAAAATAGCCTTCGCGCTTATAACGCTTGATGATAACGTCGGTTAAGCGGATCTCAACATTGGCATCAACTTTAGCATCGAGCAACTGGGCTAGGATCTGCTCTCCTTGCACCTTAGAGGGCGGAGCAAAACCTAGCATGTCCATGTGACCGCGCAGTAATAATGACTGCCAAGCATGGGAGTGCTGGGCTAATTTATCTAAATCAAGCAACCAATCACTGCCCTTTCGAAGCTGAATATTCGGTAATTTCTGCGCAATCTCTTCATCGAGTACCGACTGCTGTAATGCGCACAGTTCAGCGCTGCGACTGGCTGTCGCGGCGATACTAGGCCAGCGTTGCTTGAGTTTAGGGATAATATCTAAGCGAAGAAAGTTTCTATCATACTTATCATCAAAATTACTCTCATCTTGAATATGAAGGATATTGTCTTGCTTCGCGTAGGCTTCTATTTCATCTTTACTGCAATCGAGCAGTGGTCTAATAATCCAGTTTCGCTGATTAAAGCGCTGCACTTTACCCATGGCTGATAAGCCTTTAGGGCCAAGGCCTCGCTTGAGCGCTAATAAAACGGTCTCAAGTTGATCATCTTGATGGTGGGCAGTCATTAAAATATCATTGTTGGATAACTCTGATAATAACGCTTCATAGCGCACACTGCGGGCCTGCGCCTCAACACTCACCCTAGGTGCGAGCTTAACCTCGACATGCTTTACAACACATTTCAGATCGTATGATTTTGCTTGCAATAAGCAATGCTCAACCCAAGTGTCAGCATTAGCACTTAACCCATGGTGAACGTGCACTAACACACACTCAAAATCAGGAGTGATTTTGGCAAACTGACCTAAACCATAGGCCAGAATTTCAGAGTCGACGCCGCCACTATAAGCTAGCACTAACTTAGGCTTATTGGTGACAGTTTGATTTTGAGTATTTTCTACCTTACCCGCTGCCGCCACCTTAGGTGGCAACTGTTGCAGGCAAGCTTGGATCAGCGAGACAATATTCATGCTAAAAAACGATCCGAACCTTTCCTGAACCTGTTAACGACTCGAGTGCCAACATCAACTCATCGGTTGGATTGACTCGCCAATTATCGCCTAAAGTAAACTGCGCTTGTGACTGAGGCTGGGCGTAATTAATCAACACAGGTACAGCGCCCGCTTTCCAAGGCTCAACCGCAGCCTTAAACTCGCTTAACCACTCATCGTTGACCTTGTCTGCTTGCAAGTCAATTTCAACCGCATTGGCAAAATGGCTACGCGCTTCCCCCATATCGATAATGTTACGCGCAGTCATTCGGTTACCACCAGAGAAGTCATCGAAACTAACCTCTCCTTCAATAATCAAAATGCGGTCTTTCTCAAGCAGGTGATTAAACTTCTCAAAGGCTTCAGTAAACAGCATCACCTCAAGACGCGCACTCTTATCATCTAGGGTCACCAGACCCATCTTGGAGCCACGCTTAGTCATCATCACACGTGTCGCCACTACAAGCCCAGCGGCTTTCATGGTTTTGCCACGTTCAGTAGGATGCACATCTTTTAACCGACCCGAAGTGTAATGCTTAAGCTCTTTCAGATACTGGTTAATCGGGTGACCTGTGAGGTATAAACCTAATGTGTCACGCTCGCCTTCAAGCCAAACTTTATCCGGCCAAGGCGTACATTCAACAAACTGCTGCTTACTGTCTTCAGGTTCATTATTGAGTAGACCAAACATATCATGCTGACCAATCGCTTCGGCTTTAGCATGCTGATCGGCTGCGCGAATAGCTTCCGGTAACGTTGCCATCATCGCGGCTCGATGCGGGCCTAAATTATCAAGCGCACCAGCGCAAATCAGTTTTTCAATGACGCGGCGGTTAAGCTTCTTTAAATCGATTCGAGCGCAGAAATCAAACAAGTCCTTAAAGGGGCCATTTTTACGCGCAGCGAGAATCGAGTCTACAGGACCTTCACCAACACCTTTCACCGCGCCAATGCCGTAAACAATATTCAGATCGTCATCAACGGTAAATCTAAATAAGCCTTTATTTACATCAGGCGGAATAAGTGGCAAGCCCATACGCTCACACTCATCAACCAAGGTGACAATCTTATCGGTGTTATCCATATCCGCCGACATTACTGCCGCCATAAACTGCTGTGGATAATGGGTTTTTAACCAAAGTGTTTGATAAGACACTAATGCGTAAGCGGCCGAGTGAGATTTGTTAAAACCGTAACCCGCGAATTTTTCCACCAAATCGAAAATTTTCATCGACAACGGACCATCAACGCCATTGGCAATTGAACCGGCCTCAAACGTACCGCGCTGCTTGGCCATCTCTTCAGGCTTTTTCTTACCCATAGCACGACGAAGCATATCGGCGCCGCCCAAGGTATAGCCAGCAAGTACCTGAGCAATCTGCATCACCTGCTCTTGATAGAGAATAATGCCGTAGGTTGGTGATAACAGCTCTTTCAGCGACTCATGTTGATATTCGGCGTCAGGGTATGACACTTCCTCACGGCCGTGCTTACGCTCGATAAAGTTATCTACCATGCCTGATTGCAGTGGACCCGGTCTAAACAGTGCAACCAGTGCGATCATATCTTCAAAGCAATCTGGCTGTAGGCGTTTAATCAAGTCTTTCATACCACGAGATTCCAACTGGAATACCGCGGTTGTTTCATATCGTTGTAGTAATTTAAAACACTTTGGATCAGTCAGCGAAATCGACTCAATACGCACCGGCTCTTCACCGTTCTTCTTTTTGACGCTGTTGACCATCTGCAACGCCCAATCAATAATGGTGAGCGTTCTTAGACCCAAGAAGTCGAACTTCACTAGGCCTGCGGTTTCAACATCGTTTTTGTCGAACTGAGTTACCGGGTTTAAGCCTTCGGTGTCACAATAAATTGGCGAGAAGTCAGTGATCTTAGTCGGGGCAATAACCACACCACCAGCGTGTTTACCCGCGTTACGTGTCACCCCTTCCAGAATGCGACACATATCGATAAGATCTTTTACTTCCTCATCAGCGTCGTATGACTCTTGCAAGCCTGGCTCGACTTCAAAGGCTTTAGCCAAAGTCATGCCGGGTTCCGCTGGGATCATTTTTGAAATACGGTCAACAAAACCATACGGGTGACCAAGCACGCGGCCAACATCTCGAATTACCGCTTTAGCCGCCATAGTACCAAAGGTAATGATCTGCGATACCGCATCACGACCATAAAGGTCGGCAACGTGGTCAATGACCTCATCACGTCTGTCCATGCAAAAGTCGACGTCGAAGTCGGGCATAGATACACGTTCTGGGTTTAGAAAGCGCTCGAATAGCAAGTCGTATTCAAGGGGATCCAAGTCGGTAATTTTAAGTGCATAAGCCACCAATGACCCTGCACCTGAACCACGGCCAGGACCAATTGGAATATCGTTATCTTTACCCCACTGAATAAACTCCATTACGATAAGGAAGTAACCAGGAAAGCCCATCTGGTTAATCACTTTAAGCTCGATATCGAGACGCTCATCGTATTCAGGGCGTTTCTCAGCTCTAAGATCTGGATCAGGGAAAAGAAACTCGAGTCGCTCTTCAAGGCCCTTTTCTGATACATCGACCAAGAAGTCTTCAATGGTCAAATCACCTGTCGGGAAGTTCGGCAAGAAGTATTCGTGCAGTCTTACGGTAACGTTACAGCGCTTAGCAATTTCGACCGTATTTTGAATCGCCTCAGGAATATCTTCAAATAGCTCGCACATCTCATCGCTACTTTTAAAGTATTGTTGGTCACTGTATTTCTTCGGTCTGCGCGGATCGGCTAGCGTAAAGCCATCATAAATTGCGACCCGAATTTCGTGGGCGTCAAACTGCTCAGGCTTATTAAATACCACCTGATTAGTCGCAACCACTGGTAAGTCTTTTTGCTCGGCAAGTGCGACCGCCATGTGCAGATAACGCTCTTCATCTGGACGACCTGTTCGTAGCAGCTCTAAATAATATCGGTCAGGAAAGTGGCTCTTATAAAAGTCGATTAATGACTCTACTTGACCATGGTTATCTTTCAGCAACGCACGACCAACATCACCGTCTTTGCCACCTGAAAGCAGAATTAACCCTTCGTTATATTTCACTAACCATTCATGGTCAATCACAGCTTTGTCGTTAATATTGCCGCGCAGATACGCATCGCTAATCAACAAAGTCAGGTTTGAGTAACCTTTATTGTCCATCGCTAAGGCAGTAATAGAACAAAACTCATCAAATCCTGGGACTTTTACCCAAAAATCGGTGCCAATAATAGGCTTGATACCCGCATCATGGCAGCCTCCATAAAACTTGACCAAACCACACATGTTCGTCTGATCGGTTAATGCAACCGCAGGCATTCCAAGCTCAGCCACTTTCCCTAGAATAGGCTTAACTTTAGAAAGTCCATCAGACATAGAAAAATCGCTGTGGACGCGCAAGTGAACAAAACGTGGATCAGACATAATTAGGAGTATCTTTCTTTTTTGATAAATGAAGACTGCTGGTCAATCTTACAGAGTAAAACATGGGGTGATTGCAAACAAGTTTAACTGCAATCGCTCAGGCTGATGAGTTAATTTTCCGGCAAAAGGATGCCTCAAGCAAGTAAATCTTTCACCGGAAAAATTGTGTCGAGCTAAATTAATGCCTCACGAACGGGGCGAAAGCTTTTACGATGCTCAGGCAGTACACCGTGCTTTGCGAGTGCTTCAAAGTGCGCTTTAGTAGGGTAACCTTTATGTTTGTCAAAACCATAATCTGGGTATTGCGCAGCAAGGACATCCATCTCTCTATCACGAACAACCTTGGCAATAATTGAAGCTGCACTAATCGCATCGATAAGGCCATCACCTTTGATAATTGCATGACTGAGCACACCAAAGTCAGGACTGCGATTACCATCGACTAACACACTGCTTGGCTTAATACTGAGCCCTGCAACAGCACGCTGCATCGCCAGCATAGTCGCATGCAAAATATTTAGATCGTCAATTTCAGCTGGTGTCGCTGAGCCCACACTAACACTTAAGGCCTTTTGCTGAATTTGTTCAAACAGCAACTCACGCTTTTTCTCTGACAGTTTCTTAGAATCATTTAACCCTTCGATAGGGTTATTAGGATCTAAAATCACCGCTGCGGTGACAACATTACCAATCAAAGGTCCGCGGCCTACTTCATCAACACCTGCGTATTGACCAATACAAATTTGGGCCACTTGTTCAGGAGTGATATCTTTTATTACAGCCATTATGCTTGTTCCTCAATCAGTTTTATCACCGCATCAGCTGCGCGAGCACTGGCGTCTCGTCTTATCATTTGATGAATTGACATGAAACGGTCATGCAGTGGTGTAAAATCATCGTCCAACTGCTTTGACACTGCTGTTGCTATTTTCTCTGGCGTACAATCTGCTTGAATAAGCTCTTCAACAATATCTTCATCTGCCAGTAGGTTAGGCAATGAATAGCGTTTAGTCAGCATCATGCCTTTGGCGATACGATAAGTGATAGGACTCACTCGATATGCCACCACCATAGGTCGCTTAACTAACATAGCTTCAAGCGTGGCTGTGCCCGATGCCAATAAAATACAATCAGCCGCCGCCATCACTTCACGAGAATGACCTTCAATGAGGTGGATCTCTAAATCTGGCGCATACTCGCGTAAGGCAAGCTCGAATTGATCACGACGTTTTTGATTAACCAAAGGCGTAACAAATTTAATATCAGGATAGCGCTGCTTGATTAGGGTTGCCGCTTTAACAAAGGGCTCGGCTAACATCTTAAGCTCACCACCACGAGAACCAGGTAATATCGCTAAATACTCAGCATCTTTATCCAGACCGAGTAATTCACGTGCCTGTGCTTTATCACTTTCAAGCTCAATGTCATCGGCTAACGTATGTCCAACAAAGGTGCAAGGCACTTGGTATTCATCGTAAAACGCTTTTTCAAAAGGTAACAATGACAACACCATATCCGTTGCCCTAGCGATTTTAAAAATACGTTTTGGTCGCCACGCCCATACAGATGGACTGACGTAATGTACGGTTTTAATACCCCGAGCTTTAAGCTTGAGTTCCAAGCCAATATTAAAATCGGGTGCGTCGATGCCAATAAAACAATCGGGATTCAGCTTAGTGAACTCATCAACTAATGTTGCTCGAACTTTTAGTAGTCTCGGTAGGCGTGACAATACTTCAACAATTCCCATAACAGCCAGCTCTTCATAAGAGAAGATAGACTCAAAACCAAGGGCGTCCATACGTGGACCACCAACCCCAATAAATCGAGCATCAGGATATTGCTTCTGCAACGCTTTTATTAAGCCTGCTCCGAGGATGTCGCCCGAGATCTCTCCGGCAACCATTGCAAATACACGAGGATTGTTTGAACTCATAGAATAACGTCTGTGGTTAATAATGGGAGGAAAGAAAGAACCCGCTTTTACACGGGTTCAATAACTTACTTAGCGGATGATGCCTCGCTGAGAGGAAGCAACAAATTCAATTAGCATTTGAACTTGTTCGTCATCAACTGCAGCCTCTTTAAGCTGCTCAATCGCTTCTGCAACCGTTAAGTTGCTGCGATATAGAGTCTTATAGGCTCTGCGGACTGAAAGCTGTGATTCTTTTGAGAATCCACGGCGCTTTAAGCCTTCGATGTTCAAACCTCGAGGAATCGCAGGCTGACCCGATGCCATCACAAAAGGCGGCACATCGTTAAGGATAAGGGAGCTACCAGCCGTGAAGGCGTGAGCACCAATATGCACGAACTGATGCACACCGGTCATGCCACCTAAAATAGCCCAATCACCAACATGAACATGACCGGCAATCGATGCGTTATTAGCCATAATGACGTTGTTACCTACCACACAGTCATGAGCGATATGCACATAGGCCATAAATAGGTTGTTAGAGCCAATACGTGTTTCCCACTCATCTTGAGTGGTACCACGGTGAATGGTGACAGACTCACGAATAACGTTATTGTCGCCAATAATTAATCGGGTTGCTTCACCGGCATATTTCTTATCTTGGCAATCTTCACCGACTGAGGCAAATTGGTAAAACTTATTACCTTTACCAATGACGGTAGGTCCTTTCACAACAACGTGTGAACTGAACCAACAGTCATCACCGATTTCAACATCAGCACCAATATAGGTCCACGGACCAATAGTGACATTTTTGCCTATTTTGGCATCAGGGTGAACATAAGCTAATTTATCAATCACTTAGAAATCTCTCTACGTGCACACATGATTTCCGCTGAACAAACAATCTCGCCATCCACTTTAGCAACGCCAGTAAACACGCCAATCCCACGGCGCTCTTTAATCATTTGCACTTCAAAATGAAGTTGGTCACCAGGCTCAACAACGCGCTTAAAACGCGCTTTATCAATACCGGCAAAATAGTATAACGCGTCATTAGACGGCTCATCGCTCATGGTTTTAAAAGCAAGGAGTCCTGTAGCCTGCGCCATAGCCTCTAAAATCAATACGCCTGGCATCACAGGTTGAACCGGGAAATGTCCCTGAAAAAATGGCTCATTAATTGTGACGTTTTTAATAGCGTGTAAGGTTTCACCTGGTGTGAAATCCAATACTCTATCGATCAATAAAAATGGATACCTATGAGGTAAAAATTTTAGGATCTCTTTGATATCCATTGTATTCAATTGATTTGACACGAATCTTTCCTTTATCTGCACAAAGCAGTCATTTACTTTACGTTATTTTCCAGTGCTTTTACGCGCTGAAATAGCGTATCTAGCTGTCTAAAACGAACGGTATTCTTACGCCACAGCTTATTATCCATTGCGGCTGTTGCCGATGAATAAACGCCTTTTTCGCGAATAATGCTAGTGACGTTGGTACTGCCAGTCACATGTACGCCATCAGCAATACTTAAATGACCTGAAATCGCACAATTACCGCCGATAATACAATACTTGCCAATCGTTACACTACCCGCAACAACCGTACTACCTGCTATAGCAGTATTAGCACCGATAATATCGTTATGGGCAATCTGGACTTGGTTATCTAGAATAACCCCGTCGTGAATTTCAGTATGGGCTATGGCGCCTCGGTCTACCGTCGTGTTAGCACCGATTTCAACTCGATCACCAATACGCACACCACCAGTTTGCGGGATCTTAACCCACTGACCGCGTTCATTAGCGTAACCGAAACCATCAGAACCTAAAATCGTTCCCGAATGGATGATGCAATCTTGGCCTAAATGAACGTTGTGATAAACCGTTACATTAGCCCATAACAGTGTATTTGAACCAATCACACTATCTTGACCAATAACACAGCCCGCCCCAACTTGAACGTTATTACCAAGAATAACATTCTCGCCAATGACCGCATTCGCACCAATTGCCACGCCTTCACCTAGCATGGCCGAGGCCGCTATTTGTGCCGATGGGTGGATACCGTCTGCCGCCTTTGGGGTTGTATCAAGAAATTGTGCGATGCGAGCAAAACCGACATAGGGATCATTTAATACAATCGCATTGCCTGTAAAACCTTCTGCATCTTTAGGCGTCATTAAGATCGCAGACGCAGCTGAACTAGTCAGCTGCGAACGATACTTTGAATTTGCCAAAAAAGAGATTTGACCTGAACCTGCACCGTCCAAGGTGCCTACAGTTGAAATTTCAACTGAGTCATCACCTTGAACGTCTGCATTTAAATGGTCAGCCAATACTCTTAAAGTATAGCTTTTCATCTATTTACTTGCCTTTACCTAAAGCTTCAACCACTTTGTTACTGATGTCAGCACTTGGCTTAACATAGATAACAGCACCACGTTGAAGTACCATGTCATACTGCTCTTTTTCAGCAATAGTATTAATTGTCTTTTGAACTTCAAGCAGTAGCTTGTTTTGCTCTTCACCGTTACGGCGACGCATATCTTCATCTAACGCTTTGCCTTTCAATTGTAGCTCAGCTTTCATAGATTCCATTTTACGCATCATGTCGGTCTTTTGTGACTCGCTCATTAGCGCCGCATCACGTTGCTGTTTTTCTAGCAAACCACGAAGCTCTTCTTGCATCTTTTGCACATCAGCAACACGGTCACCGAACTCAGCTTTTAATGTTTCGTTCACTTGCTCGCGCTGTGGCAACTGCTCAAAAACTGCTTGCATATCAACTACTGCGATCTTTTCTGCGTGTGCCGCTAGCGGTGCACCTAAAAGAACCAAAACCATCATTGCGCGATTCAACATCTTATTCAAAACAAACTCCTTTATCTCAGCAAAACTTGCCGATTTTTTCAAATTGATTTTAGAAAGTTTTACCAATATTAAACGAGAAGATCTCAGTTTCATCATCCTCGTATTCCTTGATTGGCCATGCAAGGCTAAAGACCATAGGTCCCATCGGCGATAGCCACTGCACGCTCATACCCCAAGAGGCACGAATACGGCTCGGATCGCTATAATCTTCTAGTCTATCAAACTCTTCAACTGGAAGGTAACGATATGAATCGTAGTCAAACTCAGTGTCCCACACGTTACCGGCATCCACAAAGAAACTAGTACGTACAGAATTTGTATAAGCCTCGTCCAGGAATGGGGTAGGCACAATAAGCTCTAAACTGGCAGTTGCAATGGCGTTACCACCAATTGAGCGACCTGAACTCACCTGAATCTGGTTAGGATCGCCAGGTAAGCTACAGCCTTCACCCGATGGATCTGGCGCACATGGCTCGCTGCCACGATACAAGTAGAATGAGCGCGGACCCACTGAGTTAGACTTAAAGCCACGCAATGAGCTGCTACCACCCGAGTAATAGTTTTCCCAGAAAGGTAAGATCTGGTCATTATCGTTAAACTTACCGTAACCGTTACCGTAACCTAAACGCGCTCGGCTTAGCACAACAAAGCTGTGATTACGGTTAAGTGGGAAGTAAAAGCTTGTATCAAAATCCGCTTTAAAATACTGCAGATCAGAACCTGGTACCGTCATCTTACCGTTTAAACGCTGTGATGAACCATCCGATGGGAAAGTACCACGGTTTAAGTTACTGCGTGACCAACCCAGACTTAATTCGAAGTTATCGAAAGCTAAGCCAGCATTTGGATCATCACTGTCACGGTAAATATCGTAGAAGCGAATCGCTTGCTCATAAGCAGAGATTTCAGAGATCTCGTTATGACGATATCCAATACCACCGTTAATACGGTTATATTCGTTAATAGGGAAACCTGAGTTTAACGAAATACCATAAGAGCTGTTCTTATAGGCTTCAAGGTTTGCCTCATCAGCATCAAACTCACTCCAATAGATACTACCACCTAGGCTCACGCCATCTTTAGTGAAGTATGGATCGGTATAGTTAATATTGACGTTCTTAGAGTATTTGTTGGTGTTTAAATTAATACCAGCCTGATTACCCGTGCCTAAGAAGTTACTTTGCTGAACACCAAACTGAAGACTAAGTCCAGATTCAGTACCGTAACCAACGCCAGCATTAAATGAGCCTGATGGCTGCTCTTTAACACTAAATGCCACATCGACTAAATCATCGGTACCTGGCACTTGCACAGTTTCAGTATCAACAGTCTCGAAGTAACCTAAACGGTTAAGATTAGATTTTGACAGCTCTACTTGCGCAGAGTTAAGCCAAGCACCTTCCATCTGACGTAACTGACGACGCATGACTTCATCTTTCGTTACCGTGTTACCCGTAAAGCTGATATTACGAACATATACACGCTTGCCAGGATTGATGTTGATGTTGAGGTTTACCTCTTTCGTTTCATCATCAATTTCTGGGTAGGTTTTCACTTCAGGATAGGCGTAACCAAATCGACCTAAGTATTTACCGTACATCTCTTCGGTAAAGGTCACATCACCGCCGTTATACATATCACCGGATTTCAAAGGTAAGATGGCTTCAAGCACCTCTTCTTTACCCATTAAGTCGCCAGTTAGATTAACGTCTTTGACTTTGTACTGCTCACCTTCATCGACGTTAATCGTAATATAGAGTCCTTTACGATCAGGTGTCATTGCCACCTGCGTAGAGGTTACATCAAAACGAATGTAGCCACGGTTTTGGTAGTAAGTCTTAATCGTTTCAAGATCAGCTTGTAGCTTTTGTTTTTGATAACGGCGCTCGCCAAACAGATCCCACCAAGCGACATAGTCTTTTAGCTCAAGCATGCCGATAAGCTCAGCATCACTAAACTCGGTGTTACCCACGACATTAATCTGACGAATTTCGGCGGCTAAACCTTCGGTAAAGGTGAACTTAAGCTCAACTCGGTTACGGGGTAGATTGATAATTTCGGCTTTAACTTTAGCACCGTACTTACCTACGCCGTAATAGAAATCCTGCAAGCCTTTTTCGATACCAGAGAGCATAGTACGGTCGAGAGACTCGCCGACTTTCACACCAGAGCCATCAAGACTCTCTTGTAACTGCTCATCTTTAATATCTTTGTTACCTTCAAAGGTAACAGAGCTGATGGTTGGGCGCTCAGTCACTTTAACGACCAACACATTACCATCGCGCAGCACTTCAATTTTTTCGAAGTTAGTTGATGCATATAAGCTTTTTATTGCTTGTTGCAATTTTAATTGATCAACAGTATCCCCAACCTTCACAGGTAGGTTGAGCAAAGCCGCACCGAGTGCCACTCGCTGTAAACCTTCAACTTGGATATCAGCTACTTCAAAAGGTTGGAATGTTTCGGCCCAACCGTTCCCTGAAAAAGACGCTCCGACTAATAACATCGAGGCAAAAAGTTTATTCAATCTCATAGAGCACTTCTAATTATTTGTCTGTCCTTGCTCAGAGTCGGGAAAAGTCATTGAAAAGCGCAACACTCATCAACATCAGCAGCATAGCTGCCCCAATTCTGAATCCAATTTCCTGTACCTTATCCGGTACAGGCCTGCCTGTAATTACCTCAATGAAGTAATACAAAAGGTGTCCCCCATCTAACACTGGCAAAGGCAATAAATTAATAATGCCTAAGTTCACGCTAATCAATGCAAGAAAACCTAAAAAATATACCAGTCCGACGTCAGCGCTATTTCCCGCACCTTGTGCAATAGAAATAGGACCACTCAAGTTTTTAACTGAAACGTCACCAGTAAGTAACTTGCCAATCATCTTAATGCTGACAGAGACAAGTTGCCATGTTTTATCGACTGCAACTGGAAAAGAATCTAAAAATCCGTATTCCAATTGTATCTTCATGTTTTCTGGCCATGGTTCAGATGTTGGGGCCACGCCAATCACGCCTTCAAGTTGACCTTCAGCATTTTCACGAGACTTAGGCGTTACCTTAACCGTGAACTGCTCTCCATCACGACGTATGGTAATGCTGACAGGCTTATTGGCTGAGCCCTGAATAATCTCTACGAAACGCGGCCAATCTTGGTATTTTTCACCATCAATCGCAACTAAGGTGTCACCCACCTTGATACCGGCCTGACCCGCTGCGCCATCATCACTAACGAGTGCCAGTGTGGGTAATATCGCAGGACGATACATGCCAAGACCAATAGCGGTGATCGGCAGTTCTTTTTCGGGGTTAATCTTCCAATCTTGTGTATTTAACGAATAGGTATGCTCATCGCCAGACGAGCCTTGCAAGCGAGACAGTGGCGCGACGGTCACATCGACATTACTGTCACCTATGTGTCCAGCTAGGGCGAGATTAACTTCTTCCCAATCCCTGACTTTTTGGCTACCAATCGCCATGATCTGCATCGGCTCTTTAACCACGATTTGCGCAGCAGGTGTGCCCGCGATAGTTGAGTCGATGATTGGTTTAATGGCTGGAACGCCAATAAGATACATGGCGTACAATGCAATAATCGCAAAGATAAAGTTAGCAATGGGGCCAGCACTTACAATGGCGATGCGCTGCCAAACTGACTTACGGTTAAAGGCTTGTTCTTTTAACTCTTCAGGCACCTCATCAACGCGCTCGTCGAGCATTTTGACATAGCCACCCAGTGGGATCATCGCAAGGACATACTCTGTGCCATCTTTGCCAGTCTTGCGCCAAATAGCCCGACCAAAACCGATCGAGAAGCGCTCAACTTTTACGCCGCAGCGACGTGCGACCCAAAAGTGCCCATATTCATGAGCAGCAATTAATATCCCCAATGCAACAACAAAGGAACCTAGGTTCCATAAAAAATCGATCATTCCTTTCCTCTGAACTAATTGAGCTTAGTGATAGCGTCTAACGTGTATTGACGACTTTGAAAGTCTAACGCCAAAATATCATCGATACTGTTT
The DNA here is from genome assembly GCF_052977325.1 of Shewanella sp. 0m-6. Classification (NCBI taxonomy): domain Bacteria; kingdom Pseudomonadati; phylum Pseudomonadota; class Gammaproteobacteria; order Alteromonadales; family Shewanellaceae; genus Shewanella; species Shewanella sp. 0m-6. The sequence continues at coordinate 91,667 of NZ_JBRIMD010000009.1, forward strand.
AATGGATGCGTCGCCGTATTCATTAAGCTTTGTTCGTTTATTCTTGCTATATCGGTAAAACGTATCTTGCCACCTAAAAATGCTTGTACCGAAATTTCGTTGGCAGCGTTTAATACCGTTGTCGCTTCCTGGCCTTGCTTACAGGCTTCGATCGCCAGCGCTAAACAGGGGAAACGATTAAAATCAGGTTCTAAGAAGCTTAACTGTCCGACTTTGAAAAAGTCTAAAGGTTCAACTCCTGAGTTAATTCTCTGTGGAAAAGACATACAATGAGCAATCGGTGTACGCATATCGGGGTTGCCTAGCTGTGCTAACACTGAGCCGTCACGATACTGCACCATAGAATGAATCACACTTTGAGGGTGGATCACAACCTTTAGCTGCTCAGGACTGGCGTTAAACAACCAACGCGCCTCAATGTACTCAAGACCTTTGTTCATCATAGTCGCCGAATCAACCGAGATTTTACGCCCCATAGACCAGTTAGGATGCTTACAAGCCTGCTCAGGAGTCATTGCCGATAACGTAGCCAAATCAGACGTTAAAAATGGTCCGCCAGAACCTGTCAGCAAGATGTGAGAAACCCCTGCAGCCACTAGATCGCAGCGGCCAATTTCAAGCTGAGAACGCTCAGACAAACACTGAAAAATGGCATTGTGTTCACTATCGACGGGTAACACTTGCGCACCAGAGTTTTGCATCGCTTCGATAAACAATTGACCCGACATCACCAGCGACTCTTTATTGGCAAGTAGCACTCGCTTACCGGCGTTAACCGCCGCAAGTGTCGAAGGCAAGCCCGCTGCGCCAACAATGGCCGCCATCACCGTATCAACGTCATTGCTACTGACAAGCGATAAGAGTTCATCTTCACCGCTTGTCACTTCGATATTTAAATGGCTTGGCAGTTGCTGCTTCAGTGCTTGAGCAGCATTTGCATCGACCATATGGGCAATTTTAGGTTGATGCAAAGTACAGATCTCTAGCATCTTTGCGACATTGGTATTTGCGACCAGTGCAAATACCTTGTACTGCTCAGGATTACACGCGACAACACTTAAAGTGCTCGCTCCGATAGAGCCGGTCGCGCCTAAAATCACCATGTTTTGCATTTAGTTACATCCAAAAAGCTATATAGATTAATGTGAATACAGGTAAAGCAGCCGTGAGGCTATCGATTCTATCTAATACGCCACCGTGACCCGGTAGGATCGTGCCAGAGTCTTTAATTTTCGCCACTCGCTTAAACATACTTTCAGACAAGTCGCCTACTGCAGAGGCTAGTGCAGTAAATAAAGTCACAGCGATAAGTAAACCAATCTCTTGCTCTGGTGAGAAATACATAATACCTGCAACCACTAACATGGTCGTCAACAGACCACCGAGCAACCCTTCTATCGTTTTGGCTGGACTCACATTTGGCATAAGCTTGCGCTTACCAAATCGCTTACCTGCAAAATAAGCACCTGAGTCTGTAGCCCAAACGACAAGCATAACTAAAAATACCAAGGTGCCACCGTAATATGGCGATGCTTGAGTACTAAGTGCCTTAAGGGAAAGTAACGAAACGAAACATGGGATCAGGGTCAACTGACCAAACATGGATTTCAGCATGTGGCTATTTTCCCAGAAGCGTGCGCTTTTCGGGAAAGATAACACCATGATGAACGACATAAACCACCAGAACCCACCAATTAGGATCACCGCGAGAAATATCGGATGTAGCATACCACGGTGCCAAATTTCATCAGCTGGCACCATTAGGTTTAGCGCGGTTAATAGGACGCCGATAGTGACGGTGAAACTCCATTGAGTCATCTCACAGTTGCTATCGATAATACGCCCCCACTCCTTGGCGGCTATTAAAAAGACTCCCAATAGTGCCCAAGAAAAATACTCAGTCGGTAAACCGAAAATGGCACCAAAAACTAAGGGGATTAACCATATTGCTGTTATTATTCGTTGTTTTAGCAAAAAACTTCCCTCATTAATTATTATAAAGAGCGGATGGTATCGATTTGAGTTCCTGTCAAACCGAATCGACGCTGACGATTAGCAAAAATAGCAATCGCGTCTTTAAACGCATCCTCATCAAAATCCGGCCACAGAGTGTCAGTAAAGACTAACTCAGCGTAAGCGGCTTGCCACAAGACAAAGTTACTTATGCGATAGTCACCACCTGTGCGGATCATTAAATCAACTTCGGCTTGATTTTGCATGCACAAATGCTCACTAATTGCCTCTTCGGTAAACTGAGTGCTGCTCATTTCACCAGATTCGACCTTAGCAGCTAATTTTTGCGCCGCTTGCATAATGTCCCATCGTCCACCGTAGTTGGCCGCGACATTAAGCACTAAATCATGATTCTCTGCCGTTTTCTCTTCTGCTGCTGCAATCTGCTTTTGCAAACGGGGAGAAAATCGACTGATATCACCGATAATATTGAGGCGAACCCCATTGTTGTGTAACAGCTTAAGTTCACGCTGAAGCACTGTAAAAAACAGCTCCATTAACAAGCTGACTTCTTTGTCTGGTCTGCGCCAGTTTTCACTAGAAAACGCAAACAATGTTAATGATTCAACACCCAAATTTCGGGCCGTACTCACCGCTCGCCTAACCGCCTTTACACCCGCCTTATGGCCGATGACTCTTGGCTTTCCCTGCGCCTGTGCCCAACGACCATTACCATCCATAATGATAGCAACGTGTTTGGGGATAGACTGTTTTACCAAAGTCGATATCTCATTTGGTAATGTCTCTGTCACTTCAGTGTCAGATTGGGAATCGATTGACATCTATTACAACCCTTAAAAATAGACAAACGCCGTGTAGTATAACTCTACACGGCGTCTGAACTCTAGGGCATGTTGTCCATTCAAGTTTAATTTTTGTCCGAGCTCGCCGCTTTTATTACAAGGCGTGAACTGTGAAGCTTAATACCTGTCGCAAAAAGCTCGCTACTTCTCAATAAAGAAGCAAAAAATCTGCACAAGGCCTCATTAAAAATCAACCTAAATAGTGAACATTCCCCTATGCTGATGAGTACGATTAGAACTCCATCAGCTCCTTTTCTTTAGCAGCCAAGATTTCATCGATTAGCTTAATGTGCGCATCAGTTAGCTTCTGCACATCATCTTCACTGCGACGAACGTCATCTTCAGTGCACTCTTTGTCTTTCTCTAATTCTTTTACATTCGAATTAGCATCACGGCGAACATTACGGATAGCAATACGGCCGTTTTCTGCTTCTGCACGAACCACTTTGATAAGGTCTTTACGACGCTCTTCAGTTAGGGCTGGCAATGGAATGCGAATAGTCGCGCCTGCAGACATTGGGTTTAAACCAAGATCTGAACTCATGATTGCCTTTTCAACAGCTGCAATCATAGTACGGTCAAATACAGATACCGTTAACGTACGAGCATCGCCAATAGAGACACTTGCAACTTGCTTAAGCGGAGTCAGCGAACCGTAGTAAGGTACTTGGATAGTATCCAATAAGCTTGGGTGTGCACGGCCAGTACGAACTTTAGCCATTTGAGTTTTTGTTGACTCTACACACTTGTCCATGCGAGTTTGCGCATCGCTCTTAATTTCGTTTATCACGTTATATGTCCTTTTAAGTCACTAAATATTGCTTAATCAGCTTTAATCATTGTGCCTTCTTGCTCGCCCATGATAACGCGGCGCAGTGCACCTGGTTTATTCATGTTAAATACAAGCAATGGCATATTATGGTCTCTGGCCATAGTGAATGCAGCCAAATCCATTACTTTCAATTCTTTTTCGAGTACTTCATTGTACCCCATTACATCATACTTGACGGCTTCTGGGTTTTTAACTGGATCATCTGAATAAACACCGTCAACTTTCGTGCCTTTAATCACTACTTCTGCTTCAATCTCAATACCGCGTAAACACGCAGCAGAGTCAGTCGTACAGAATGGGTTACCTGTACCTGCAGCAAAAATAACAACACGGCCTGATTTAAGCAAACTAATTGCTTCAGCCCAGTTATAGTCATCACATACGCCTTTAAGCGGAATAGCTGACATTAAACGTGCATTAACATATGCACGGTGCAACGAATCACGCATTGCTAAGCCGTTCATCACTGTTGCCAACATGCCCATGTGATCGCCCACTACACGGTTCATACCCGCGTTAGCCAGACCTTCACCCCTGAACAAGTTACCACCGCCAATGACAACACCCACTTGAATACCTAGCTCTACTAGCTCTTTGATCTCCTGCCCCATACGATCAAGCACTTTAGGATCAATGCCGAAGCCTTCTTCACCCATTAGGGCTTCACCACTTAGTTTTAAAAGAACACGACGAAATGCAGGTTTAGGATTGGTACTCATATTTATTAGTCCTGATTATGGCGATAGGGGTTATACACTGGAATAGTTATACCGAATGTTACTTAGCAAAACACAAAACTATTCGAGTATATACGATAAGACCGCAGCAATTGCTACGGTCTTATGTTTGCTAAAAAAGGAGATTAAGCCTTATTTGTAGCAGCGATTTGTGCAGCTACTTCAGCAGCAAAATCTTCTTCTTTTCTTTCGATACCTTCACCCACTTCTAAGCGGATGAAGTTAGTTACTGAAGCGCCTTTCTCTTTAAGAATTTCGCCAACAGTTTTCTTTGGTTCCATGATGAAAGCTTGACCAGTAAGAGAAACCTCACCAGTGAACTTCTTCATACGACCGACAACCATCTTCTCAGCGATCTCAGCAGGCTTACCTTCGTTCATAGCGATTTCGATTTGAAGTGCTTTTTCTTTCTCAACAACTTCAGCAGGAACGTCAGAAGGGTTAACATACTCAGGCTTAGACGCAGCAACATGCATAGCAATGTGCTTTAGTGTGTCTTCGTCAGCTTCACCAGTAACAACAACACCGATACGATCACCGTGACGGTATTGTGCTAGGTTTGCACCATCGATGTATTCAACGCGACGAACGTTGATGTTTTCGCCGATTTTTGCAACTAGTGCAACACGAGTCTCTTCGAACTGTGCTTTCAAATCTTCGATAGTTACTTTAGATGCTGCAGCAACATCTAGTACTTCGTTAGCAAATGCTAGGAAGTTAGAATCTTTTGCTACGAAGTCAGTTTGACAGTTAACTTCTAGTAGAGCAGCGTAACCTTCACCTTGCTTGATAAGGATAGTACCTTCAGCAGCGATGTTACCCGCTTTTTTAGCAGCCTTAGCAGCACCGCTCTTACGCATGTTATCAATTGCTAACTCGATGTCACCGTTAGTTTCAGTCAGTGCTTTTTTACAGTCCATCATGCCAGCGCCAGTGCGGTCACGAAGTTCTTTAACTTGGGCAGCAGTAATTGCCATTGCTAAATCCTCTACAGATAATTCTTCAAATTCAATAGATATAAAACAGGGGCCTATCAGTTTAAATGAGAGCGCCCCTGTTCACCAATCATGTATCTTGGTTAATAAGGGTGATGAAAATCATCGACCTTTATTATTCAGCTTCTACGAAACCGTCTTGCTCAGCTTGTACAGCTAGGTCTTGACCACGGCCAGCTTTCGCAGCAGCAGCAACAGCACCAGTGTAAAGACGGATAGAACGCATAGCATCATCGTTACCAGGAACGATGTAGTTGATACCGTCTGGAGAAGAGTTTGTATCAACAACAGCAACAACTGGAATACCTAGGTTGTTAGCTTCTTTAATAGCGATATGCTCGTGGTCAGCACCGATTACGAAAATCACGTCTGGTAGACCAGCCATGTTCTTGATACCACCTAGAGACTTCTCTAGCTTATCAAGTTCACGAGTACGCATTAGCGCTTCTTTCTTAGTCAGCTTGTCGAAAGTACCGTCTACAGACTGGCTTTCAAGGTCTTTAAGACGCTTGATTGATTGACGAACTGTTTTCCAGTTAGTCAACATACCACCTAACCAACGGTGATCAACATAGTACTGATCACAAGAAACAGCAGCTTCTTTGATAGCTTCGCTTGCAGCACGCTTAGTACCAACAAAAAGAACTTTACCTTTCTTAGATGCAACGTTGCTGATGAAAGCAAGTGCTTCGTTGAACATTGGTACAGTGTGCTCTAGGTTGATGATGTGAACACCGTTACGAGCGCCAAAGATGAATGGCTTCATCTTTGGGTTCCAGTAACGAGTCTGGTGACCGAAGTGAACACCGGCTTGTAGCATGTCGCGCATTGAAACTGTAGTCATTTTATTTACCTTAAAATATTAGGGGTTAGACCTCCACATATCCCATATCTTCGACCCTATTGAGGGCACCCCGAAGAACGTGTCGATATGTGTGTGATTTAGTATTTATCAATAGCCATGTATAATGGCCGCCATCTTAACTCGAACGAACCACCTTAAGGTGAGATCGACAAGAGTCAAACATAACGGCGCGCTTTATACCATAATATGAAAAAAAGCACAAATATTTACGTCGTTTTTCAGGCATAATCGTCAGATTGAAAGACGATAATTTAAAGACTAAGAGATACTAGAATGAGTATAGTAATTAAGACAGCTGAAGAGATTGAAAAGATGCGTGCCGCGGGTAAACTAGCCGCACAAGTACTCGAAATGATCGCACCACATGTCAAAGCGGGTGCGACGACCAATGAATTAAACGCTATCTGCGCTAAATTCACTGAAGATAATGGCGCTATCTCTGCACCTCTTGATTATCATGGTTTTCCAAAATCAATTTGCACCTCAATTAACGATGTGATCTGTCACGGCATTCCAAGTGATCGTCCGCTTATTGATGGTGATATCATCAATATTGATATCACGGTCATTGTTGATGGTTACCACGGTGATACCTCTAAGATGTTCCTTATCGGCGATGTCAGCCCAAAGAACGCTCGCCTATGCCGTATCGCCCAAGAAGCGCTATATCTAAGCATTAAAAAAGTGCGTCCAGGCATGAAGTTAGGTGAAATCGGCACCTTGATTGAAAAGTTCATCAAATCAAAGAAAACCGGCCTTGAAAAATACAGCATTGTGACCGATTACTGCGGTCACGGCATTGGCGCAGGCTTTCATGAAGAGCCACAGGTCATGCATTACAAAAATAATGACAAAACCGTATTACGCCCAGGCATGTGTTTCACTATCGAACCTATGATTAATGCCGGCCGCCATACTAGCGTTCTGGATAAGAAAGATAACTGGACAGTCACCACCTCTGACGGCAAAAATTCAGCTCAGTGGGAACATACATTACTTGTTACCCAAACTGGCGTAGAAGTCTTGACCTTACGAGAAGAAGAAAAAGAGTTGCCTCGAGTGATTAATCACTAATTTTATGGCCTCTGCTCAAAAAAGCGTGCTCAGCACGCTTTTTTTCTATCTAAAACCCGCTTCAAACGCTGAGTCTACAGCCAAATACCTGCACCAAAATAAAGCAAGATGCCGTAATCCTAGCTAACTGATGATTAATCATAATAAAGCCCTTTAAATTAGCTTTTTTTGCAGAGATAATCGTTCACAACGGATCCGTTCTCGAAAAAGAGATTTGATGAATAGTGCTCAAGCTGCAAAAAATGCGTTAATCGACCAGAACCAAGAATTATTAGAAACCTTTAATGCAACTTCTGATATTCGCTCGATAGTGAGTACTCGCTGCCAACACGTTGATAAACTGTTGCAAAAGCAGTGGCACGCCCATCATCTCGAACAGTTTCCTATCGCATTAATCGCTGTAGGTGGTTATGGCCGCGGTGAACTACACCCACATTCAGACGTCGACCTATTATTCCTGACCGAAGGCGAGCTATCTCAAGATGCAGAACAAGCCCTAGGTGCATTCATCGCGTTTATTTGGGATGCAGGCTTAGAAGTCGGTCATAGTGTACGCAGCATTGAACAAACCCTTGAGCAAGGCCGCATAGATGTCACTGTGGCAACCAATTTACTTGAATCGCGCCTACTTTGTGGCCCCCAGGCTTTGTTTACTCTACTTTACCGCAATATTCGCCAAGATAATTTTTGGCCCAGCAGTGAGTTTTATGTCGCCAAGCGGGACGAACAAATAGCCCGTCATACTCGCGCCAGCGCATTTGATTTAGAGCCTAATTTAAAAAGCTGCCCCGGTGGGTTACGCGACATTCAGACTGTCGCCTGGGTCGCCATGCGCCACTTCAACGCTGAGAAATTTGAAGAGTTGGTGTACCACGGCTTTCTTGAGCCAACAGAGCTTGACGAGCTATTAGAAGCCCAAGACTTTTTGTGGCAACTGCGCTGTTCATTGCACTTAATTTCCGGCCGTGATGAAAACAGGCTGTTGTTTGACTTGCAGCCGCAGGTCGCTAAGTTAATGGGTTATGAAGATGGCACCCAGCTTGCTGTTGAGCAGATGATGAAGCGCTACTACCGCACGGTTAGACGAGTCATGGAGCTAAACCAAATGCTGCTTCAACTCTTCAAACGGGCAACATTAGGCCACATAAAAGCATTAGAAGTCGTCCCGATAGATGACAACTTCCAACGCCGCGGTATCTTTATTGAAAGTTTACATAGCGACTTATTTGATACGCCAGAAAATATCTTACAGCTGTTTTTGTTGGTCGCTAAAAACTCCAATATTCAAGCTATCTACGCCGTCACGTTACGCAGTTTACGCCGCGCTAGACGTGCTCAGCTGCAACCGCTTATGTACCACGAGTCATGCCGTAAACTGTTTATGCAGATTTTGCGTCACCCTCGAGGAATTGTGGCACTGTCGCTGATGCACAAGCACGGTGTACTGTCGGCATATCTTCCCGCATGGCGCGCCATTGAAGGCCAGATGCAGTTTGATCTGTTTCATGCTTATACCGTTGATGAGCACACCCACAGGCTACTACTCAATATTGAGCGATTCTCTCAGCCAGAGCAAAAAGAGGAGTTCCCACTAGGCTCTGTCCTCATAAACCAACTCCCTAAAAAAGGCTTACTGGTACTCGCAGCAATCTTCCACGATATCGCCAAAGGGCGCGGCGGCGATCATAGCAAGCTCGGCGCGACCGATGCGCTTGATTTTTGTAAATTACATGGCATGAATGATCATGATGGTCGCTTAGTCAGCTGGTTGGTTGAAAACCACCTGGTGATGTCTGTTACCGCCCAGCGCCGGGATATCTCCGACCCCGATGTTGTCGCTGATTTTGCAGAGCGCGTTCGCGACGCCGTGCATTTAAGTTATCTCTATTGCTTAACCGTTGCCGATATCTGTGCCACCAATGAAAGAACCTGGAATAACTGGAAAGGCTCACTGCTGCGTGACTTATACTTTTCAACCCAAAGAGTGCTCGCCAGAGGTAAGGAAAAGCCGGTCGACATTCGCGCCCGCGTGCGTGAACATCAAGCTAAAGCGAAAAAAGAATTACTGCGCCGTGGTATTAAGGAAAAAGAATTAGACGCTCTTTGGCAGCGCTTTAAGGCCGATTACTTTTTACGAAATCAACCTAACCAAATTGCTTGGCATGCTGAGGCAATTATCAAACACAAACATGATGAAGCCTTAGTCTTGATCTCCAAGCACGCTACTCGCGGGGGAACTGAGTTGTTTGTATATGGCAAGGATAAACCAAAGTTATTTGCCGCCGTGATGGCTATTTTAGATAATAAAAATATTACCGTTCACGATGCAAGCATCATGACCTCTAAGGACAACTACGCGCTGGACTCTTTTGTTATTTTGGAACAAGATGGCCAGCCCGTATCACAGCTCTCACGGATCCAGGGGATCAAGAAGACGTTAATAAAAGCCTTAAGTAATGAAACGCCTAAGTTGCCAAAGTTTAGAAATCTTTCAAGAAAGATGAAACCTTTTAAAGTTGCAACCCAAGTCAGTTTCCCTGAGACCCGTAGCCATGGTAAAAGTATGATGGAGCTTATCGCTCTCGACTCCCCAGGGTTACTCGCCAGAGTCGGTGAAGTATTGTACCGCTGTGAAATTACCTTACTCGCAGCGAAAATCACCACCATTGGTGAAAGAGCTGAAGATTTCTTTTTGTTGCAGAGCGCCGATGGCCAGCAACTAAATGACACTCAACAACACACATTACGTGAAGCACTCATGAGTGCTTTATAGATTTATCATTAAACGAAAATATTGGGAGAAGTAAATGGAGGCTTTACGCCAACGAATTGAAGCGGCTTTTGAAGCACGCGCAGAGATCACTCCGGCAACAGTTGATGCAAGTGTTCGCGCTGATGTCGAAAAAGTGATTGCCATGCTAGACACTGGCGAAGCCAGAGTTGCTGAAAAAATTAATGGCGAATGGCACGTTCACCAGTGGTTGAAAAAAGCGGTATTACTTTCATTCCGCATTTTCGACAACCAAGTTATCGATGGCGCAGAAACCAAATACTTCGACAAAGTACCAATGAAGTTTGCTGATTACGACGAAGCCCGTTTCCGCAAAGAAGCGATCCGCGTAGTACCACCAGCAGCAGTCCGCAAAGGTTCATTTATTGGTAAGAACACAGTACTAATGCCATCTTACGTCAACCTTGGCGCTTATGTTGATGAAGGTTCTATGGTTGATACATGGGCAACTGTCGGTTCTTGTGCTCAAATTGGTAAGAACGTTCACTTGTCTGGCGGTGTCGGAATTGGTGGCGTTTTAGAGCCATTACAAGCCGGCCCGACCATCATTGAAGATAACTGCTTTATCGGCGCACGCTCTGAAATTGTTGAAGGTGTTGTGGTTGAAGAAGGTAGTGTGATCTCTATGGGCGTTTATATCGGCCAAAGCACACGTATTTTTGACCGTGAAACCGGTGAAGTACATTACGGCCGCGTTCCAGCAGGCTCGGTAGTTGTTGCAGGCAACCTACCCTCTAAGTGTGGTACCTATAGTTTATACGCTGCCATCATCGTTAAAAAAGTCGATGAGAAGACTCGCGGAAAAGTCGGCATTAACGAACTACTGCGCATCGTCGATTAATTGAGCCTAGGGCTCATTACTCCACGCTTTAAAATCCCGCATTTTGCGGGATTTTTTTCTTCTGTTGTTATCATACTTTGGTTAGCATACTTTGGTTAGCATTCTTTGGTGATCTCAAGGCCGCTCAGCTTTATAAAAGCTAAAACACCACCGTTTTATTACCGTAAACAATCACCTCTTCATTAACCACTAAATGCAATGCTTTGCTCAAAACGCTTTTTTCAACATCACGGCCACAGCGAGCCAAATCCTCAGCACTAAAACTATGATCAACCGGGATCACATCTTGTTTGATAATGGGTCCCTCATCGAGCGAATCCGTCACAAAGTGCGCTGTCGCCCCGATGATTTTGACACCTCGCTCCCATGCTTGTTTGTATGGGGCGGCCCCGACAAATGCAGGTAGAAATGAGTGATGGATATTAATAATCTTGCTCGGATATTGGCTGACAAATTCAGGAGCTAACACCCGCATAAACTTTGCTAATACAATATAATCAGGGCTGTAATTAGCGATAACGTTAAGCATCATAGCTTCATGTTCGCTACGACTTACATCTTGGTGGCTGATGTAATGAAAAGGGATATCAAACTTTTCAACCAACGGCTGCAGCACCTGATGATTACCAATCACCGCCGCGATTTCGACATCTAAGGCGCCTGAGTAGGATTTAATTAAGATATCACCTAAACAATGAGCTTCTTTGGTCACCATAATCACAATGCGCTTTTTACCTGCATCAACTAATCGGGTATGGTTTTTCTCTGGCAGTACCGCCTGTAATTCTCGCTGTAACGAGGGAGAAAAAGTTAGCCCTTCGAGCTCGGTACGCATAAAAAAGCGCCCTTGAGCATTATCAACAAATTCACTATTTTTAATAATATTTAGCCCGTGCTCAAAACAAACCCCGGTGATCTTAGTGATAAGTCCTGGCGCGTCTGCACAATCAATGATTAATATTTTCCTTTCCATACGCCCTCTGTAACCCGTTAACCTTACCCGAACCTATCAAGCTACCTTGCTCAAAAAAAACTTTCAATCACCGACAGTTATTTATACCCATCGTACTCAATATGTGGTCAGTTCAGAGCCTCTCAGGCTTTTCAATTCAAGGCGTGTTGATGAAGAAATGGTTTTTCCCTTTTCAGTCAGTGCAACACAGAAGTGGCATGGCAGAATGGCTCACGCTGTGCGCCTGATGTTTGATGTTTGATGTTTAAAGCAAATGGTAAAGCTCTGCATACTGCGTAAGATGCTCTCGATATACGACGAAAGGGATTTAGGAGGTAGGACGAAGCAGTATGCAGAGCCGAGAATAACGATTAGCTTCAATCATCAGCCTTGGCTGCAGATCCTTGAATTTCGCTGAATGTTCACATCTTTAACCATGCCTCAATAAATTAACCGTGCCAGCCATGAGACTAAGCACACTAACCAGCCATAAGGCTAGGCCAAAGTTTGATTTATAAGCACAAAAAAGCGCGTTAAGTAAACGCGCTTTGGATCAGTACAACTGACTCTGTTGCTATGCAGCTAACTCGGTATCGATGAGTTTATTCCAACCAGGCAGCCAAGCTAACGCTTCCACTTCAGGCTCCATAGTTTCACCAGCATCAATTTTCAGAAAATGACCAAGACGCTTAGCACCTAAGTCTTCAAAGAGAGCCAATAACTGCTCACCTGCGCCGCAGTATGTTTCGTAACTGGAGTCGCCAAGTGCAATTAAGCCAAATTTAAGTTGTGGCAAGTAAGGGGCTTTTGACTGCATCTCATAGAACCAGGGCTGGATATCATCAGGTAAGTCACCTTGTCCAGTTGTTGAACATACTATCAATAGCAGTTCATCTTCTGGTGGTACAAAACCTGATAACTGCTCGGGTTGATGCAGCACAGCATCACGCCCAAGCTCGATTAACGCTTGCTGTAGTGTCTGTGCCACAAACTGCGCGCCACCATAAACTGTTCCAAAAACTAGATTCACTTTTTTCATGTTTTACTTCGCCTAAAAGCTATTTAGTTATATCCTTAACATACTGTATCAATGAATATTGCTGCAAGCTTTGCTGCAATAATAAAAGTTACCTCAAGAAGGACAGGCCGTAATGAAGCATTCTTGTAGACAAAGGCACCGAAAACACCTTCAACGCAGTGCCCATATCCGAAGAATGTGTTACTTCCATTCGGTACAATATCTAAAGTCCAATATGACGCCCCTTAGTCGTCTTAGCGATAACAATCAAAGCGAAGAAATAATCAACAAGTTAACTAAAAGTTCAACTTCATGAGACTGTGCGTATCGAGAGCTTAGTTAATCGTTAACAGGCTCTGGTATCAATTAAGCGATGATGAGTGGCTGCTTGTCATCAGATAAAATATCATCGTGCCAGCCTAAACCTTCAAATAATTGTAACCATTCAGCTTCTAGCTCTGTCTCAATTTGGATCCTCTCCCCTGTTCTAGGGTGATTAAAGCTCAGTTTCTTTGCGATAAGCCATAACCGGTTAATTCCAAAGTGAGAGCGGAAAAACTTATTTTGTTTTCCATCACCATGGGTTGTGTCACCAAGGATCGGGTGACGTAAGTGCGCCATATGACGTCTTAGCTGGTGCTTACGCCCGGTGTGTGGAGAAAGCTGAACTAACGCGAAACGGCTCGTGGCATAACGGCCGGATGAATACGGGATCTCACTATTTAGCAACGGCTGATAACTTGTCACAGCATCTTGCGCAGGCTTGTTAGGATCGACATCTTTATCACCTAGATCATCAAGCTCCTCTTTTAATGCATAATCAAGAGTGCCAGCCTCATGCATATTGCCACGAACAATGGCCAGGTACTCTTTATCGACGCTATGTTCGGCAAATTGCCCACATAGTGCGTTGGCCATTTCACTACTTTTGGCAAACAACAATATTCCCGAAGTTGGCCTATCTAGCCTGTGTACCGGAAATACATGACAGCCAACTTTATCGCGCGTGAGCTGCATGGCAAAAAAACGCTCACGACGAGCAAGATAACTACGGTGAACCAAAAGACCGGCAGGCTTATGAATAGCCACCACATCATCATCTTCATATAACACTTCAATATGAGGGGCGACTTCTTGCTCAACCTCAATATCAAGTTGTTCGTTATCTGCTACTTCTCTTGTCTCTTCACTCATTTTAAATCTCTCTTAACAGCACTATTGTGTTTGACTCAATAGCGCATCTAAATCAGTTAAAATACTAATTAGATTTTGTAACTTAGGCTCACTAGCCCAGACATGTTGTGCCATTGGCGCGATGGCCATCGCTTTTGGTAACGGTATATTATTATCGAGCATATAACGCATTTTGGGTAAAAAAATAAACTGCAACCAGTGCTCAAAGGGCATCACATCGCACGCAAAAGGTGTGGTACTGGCTAATGCCTCTAATGATGGGGCGTGTAAGCTTAATAAATCTTGTTTAGCTAACTCAGCCTCTAAAGCATCCAGTTTCTCGCTTGTTTCAACTTCTATCAAGGTAGCCTCTTTAGTTGATATGAGCTGCATTTAATCGCCATTATTCAGTCCATATTCGATGCCGTTACTTGGTAATCACTCAATAAATGGTCATTTCACACTCTAAACGCTGTCACTTATCGATAGCAACTACATGCCGTTTAGGTAAATACAACTCAGGAAATTTAACGCGCGATGATACCATCTAGCCTGACTTATCCCTATAATATGTGCCAATTAACCTACACTTGAAAACGATATGACAGAAATAACGACCCTCAGCCAATTTTTAAAAACTGCTAACACTCAATTCCAAGTTTATGACATGGGCCGTCGAGTACAACATATCGATATGATGGCATTTCATCAGATTGAAGAGCTTAATTCACCTTACCCATCACCCATTCAAGGTCACGCTCAATTTGCCATCGTATTCTGGGATGCGAGTCAGCAACACTATATTTGGTTTATTAAACTGCCGTTAGATGAACGCGGGCTATTGTCTCCTGCACCACGCACACAGTTTATTAAGATGATTGTCGAAGCGTTAGGCAGAGATCCAACCAAAACGTTAACCGAACAAGAGCAAGAGCAGCTAGCAAATCATCCATTCAATTTTAAGCCAACCCAAGAAAAGCTGGCTGTATTTAACGCATTAGTTAGAAAACAGCTAGGACAAAAAGCGTCACCCCAGTATGAGTTTGCATACCAGTATCTATCGGGGCAACACCCGACAGAAGAATGGCAGAACATTGGCTTACAGGGTATTGCTGATGTCAGTGTTAGAGCCGATGAGCTTGACCATCAAACACATCTAACAAACGGCTTTGATAACTGGGCAACAGAGGTTCAAATTGCCGCATGTCAATGTTTAGAGCACTTGAATATCGATAATGAGCTAGCTCAAAAACTACTCGAAAAGCTGTATAGTGCAGACCAAACTGAAAAAGCTTATTTCCTTAGGGCATTGGCTTCTCAGCCGCAGTTAAGTCAACAAGCCATCGTTCACTTACATGAAACGAACAACTTATCTTTAGACATGCTCATCACCATAGCCGCTCGTAATTGGTCAGCATTAAAAGATGAGCAAACTCTCACTATCTACTTAGAAGCTTTAGCAAAGCAAGAACAGCACTTCTTTAACCAGATTTTTGCTGATATTGTGGCTATTCCATTAATTCGCACTCAGCTACTGGCTCAATTGCGAAATCCTAATCGTAGCGCAGAGCTTGCAGCCGCGATTGGCGGCTTGTTTAAGGTAACGAAAGGATGATGACAGACTTTTTAATCATTGCAGCAGTAATTCTTATTGCAGCTTTTTTTTGGCAACTCAGGCAAATGGCTGAGATTAGTCGTATTTTCGTAAATAAAGAATGCCAAAAACAGAAAGTACAATTACTTGCTATTGCCCAAGAGTCAGCCAAACCGAGTCTAGGGGGCAGCAGTGGTCTCACATGGAAAGTAAAGTATTTGTTTGAGTTTAGCACTGATGGGATTAATCAATACCGTGGCAACTTATGGATGCACGGCAAAAAAATACAAAAAATCCAATGGCCAATTTTCCCTGAACCTGAATGGCATGAAGCGCCAGAGTCGAAAGGTTCTTTAGGTGGTGGTTGTGGTGGCGGGCGCTCTCGTGGCAACTGCAGCTCTGGTCGGTGTAAATAACCCTGCACGTTAGGTTAGCTTTAACGTTAAAGCTGATGTAAATAAACAGAGCCCTATAAAAGAAGTAAAGGCGCGGCCCCAGAGGAGACGCGCCTTTTCTATCATTGTGTAAGCTCATCCTGCTATATGAGTGCTCCCTGCACCATCCATGCGTAACTTTGCTCCTGCATCATCCATGAGTCCTTATCTTCCTTGTATCTTACGATACGCTTCCATTCTTCTTGATAGTCCATTTACCAAGCTTGCTCTATCCTGAGCGTGTCCAACGTCATCCTTGAGAGTCCATTCCATCACTATCCTTAGCGCTCCTACCTTCCTAGGTAGCAAAACCTTCCATCCTGGATTGTTTGGCCGTTCCTTGGTAGTACCAGCAATCAGTCCTTGAAAGCCTCGTCCATGATAGTCATCCATTAAGTGCCGTAGTCTCGACACTCGCTCGTCCGTGAACCTTCCTTAATTAATCATGCTTCCTTGCACATTTAAATAGTAATTCAAAATGTAAGATAAATACGTGACCAAACATTTATTTAACACGCACCTTAACAAACCATTAAACAACCAACCAAGCTAACACATTGTATTTAAATTGTTTATGCTATTTGGATACATTTAAACAGCTTAATTTGGGACTAATTTCTCACGAACCTGTAAGAGATCTCTTACATCAATCGAAGCGAATAATCTGATCTCGCCCAAAATAGAAAGGGCGTACCAATTGGTACGCCCTAGCACAGCTTTATTTTAGCTTTCCCGCTATATATGTGCGATCCTTGCATCATCCTTGGTTAACTTGCTTCCAGCATCTTCCTTGTAAGTCCTTTTATATCCTTGTACTAAACGTACTGAGTCCATTCATTAGCCTATCCTAAGCTAAAATCCTCTTCCTGAGGTTGTCCTATTTGCATCCTGCAAAATCAATCACTTTCTGGTTTCCAGTTTACTCACTCGCTATAGCGATTACTTAACAGTTTTATTAAAAATACAAAGTGGCAACCAAACACTAACAACAAAAAAAACCTGAAAAAACCTGAAAAAACTTTAAAAACAACAGCTTGATAACAAGCAAAGACTCGTATCTCTATGAGGCTTTACTGATATCCCACAATTGCGTGAGAGATCTCTTACAAGAATCCTATCTCAAAGCGAGTTTCTTACTGATTTTTATGAGTTAACGCCCTAAATAGCATTACCCAATCAGCTAAAAAACTGTATAAGGGATACTCAAATGTTGCGGGACGATTTTTTTCAAAAATAAAATGGCCTATCCAAGCAAAGCCATAGCCAATTACAGGTAACAGCCATAACATCCACCATTGACCACTCAATAAGGCATAAATCATCGTTAAGATAACTAGGCTACTACCTACATAATGCAAAGCTCGACAGGTTTGATGCTGATGTTGAGACAAGTAAAAAGGATAAAACTCCCAAAAAGACTCAAAGCGCTTACTCATTGTTCAGCCCTCGATAAAACAGTAGTTCTCCGCTTACTTTTCCAATCGCTAACTGCTCTAGACTTTCAAAGCCATGTGCAGCAAACAAACCAATATGAGATGCCGTGCTGGCAAAAACACCCACGCCATCAAGATGCGGCTGTTCATCACACCAACTTTGAACAGCTTTTACCAGTAAGCTGCCATAGCCTTTACCTTGCTCGTTATTTGCTATCGCAATAAATTGCAAAATGCCACATTGATTACTCGGCAAATTATCGATTATTTGATTTTCTTTATGAATAAGTGCCTGAGTCGATTGCCAGCCCGTACTTAACAGCATTTTTAAACGCCAATGCCAATAACGCGCCTCACCTAACGGTATTTGCTGAGTCATGATACAAGCAACACCTACCAATCTTTCTCCAGCAAACATACCAATTAGTGCCTGTTCTTGCTGCCAGATCTCATTAAGTTCTTCTCGAATCGCACCTCGAAGTTTTTGTTCGTACTGCGCTTTATCGCCATTAAATAAAGCTTCTAAAAAGAAAGGGTCATCATGATAGGCGTTATATAGAATAGAGGCTGCAATGCGTAAATCTTCAGCGGTTAAGTAAACTGCGCGGCATTCTTCCATGGTTTGATTTTCCATTGTTATTTTCCTTGTTCTCCATCACACAACTCCAATGTAGCAAGCCCTTAGAAAAGTGCAATTAATAATCAATTCCAAAGCGCAATGTCAAAAAATGAGTGACGGTTTTGCCGATAAATCGCTTTATCGTCCATACTGAGATAAAGCGAGAAATCATTAACGAAAGGTAAAATATGTTATGGATACCACCCCACAAGATCTCACCCAGCTCTTTTTACAAATGGGTTTAGAAAGTCATGAAGAAGCCATTGAAAAGTTCATTGCTGAACATGGATTAGCAGCTGACGTACGGCTACATGAAGCGCCGTTTTGGACTGCTTCACAGAAACATTTTTTAGTTGAATCGTTTAATGAAGATGCCCAGTGGACTGAAATAATCGACCAGCTGGACACCCTTTTAAGAAAATAAGCCTATTGCGATCTAAATTTTGCTGTAGGCCATTTCTCCCCAGCCTACTACCGCATTATTACTGATCACCACAGGTGTACATTCATCCTTTGTAGTCTTGCCATCACCATGGGTGCGTTGAGTTCGATAAAAAAGCACGTATACCTCTTTATCTTGCTGAATGTATGCTTCATTAAAATCAGCCGTTCCCATTAGCGTCGTTACTTGGTTCTTAGACATACCAAGAGAGATTTTTGACAAATTGTCGCGGTTTTTATCCTGAACCTTTTCCCATGAACCATTCTCTGATCCGCCATCACCAACGTTGACCACGCAGCCAGTTAGCCCTAAGCTTGCAATCCCAAAAAACACTAAACCTAATAAATTATTTTTCACTTTAACTTCCTGTATTAACATTGTTTTAATTTTATTTAAAAAGCAATTAACATACCAAACACTAAGTTACTGTTTTAACAATACTTTATTAATTTCATCGTTTTAGCTTCGCTAATAGATTAACGAAAATGCTAACGAGTAAGGAATTTGACGAACCATGAGTCCAATAGAACAAGTACTAGCTGCCGCCAAAAGGCTCGATGATGAAGGCAAAGCCGCAACACTGGCACTCATAAAGACTAAACTCGGCAATAGCATAGCAATGCCTATATTGATCCAAGGGTTGCAACAGTTTAAATCCATGAGTACTGAAGACAAAAAAGCCTTGTCGGCGCAGATATCCACTGCAAAGGAAAGCGATGACAACGCCGCATTAAGTCACTCAGAGCAAGCAAATAAAATCACTCAACTTGAGCAAGAGTTTAGCCTGTTAAAAGGTGAGTTCAGTGTTCTAAAACAGCAGTATAGCGAACTAAAGCAGCAACTTAGTGAAGTTAAAACACACCAAAATACCAGTGAAGGAAACAATATCTAATGCATGTGATTGAGTTACGATTTGAATGCTTTGATAACACTACAATCACAGCCGCAGAAAAAGCGATTAATGGCTTACTTGAAGCGTATCGCGCTAATGGGCAAATTTTAGGCCGTGAATTTGCCGTCGCCTTTAACGATGGCGAATTTAAAGTCAGGCTGCTAACGCCAGAGAAAAGTAGCTTATCTAAGCGCTTCAACAGCCCATGGGTTGAAACAGCACTCAGTGAACTGACCGAAGCCAAGCTATTAGCCCCACGAGAGAAGTATATCGGCCAGGACATTAATTCTGAGGTCTCAAGTCAAGAGACTCCTAGCTGGCAGCTGTTATATACCAGTTATGTGCATATGTGCTCACCGCTTCGAAACGGCGATACCCTGCAGCCTATCCCGTTATATCAAATCCCAGCGACAGCCAATGGCGACCATAAACGCCTGATCCGTTGGCAAACTGAATGGCAAGCCTGTGATGAGCTGCAAATGGCTGCTGCAACCAAGGCTGAGTTTGCAGCGCTTGAAGAGTTAACTAGCCACCAAAGTGACCTCTTTAGACGTGGCTGGGATCTACGGGGCAGAGTTGAATACCTAACCCAAATTCCAACTTATTATTACTTGTACCGCGTTGGCGGTGAAAGCCTTGCCGTTGAAAAGCAGCGCCCCTGCCCTAAGTGTGGTAGCAAAGACTGGTTACTCGATGAGCCATTATTAGATATGTTTCATTTTCGCTGCGAGACCTGCCGCATCGTGTCTAATATCTCTTGGGATCACTTATAAAGCTCGATAGCTTTCCTAAAAAAATAGCTTTGCTATAAATTTCCCCATAAAAAAATGGCTCAATTAATATTGAGCCATTTTTCTTTATACAATGAATAAATCGATTACTTGCCGCGTAGATTGCGCCACATTAATTTCATACGCTGCCAAATACCTGGGTGATCGAGCTCTGGCATAGACTCTTCAATCAGCTTTACTGGCGGCGTCACTCTGGGCGTTAATTGCTCAATAAATTCATTCAACGACTTAGCAAGCATAGTACTCTGCGCTTCACCTGGGATCTCAATCCACACACTGCCGTCGGCATTATTCACCGTCAGCATGTTATCAGCTTCATCGAGAACGCCAATAAACCAAGTTTGCTCTTGCTTAAGCTTCTTCTTCATCATTAAGTGACCAATGATATTTTGCTGCAAGTATTCAAAGTCTGTTTGATTCCAAACTTGAATAAGCTCACCAGTGCCCCACTTTGAGTCAAAAAACAGCGGCGCAGAAAAGTGACGGCCATAAAAAGCATTAATTTCAGGGGTCAAGCTAAGCTCTAGTGCTGTTTCAACATTATCAAACTGACCAGGCTCGTCTCTGATCACAGCTTGCCAAAAAACCGCTTCATCGGCATCAGGTTCACTCGTAATGCAGTCAGACTCTTGCTGCTGGGCGTAATATCGAGGCTGCTCACCAAGCTTTTCTACATAGGCTTGTTGATATTTAGATAAAAAAAGATCTAAAGCGGGTAAAGAAGACACTTAAGCCAGTTCCAAAATCAGTTATAATAGGGGTCTATTTTGACATGGAAACCGTATTGATGACACAACATCATGATCCCTATAGTAACGCACCCGAACTTTCAGAATTAACGCTTGGAAAGTCGACAGGTTATCAAGAGCAGTATGATGCATCTTTACTTCAAGGCGTGCCGCGTAAGTTAAACCGTGATGCTATTGGCCTGACTCAAGAATTGCCGTTTCATGGCAGTGATATTTGGACTGGCTATGAGCTTTCCTGGTTAAATGCGAAAGGCAAGCCTATGGTGGCTATTGCTGAGTTTAGTCTCAGTTTTGATAGTAAGAATCTTATCGAGTCTAAATCGTTCAAGCTGTATTTAAACAGCTATAACCAGACTCGATTCGATAGCCTGCAAGCGGTACAAGAGCGCTTAACCCAAGATTTATGCGCCTGCGCCGATGGCGAAGTCACTGTTAAAGTTATCGAGCCGAAACAGTTTAGCCACCAGCGCATTGTAGAGCTACCGGGTACCTGTATCGATGATCTAGATATTGAAGTTGATGACTATAGCTTCAACCCTGACTACTTAGTTGACAGCGTCGATAGTAAAGCGATTGTCGCAGAGACCTTGACATCAAACTTGTTAAAATCAAACTGCCTAATCACTTCACAGCCAGACTGGGGCACAGTGATGATCCGCTATCAAGGGCCAAAGATTGACCGTGAGAAGTTACTTAGATATCTCATCTCATTTAGACAGCATAATGAGTTTCACGAGCAATGTGTTGAGCGAATTTTCGTTGATCTCAAACGTTTCTGCCAATGTGCGAAACTAACCGTTTACGCCCGTTACACTCGCCGTGGTGGTTTAGATATCAATCCGTATCGCAGCGACTTTGAACATCCGGCAGAGAACCAACGTCTAGCCAGACAGTAAGTATCTCGGCTTTAAAAATGCCTGTACAGCATGAGCTGACAGGCATTTTTTACACCCATACCAACCAGTATAATAAAGTGATCTACCTAGAGTGTTTTTTGGCTAACTCATTCAGGCAAAGAGATGGTGGAATGCTTGTTCCCGTATGAAATCAATCAACACAGAAGTAAAAAGCCCCCGTCCCTCAAGCCAGTCCTCTAAGTTCAATGGCTAAATTTAACGTATCCCTAAGCCAGATATTCGCCGGACTTAGCTGCAATTTGTGACTCCATACCATGTAATACTCGATAGGCTCCACATCAAAGGGCAACTCAAATACCTGTAACCCTAACAAGGCTGCATATTCATCAGTATAGGATTTAGAGGCGATAGCTAGTGCATCACTTTTAGAGGCCACTGCCATCATACTTAAAATCGATGATTGCTCACTGTGCATCTGTCTCGCCGGTAAAACATGTTTAGTCAGCAGTTCGGCAACACTTAAGTTATAGCGGCGCATTTTAAAAATAATATGCTTTTCACTAAAATATTGATCCTGGGTCATTGTGCCATTGATCCGTGGGTGATCTTTTCTTGCCACACACACCAATTTATCCTGCATCACCTTCTGACTTTTAAACGATGTCGACTCGGGTAGCCAGATATCCAGTGCTAAGTCGATTTTCTCTAGCTGCAGATCCATCTGCAACTCTTCCTCTATTAACGGCGGTTCACGAAATACAATATTGATTGAAAGGCCATGTAAGACTTGCTCAACCAAGCCTTGCAGAAGTTGTATCGCCGACTCGCTCGCATACACATAAAAGGTACGCTCGCTTGAGTGGGCATCAAATGCTTCAAAACTCGTCGCCACCTGTTCAATCGTTGACATTGCTGGTGCTAATTGTTGATACAGATTCATCGCACTGGCGGTGGGTTTCACTCCTCTTCCCACCCGAATGAACAACGCCTCTCCGACTATTATTTTTAACCGGGCTATGGCGTTACTCACTGAGGACTGCGTCAAGTCGAGCTCCTCTGCAGCCTGGCTAAATGATGACGTTCGATATACGGCAGTAAAAACCCGAAATAGATTAAGATCGAATGCTTTTTGCTGTGACATAAGACACTCTCGCTCCCATAAAAGATTAACCCAACATATTACATCCAAGCCTATCGGATCTTGATAGACCGATTCACAGAGCCTAATCACTAAGCCTAAACACAGGCCCTAATCACAGAGCCGAATCAAACTATGTCATTAACTCAAATCTTCAACATTGCAGGGTGAAAATAAAGTCCAACGCTTTAGTAAACCATGATTAGTCGTCACAAACATAGAGGGCCCACTCATTCATATTATAAATACTAAGTTCTAAGTTAGCGCTAATTATTAATCCTTCCAAGATCAATATACTGGCCTCAATCAAGCAAAAGTCTCGTTACAGCATCACAAGTTAATGCCAGCACAGAGACTTAACACTTTGAACCTATTCAATCTTAAAAGGGTATCCTATGAAACAGACACTACTTGCTATCTCAATCGTCTCTATTTTCTCGTTCAATGCTGCCGCAGCCCAGCACGAACATGATCACATAACAGTGCATTATCAAGGTAAAGATGCGACTAAACACACTATCGCCCACAATCAGGCCGTAGCGGACACCCTTAATTTTACCGATACTCGCGCTTTCGAGCAGTCCTCAAAAAACCTCGTAGCCAAATTTGATAAAGCCACAGCCGACATTCTCAGAGCTGAATTTGCCTTTATCAGCGACAAGACTCCCGACTCAGTGAACCCATCACTCTATCGCCAAGCCCAGCTCAATATGGTACCGAATGGTTTATACAAGGTTAGCGATGGGATCTACCAAGTTCGTGGGACTGATTTATCGAACCTAACCCTTATTCGCAGTGACAATGGCTGGATAGCCTACGATGTCTTGCTAACTAAAGAAGCTGCAAAGGCATCACTTAAATTTGCTTTAGCTAACTTGCCTGAAGACGGCGAGCTTCCCGTGGTTGCCATGATTTACTCCCATAGCCATGCCGATCACTTTGGTGGCGCTCGTGGGGTACAAGAGATGTTTCCTAATGTCAAAGTCTACGGCTCAGATAACATCACCAAAGAGATTGTTGATGAAAACGTGCTCGCTGGTAATGCCATGAGCCGCCGAGCCGCTTACCAATATGGTGCAACACTAGGCAAGCATGATCACGGTATTGTTGACGCCGCATTAGGTAAAGGCTTATCAAAAGGTGAGATCACTTATGTGGCACCTGATTACACCTTAAATGGCGAGGGTAAGTGGGAAACACTCACTATTGATGGTCTAGAAATGGTGTTTATGGACGCATCTGGTACTGAGGCTGAATCAGAAATGATCACCTACATTCCATCAAAAAACGCACTTTGGACTGCAGAGCTGACTTACCAAGGAATGCACAATATTTACACCTTGCGTGGCGCGAAAGTACGTGACTCACTCAAATGGTCAAAAGATATTAACGAGATGATTAATGCCTTTGGTAATGATGTTGAGGTGCTGTTTGCCGCTCACTCAGCGCCGGTCTGGGGTAACCAGGAGATCAATGAATTCTTGCGCCTACAACGAGATAACTATGGCTTAGTGCATAACCAAACCTTGAGGTTGGCAAATGATGGCGTAGGCATTCAAGATATTGGCGATGCGATTCAAGATACAATCCCAGAGTCCATCTATAAAACTTGGCACACTAACGGCTATCACGGCACTTATAGCCATAATGCCAAAGCGGTATATAACAAGTATCTAGGCTACTTTGATATGAATCCAGCCAACCTAAATCCGCTGCCAACTCAACAAGAGTCGGCAAAGTTTGTCGAATATATGGGCGGAGCAGATGCTGCGGTTAAACGTGCTAAAAATGACTACGCTCAGGGTGAGTATCGCTTTGTCGCTACGGCACTAAATAAGGTCGTGACCGCCTATCCTGAAAACAATGAAGCGCGACAACTTCTTGCCGATTCTTACGAGCAATTAGGTTATCAGTCTGAAGGCGCAGGGTGGAGAAATATCTATCTTACTGGTGCGCAAGAGCTAAGGGTCGGCATTCAAGCAGGTGCACCTAAGACCGCATCAGCAGATGTCATTAGTGAAATGGATATGCCAACACTGTTCGACTTCCTTGCCGTTAAAATTGACAGTCAGCTCGCCGCAAAGCACGGCTTAGTTAAGATGAATATTATCACCCCAGACACTAAAGACATTCTTTACGTTGAACTTAGCAACGGCAACCTAAGTAACGCCGTTGTCGATAAGGAGCAACAAGCAGATGCCAACCTCATCGTCAACAAAGCGGATGTTAATCGCATTCTACTCGGGCAGGTAACCCTTAAAGCGCTATTAGCAAGCGGTGATGCAAAGCTGACAGGCGATAAAGAAGCCTTTGGCAAAATAGCCAGCAGCATGGTGGAGTTCAATCCTGACTTTGAGATTGTACCGACCCCAGTAAAGTAAGCGGTTAGCTCACTAGCGCAAAGCTCAGTAAGGTAAAGTTCGCTAACAAAAGTGGTTAAACATAAAACGGGGCTATTTGTTGAGGCCCCGCCTTTATTACTCAAAATCCACAAATCACTCTGCTAATATTAATCCGCTAGCATCAATCGGCTAATAGTGACTTTAAGTTAACCTCTGCCGCGTTAATGCTTGCCTGATGGCAGGGGCCAATACTCAGCGCAAAACGATAGTTAGCATCCAAGTGCCCAAGCCAGCAGTGCCAATCTTTAGCAACCGTCATCTGCTGTGGCCGCGCCTTCATTTCGTCTTGCCCATCCCCATGACCTTGAGCTATCGAGAGGCAAATGCTCTGCTTAAGAGGAATGCCCTGTTTAAGGTCAATATTGTGTTTAACTGGAATGTTCTGATTAACAGGAAGATGAGCTGTATCGAGCTCACTTGTAGCAGTCTTTATTGTCGGGCTAATGCTGACTGCTCCATCAAGCTCTAATGACGTTTCAATCAAGGGCGCAAAATCGAAGGCGAAAGATTTCAGCGACAAAGCTAAACCTAAGCCTTTAGCTTTAATGTATGACTCTTTAAGTGCCCATAAGTCGAAAAAGCGCTCGCGCTGTAACGCTGTTGGTAATGCCAACAATGCAGTCTTTTCAGGCTCAGAGAAATAATGACTTAAAATCGAATGAATATTGGTACTACTGCGGCAACGCTCAATATCGACCCCAAACTCAATTGCACCAGTCTGGTTAGCATGCTCAGATCGGAAATTTGATTGAGAATTTGAGTGGGAGTTTGACTGACAGATCCCCACCAGTAGCCAGTCGCCGCTATGGCTGATATTAAAATGGATCCCGGTTTGTTTAAACTGGGCTGCACTTAGCCTAGGCTTGCCTTTATCACCATACTCAAAACACCATTCATGGGGCTTCAAGCTAGCCTGTTTGGATACTTGTCTAGATAAAAGTGCACGCAGATAGCCTCTCACCATCAAGCCTTGATCTTTAGCTTCTTGCTTGATGTAACGATTAACTTTATCGGCTTCATCTTGCGGTAGCCAAGTCTTAATTAAGGCCGCAGAGTCAGCATCGAGCGTCCCTAACCTTAACGGACAAAAATACAGTTTAATTGAAGTAAATTCAGACAAGACGAGCTCAAATGTAAACTTAGGTAATAAGGCTATTGTGGCCTGTTTTAATTAAAAACAACAGTCACAAACTAAAATGGCACCACAATAGCCAAAACCACTGAAATCAATCTTTTAACGCATTAACGAAGACTGCACTCTATCGGGAACCACATCGTAACGGCTAAAGCTCATTGAAAACTGCCCCTCTCCTCCTGTCATAGATTTAAGCCTGGTGGAATAATCTGCAACATTTGCCAGTGGCGCTTCCACACTCACCTCGACCATGCCATTAGTTTGCGCCTGTGTACCACACACTATGCCTCTGGATGCGCTAATATCGCCAGTGATATCACCGACCTGATTCTGTTCAACGCAAATCTGCATATCTACAACTGGTTCAAGAATGACTGGCTGCGCCGATGTGACCGCCTCCATAAAAGCCCGCTTGCCCGCCATCACAAATGCGATCTCTTTTGAATCAACGCTATGGTGCTTACCATCTAATATAGTGACCTTAATATCTTGCATTGGGAAACCACCTAAGCCTCCAGCTAACATCGCTTCACGCACCCCTTTCTCTACTGCGGGGATATATTGACTCGGTACAGAACCACCCACCACTTTACTCACAAACTCAAAGCCCGCGCCACGGGATAGAGGCTGAACCAGCAACTCCACTTCACCAAATTGGCCAGAGCCTCCCGATTGCTTCTTATGACGGTAACGATATTTGGCTTCTCCCAAAATCGTTTCGCGATAAGCAACTGCCGGTGTATCGGTATCCATATCAACGTTAAATAAGGTTTGCGCTTTTTCTAGAGCAATTTGAAGATGTAAGTCTCCTTGGCCTTTCAACACCGTTTGCCCCTCAGCGTCACTTCGACTGATCTGTAAACTCGGATCTTCTGCCACTAACTTGTTCAGCACTTCCGATATTTTTTGCTCATCGCCACGTTTTTTGGGTGATACAGCTAAACCAAAAATTGGCAGAGGCAGAACGAGCTCAGCCAAGTGCAACTCATCTTCATCGTGGCTATCATGTAAAACGGTGCCCACCTCTAACTCTTCAACTTTAGCGATTGCACAAATATCCCCAGGGATAGCCTGGCTAACCTCAATATGTTTATCACCTTGTAGCTTCGTCAGGTGAGTCACTTTAAAGGGCTTGCGGCCACGACCAAGAAACAACTTCATCCCTACGTTTATCGTGCCTTGATAGAGACGAAATACGCCCATGCGGCCAAAAAATGGGTCTATCGACACTCTAAATACATGCGCTAATACATGATCGTTGGCTGACTGGCTAACATCAATTGGCTTAGCCTCATTGGCAAAGCCCTTAAAAAATTGCGGCGGGTTCGCCTCTAACGGACTCGGCATTAATTTAACCAATACCTCAAGTAATGAACTGATCCCAATATCTCTTTCAGCGCTGGTAAAACACACTGGCACTAAATGCCCCATACGTAATGCAGTTTCTAACGGTGCATGCAGTTGCTCTGGTGTTAAAGATTCGCCCTGCTCAAGGTAGAGCTCCATTAATTGCTCATCTTCTTCAAGTACGGTATCGACCAGTTCATCTCTTGCCGATTGCGCCCCAATAAATGCGGTTTCAGTGTGATGATCGTAATGAAGATAGCAATCAACAACGCCATCACCTGCAGTGTTAGGTAGATTAACGGGTAAGCATCGGTGACCAAACTGAGTTTGAATACTTTGCAATAACGCCGCCAACCCCGCCTCATTGCCGTCGATATGATTGATCGCAATCAGTACCGCCTTACCTTGACTTCGGGCGGCATCAAAGGCTCTTTTCGTCACAGGTTCAATACCGACTGCCGCATGGATAACCAAGATCACCGACTCTACACCGGGTAACGGCAATAAAGCGCGTCCAAAAAAGTCAGGCAGACCGGGAGTATCGATGAGGTTGATATGGTGAGAGCTGTAATCAAGATTAAGAAAAGAGGGTTCTAAACTGTGACGGTGGGATTTTTCTTGGGCAGTGAAATCAGCATGATTTGTGCCCCTATCGACCCTGCCCTTTAATGTTATCGCTTTAGCGCGAAACAGCAACGCCTCCAATAGCGATGATTTCCCTGAACCTGTGTGTCCGAGCACCGCAAAATTGCGGATTTGCTCAGTCGTAAACGTAGCCATATTGGCCTCCTTTTATCACATTATTAAATCATTCCATATTTCATCAAGACACGTGTTTCACCTTTGTTAATTGCAAGTATAGATCTGTTAAAAAGCTTAATGCTTGACCTAGATCACCCTTTAATCCACCTACTTAATTCACACAACAAAACAACAATCTAACTTACAAGTGTTCGCCGAATCTGGTCGTATCAGCAATTATTAAGTCCCAGGTGATTGTATTGCCTTATCAGCTCAGGTAGTCTGCTCTGCCATTAGCTTGAAATTATCGACGAAATTGTGATGACAGCAGACTTAGAACTGGGGTTCTAGCGCTATTTGACCATGTAGTCCCAACAGATTATTAACGGATACCCGCTAAACTGATGGCAGAAATAAATAGTGCATACTTAAAAGAAGTTAACAACAACTCGAATAAGTGTACGCAAGTTGACAACGAAACAAGGCATCGCAATGCCACTACGACTCCTGAGATGCGTCGATTCATTCAAGGATCCGAGCTGGGGGTGAGTCAACTCTCAAAAATATTGAATATCAGTGAAGCCACCGTTCGTAAATGGCGCAGACGCGACTCTGTCGAAAATACCCCCAATACACCGCATCACCTCAATACCACGTTAACCCCGCTACAAGAATATGTGGTAGTAGGATTGCGTTATCAATTGAAGATGCCGCTAGACACCTTATTAAAAGCCACGCAGAAATTTATTAACCCTAATGTGTCGCGCTCTGGTTTAGCTCGGTGTTTAAAGCGCTATGGGGTCTCACGGGTCAGTGACATTACTAGCCCTAACGTGCCGATGCGTTACTTTAATCATATTCCGGTCACCCAAGGCAGCGACGTGCAAACCTATACCTTGCATTACGAAACGCTCGCTAAAACCTTAGCTCTTCCGAGCACCGACGGCGACAACGTAGTACAGGTGGTTTCACTCACCATTCCGCCAAAGCTAACACAGCAGCAACCTAGCTCTATTTTACTCGGCATCGATCCCCATAGTGATTGGATCTATCTCGACATATATCAAGATGGCAATACTCAAGCCACCAACCGTTACATGACCTATGTCCTTAAACATGGGCCATTCCATTTACGAAAGTTACTCGTGCGTAACTATCACACTTTTTTACAGCGCTTTCCTGGTGCGACGCCAAATCGCCACACCACAAAAGATAAGCCTAAAACAAACAACAAGACGCCTGATAATCAGGCATCCAGTGGAGACTCATAATGAGCCAGACCTCTAAACCTACACAATCAGCTAAAGCGACTGAGCAAGCACAAGAGTCACAAGCTGATTCACGCTTAAACAAGCGCCTTAAAGATATGCCGATTGCCATCGTTGGCATGGCGAGCATCTTTGCTAACTCTCGTTACTTAAATAAGTTCTGGGATCTTATTAGTGAAAAAATTGATGCTATCACCGAGCTACCATCGACTCACTGGCAGCCAGAAGAATATTATGATGCCAATAAGAGTACGCCAGACAAGAGTTACTGTAAGCGTGGTGGCTTCTTACCAGAAGTCGATTTCAACCCAATGGAATTTGGCCTGCCGCCAAATATCCTAGAGCTAACAGATTCTTCACAGCTACTTTCGCTTATCGTGGCGAAAGAAGTCTTGGCCGACGCCAACCTACCTGAAGGTTACGACAGAGATAAGATTGGTATCACCTTAGGTGTCGGCGGCGGTCAAAAAATTAGCCACAGCCTAACAGCGCGCCTGCAGTACCCAGTGCTAAAGAAAGTATTCGCTAGCAGTGGCATCAGTGACACTGACAGCGAAATGCTGATCAAGAAGTTCCAAGACCAATATGTGCATTGGGAAGAGAACTCATTCCCAGGCTCTCTAGGTAATGTAATTGCTGGTCGTATTGCCAACCGATTTGATTTTGGTGGCATGAACTGCGTCGTTGATGCGGCATGTGCAGGCTCACTCGCCGCGATGCGTATGGCGCTCACAGAGCTGACCGAAGGTCGCTCAGAGATGATGATCACAGGTGGTGTCTGTACCGATAACTCACCATCTATGTACATGAGCTTCTCAAAAACCCCCGCCTTTACCACTAATGAAACCATTCAGCCATTTGATATCGACTCTAAAGGCATGATGATTGGTGAAGGTATTGGTATGGTGGCGCTTAAGCGCCTTGAAGATGCCGAGCGTGATGGCGACCGGATCTATTCAGTGATCAAAGGTGTAGGCTCATCATCTGATGGTAAGTTTAAATCTATCTACGCCCCTCGTCCGTCTGGTCAAGCAAAAGCGTTAAACCGCGCTTATGATGACGCAGGTTTTGCACCGCACACACTTGGACTTATCGAAGCCCATGGTACTGGTACGGCAGCAGGCGATGCAGCAGAATTTGCCGGTCTTTGTTCAGTGTTTCGCGACGACAATGACACCAAACAGCACATTGCACTGGGCTCAGTTAAATCTCAAATTGGCCACACTAAATCAACTGCAGGTACTGCGGGGCTTATTAAAGCCGCACTTGCACTGCATCATAAAGTGCTACCGGCAACAATTAACGTTAGCCAGCCAAGTCCAAAGCTTGATATCGAGAACTCGCCGTTTTATCTAAACACTGAAACCCGTCCGTGGTTACCACGTACTGATGGTACGCCGCGCCGTGCGGGTATTAGCTCGTTTGGTTTTGGTGGCACTAACTTCCACTTTGTATTGGAAGAGTACAATAATGAGCATAAACGCGATGATAGTGAGAAGGCTAAGTACCGCCAACGCCATGTAGCTCAAAGCTTCTTAGTCAGCGCTAGCGATAAAGCGACATTGATAAAGGAGCTAAACACACTTGCAGCATCAGCAGAGCAAGCTGAATTTAACCTCAAAGATGCTGCTGCAAACTACGCCTTACGTGAGCTTGATACAACTGCGCCACGTCTTGGTTTAGTGGCAAACTCTCGCGAAGAATTAGCCAACCAAATTAAGCAAGCGATTGCAAAACTGTCATCGAGTGATGATGCCGCATGGCAGCTGCCTGGTGGCACGAGCTACCGCACAGCCGCGATTGAAGGTAAAGTCGCCGCATTATTTGCAGGCCAAGGCTCTCAGTATCTGAATATGGGCCGCGAGCTTGCCTGTTACTACCCAGAGATGCGCCAGCAGTTTGTGACTGCCGATAAAGTTTTTGCCGCCAACAACAAAACACCATTGTCGCAAACGCTATATCCAAAGCCTGTATTTAATAAAGACGACTTAACAACCCAAGAAGCGATTCTGACCAATACCGCCAATGCACAAAGTGCTATCGGCGCGATCTCTATGGGTCAGTATGAGCTGTTCACCGCTGCAGGTTTTAATGCCGATATGGTGGCGGGTCATAGTTTTGGTGAGCTAAGCGCCTTATGCGCCGCAGGTGTGATTTCAGCTGATGATTACTACAAGCTGGCTTTTGCTCGTGGTGATGCCATGGCCACTAAAGCTAAAACGAAAGACGGTCAAGATGCTGATTGTGGCGCCATGTTTGCGGTTATCCATAAAGCGGATGATTTAGGTACACTTGAAAACACAATCGCCAAGTTCGACGGCGTAAAAGTCGCTAACTACAACGCCCCAACGCAATCGATTATAGCCGGCCCAACCGCCACCACAGCGGATGCCGCCAAAGCACTAGGCGAGCTTGGTTATAAAGCGATTAACCTACCCGTATCTGGCGCTTTCCACACCGAACTTGTTGGTCATGCTCAGGCGCCATTTGCCAAAGCGATTGATGCCGCCAAGTTTACTAAAGCGAGCCGTGCGCTTTACTCAAATGCAACTGGCGCACTTTATGACAGCACTGCAGCAAAGATTAAAACCTCGTTTAAGAAACATATGCTTCAATCGGTACGCTTTACCACTCAACTTGATGCTATGTATGAAGCGGGTGCACGCATATTTGTCGAATTTGGCCCAAAAAACATCCTGCAAAAGTTGGTACAAGGCACCCTTGCAGAGCATATGAGCGACATTTGCGCCATCTCAATTAACCCAAGCCCTAAAGGCGATAGCGACCTACAGCTAAAGCAAGCTGCAGTTCAATTAGCGGTTGCCGGTATCAAGCTTGATAATATCGACCCATACCAGGCCGATATCGCAGCGCCAGCGAAAAAGTCACCAATGAGTATTTCGCTGAACGCTGCCAACCATATCAGTAAAGCAACACGGGCTAAAATGGCTAAGTCACTAGAGACGGGCATAGTAACGTCTCAAATCGAACGTGTGATTGAGGAAAAAGTGGTTGAAGTTGAAAAGCTTGTTGAAGTCGAAAAAATTGTAGAAAAAATCGTTGAAGTTGAAAAGATTATTGAGGTTGCAGCCCCAGCGGGTGCAATGCAAGCCAATGCAGTCCAAGCCCGTTCAGTTGTAGATCCAGTTATAGATTCCGGTATAGAGAGCCAATTTGTGTCTAAAAACAGTAAGCCAGCAGCTCATAGCATTAGCGGTGATGCATTAAGTAACTTCTTTGCCGCGCAGCAGCAAACCGCTCAGCTGCATCAGCAGTTCTTGGAGATCCCGCAGCAATACGGCGAGACTTTCACAACCTTGATGACAGAGCAGACTAAACTGGCAAGTTCAGGTGTTGCGATCCCTGAGAGCCTACAGCGCTCTATGGAGCAGTTCCACCAGCTACAAGCGCAAACACTGCAAAGCCATACCCAATTCTTAGAAATGCAAGCGGGTAGCAATATTGCAGCATTGAACCTACTCAATGGCAACCAAGCAACTTATGCGCCTGTCATTCACAATGAAGCTATTCAAAGCCAAGTTGTTACTCAACCTGCGATTGAAGCTCCGGTAAACAGTGCGCCAGTGCAGCCGACTCAAGCTCCACAAGCACAGCCTGCACCTGTAACAGCACCTGCTCCGATTCAGACTACGCCGGTACAATCAGCTCCTGTTCAAACTGCCCCAGTACAAGTTGCTCGTCAAGCAGCGCCAGCTCAAGCTGCTATCGTACCGACTCATACAAGTGCTACAAGCCCAGCTGTCGCTATTAGCGCTGAATCAGCCTTGAGCTCGCAAACAGCCTTGAGCGCTGCAAAAGTGCAAAGCACTATGATGTCTGTGGTTGCCGAGAAGACAGGTTACCCAACTGAAATGCTAGAGCTTGAAATGGATATGGAAGCCGACCTAGGCATTGATTCTATCAAGCGCGTTGAGATTTTAGGTACAGTACAAGACGAGCTACCGGGTCTGCCTGAGCTTAGCCCTGAAGATCTAGCAGAGTGTCGTACCCTTGGCGAGATCGTGGCTTATATGGGCAGTAAACTGCCAGCTGAAGGCTCTGCGCTTTCAACAACTGCCGCCGCGGCGCCTCAAGTAGCTGCTGCACCAGCAGTAAACGGTCTGAGCGCTGAAACAGCCTTGAGCGCGCAAAAAGTACAGGCTACTATGATGTCAGTGGTTGCCGAAAAAACCGGTTACCCAACTGAAATGCTAGAGCTTGAAATGGATATGGAAGCCGACCTAGGCATCGATTCTATCAAGCGCGTTGAAATTCTTGGCACAGTACAAGATGAGCTACCGGGTTTGCCTGAGCTTAGCCCAGAAGATCTTGCTGAGTGTCGTACCCTTGGCGAAATCGTGGCTTACATGAATAGCAAGCTTTCATCAATTCCAGTTACTACTGCTGCGACTGTTACGCTAGTGGCCACAGCAAACGGCCTTTCTGCCGAAAAAGTACAGGCTACTATGATGTCAGTGGTTGCCGAAAAAACCGGTTACCCAACTGAAATGCTAGAGCTTGAAATGGATATGGAAGCCGACCTAGGCATCGATTCTATCAAGCGCGTTGAGATTTTAGGTACAGTACAAGACGAGCTACCGGGTCTGCCTGAGCTTAGCCCAGAAGATCTTGCTGAGTGTCGTACCCTTGGCGAAATCGTGGCGTACATGAATAGCAAGCTTTCATCAATTCCAGTTACTACTGCTGCGACTGTTACGCTAGTGGCCACAGCAAACGGCCTTTCTGCCGAAAAGGTACAGGCTACTATGATGTCAGTGGTTGCCGACAAGACCGGTTACCCAACTGAAATGCTAGAGCTAAGCATGGATATGGAAGCCGATTTAGGTATCGATTCGATTAAGCGCGTTGAAATTCTTGGCACAGTACAAGATGAACTACCGGGTTTGCCTGAACTTAATCCTGAAGATTTAGCAGAGTGTCGCACTCTTGGCGAAATCGTGGCTTATATGGGCAGTAAACTGCCAGCTGAGGGCTCTAGCGCTGCGGCGGTTCTTAATGTTAGTGCCGCTGAAGGCTCTGCGCTTTCATCTACACCAGCTGCAAACGGTCTAAGTGCCGACAAGGTACAGGCTACTATGATGTCTGTAGTTGCCGAGAAAACGGGTTACCCAACTGAAATGCTAGAGCTAAGCATGGATATGGAAGCTGATTTAGGTATCGATTCGATTAAGCGCGTTGAAATTCTTGGCACAGTACAAGATGAGCTACCGGGTCTGCCTGAACTTAATCCTGAAGATCTAGCTGAGTGTCGCACTCTTGGCGAAATCGTGGCTTATATGGGCAGTAAACTGCCAGCTGAGGGCTCTAGCGCTGCGGCGGTTCTTAATGTTAGTGCCGCTGAAGGCTCTGCGCTTTCATCTACACCAGCTGCAAACGGTCTAAGTGCCGACAAGGTACAGGCTACTATGATGTCTGTAGTTGCCGATAAAACCGGTTACCCAACTGAAATGCTTGAGCTAAGCATGGATATGGAAGCTGATTTAGGTATCGATTCAATCAAGCGCGTTGAGATTCTTGGCACAGTACAAGATGAGCTACCGGGTCTGCCTGAACTTAATCCTGAAGATCTAGCAGAGTGTAGAACACTGGGCGAAATCGTGGCTTATATGGGCAGTAAACTGCCAGCTGAAGGCTCTAAGCTCGCTCCAAGTGCAGCTGAGGGCTCTGCTAATACAAGTGCAGCTGAAGGCTCTGTTAAGCCAGCGCCATTGTCTGCAGAACCAAGAGTAGAACTTCCTCCTCATAGCGAGGTAGCGCTAAAAAAGCTTAATGCGGCGGACAAGCTACAAGACTGTTTCGCCGCAGATACAACCCTTGTGATCAATGATGATGGTCATAACGCGGGTGTTCTTGCAGAGAAACTAACAAAACAAGGTCTTAAAGTTGCCGTTGTGCGTCTTGCTGCTGGCCAGCCACAATCGCCACTTTCAAGCGATGTTGCCAGCTTTGAACTTGCCTCAAGCGAAGAATCTGAGCTTGAAACAAGTATTACTGCGGTTATTGCAGAGATTGAAACTCAGGTTGGCACTATTGGTGGCTTTATCCACTTACAACCTGAAGCCAATGCCACTGAGCAAACAGCAGTCAACCTAGATGCGCAAAGCTTTACTCACGTTAGCAATGCGTTCTTGTGGGCAAAACTGTTGCAACCAAAGCTAGTACAAACACCGCTTGTAGATGCAAAAGCTGACGCTCGTCGCTGTTTCATTACCGTCAGTCGTATCGACGGTGGCTTTGGTTACTTAAATACCGATGCATTAAAAGATGCCGAACTTAACCAAGCTGCACTAGCAGGCTTAACTAAAACCTTAAGCCATGAATGGCCACAGGTTTTCTGTCGTGCGCTGGACATTGCAACAGATGTTGATGCAACACACTTTGCTGATGCCATTACTAGTGAACTATTTGATAGCCAAGTTCAGCTGCCAGAAGTAGGGTTAAGCTTAGTTGAAGGCCAAATTAACCGCGTAACACTCATTGCCGGTGAAGCCTGCAATAAAACCGCTCCAGCCGAGCTAAACAGTACAGATAAAATACTGGTGACCGGTGGCGCAAAAGGTGTGACATTTGAATGCGCGCTGTCATTAGCCGCTCGCACTCAATCACACTTTATTTTAGCTGGCCGTAGCGAATTACAAGCATTGCCAAGCTGGGCTGAAGGTAAGCAAACTAGCGAGCTAAAATCTGCGGCGATTGCGCATATTATCTCAACAGGTCAAAAGCCAACGCCAAAGCAAGTTGAAGCGGCTGTTTGGCCAGTACAAAGCAGTATTGAGATCAACGCAGCCCTAACCGCCTTTAGCAACGTTGGCGCTTCAGCTGAATATGTCAGCATGGACGTGACCGACTGCGCGGCAATCACAGCAGCGCTAAAAGGTCGCTCAAGTGAAATCACGGGTCTGATTCACGGCGCGGGCGTGTTAGCTGACAAACACATTCAAGATAAAACCCTTGCTGAACTTGCACGCGTTTATGGCACTAAGGTCAATGGCCTTAAAGCACTACTTGCTGCACTTGAGCCAAGCAAGATCAAACTGTTAGCTATGTTCTCATCTGCAGCGGGGTTCTACGGTAACACTGGGCAAAGCGATTATGCGATGTCGAACGATATTCTCAATAAGGCGGCATTGCAGTTCACTGCTCGCAACCCTCAAGCTAAAGTCATGAGCTTTAACTGGGGCCCTTGGGATGGCGGTATGGTTAATCCTGCACTGAAGAAGATGTTTACCGACCGTGGTGTGTACGTTATTCCACTTAAAGCGGGCGCTGAATTATTTGCGACTCAGCTATTAGGTGAAACCGGCGTGCAATTGCTAATTGGTACGTCAATGCAAGGCAAAAGCGACACAAAAGCAACTGAGGCTGCTTCTGTAAAAAAGCTTAATGCGGATGAGGTGCTAACAACATCGCATCCGCGTGCTGATGCACAAAATTCACCACTGCAAGCTTTCACCGCAACGCGCCTACTAACCCCAAGTGCGATGGCCTTCATTGAAGATCACCGCATTGGCGGTAACAGTGTGCTGCCAACGGTATGTGCTATCGACTGGATGCGAGAAGTGGCAAGCGACATGCTTGGCGCTCAAGTTAAGGTACTTGATTACAAGCTATTAAAAGGCATTGTATTTGAGACTGATGCGGCGCAAGAGCTAACCCTTGAGCTAACCCCTACAAGCTCTGACCCTGCAACGCTGCAAGCATTGATCAGCTGCAATGGTCGTCCGCAATATAAGGCGACGCTTGTCAGTGACCAAATAAGTAACAAGCTCAGTGAGCGCACTAGCAAGCAATTTAACTTAGGTGCCACTCAAGTGATCACCACGGCTAAAGAGCTTTATAGCAACGGGACTCTGTTTCATGGTCCACGCCTGCAGGGCATCGAGTCTGTTGTTCGTTTTGACGAGCAAGGCTTAATCGCAAAGGTTGCCTTACCAGCAGTAAACCTCGCTGATTGTGGCGAGTTTTTACCGCAAAATCATCTGGGTGGTAGCCAGCCTTTTGCCGAAGATCTACTGCTGCAAGCCATGCTCGTTTGGGCACGACTTAAAACCGGATCGGCAAGTCTGCCTTCGGCAATTGGCGAGTTTGTTTCCTACCAGCCTATGGCCTTTGGTGAAACAGGTGTGATTGAGCTTGAAGTGATTAAACACAACACGCGCTCACTTGAAGCCAATGTGATGCTATACCATGACAATGGCGAGTTAAGTGCCATGTTCAAGTCAGCTAAAATCACCATTAGCAAAAGCTTGAACTCAGCGTTTTTGCCTGCTGCGCTAACAAACAAAACGTTAGCAACTGACAGTGAGGCGACATAGTGGAACAAACGCCTAAAGCAAGTGTGATGCCGCTGCGCATCGCACTGATTTTGCTGCCTGCGCCACAAATGAGTGCTGATAACTTATCAGCACTCTTGCCTGAGTTAAGCGCAACTAACATCTTGAGCCAATCGAGTGAATTTGAACTGGTCAAGCTTCTGGTCGATAACGCAACTGAACACTCAAGTGACAGCTTTGATAAGCTGCTAAATACCAGTATTAACGCGATAAATGCCGGTAAATGGGTACAGCTAGCAACTGCTAAGCAATCTCTGTTGATGCTACCGGCCCTTAAAGCTGCCCAGTTGCGCTTGCACCCACATGCAGTGCTAAGTGCGATGCAGCAACTTACTGATATAACTGCAGATATGAGTTCTGGTACCAGAGCTGCGAGTACAACTGAGCGCACCGATACCATTAATGACGTTCTACGCGCGGCTTTTTCCCAGGCAAAACGTGAGCTCAATAGTGACTGTCATATTGAGTCTTACAGCGAGCTCAGCAGCCACGAACAATTTTCGAAGGTGTATCAACTGATTGAAAAGTTGGCGACTCGCACCCATTACCGAGAAGCAACCAACCAAGGTGTGGCGTTAACCTCCAAACAGGCTAAGAGTCATTTTTGGTTTAGCGGTTTTCATCAAGCGCGGGTTGCAGCAATTAGCTTTACTCATGGCTTAAGCAGTGCCCTTAACTGCACCAGTTATGTGTTAACACAAGGCACAGGCTTTATTGCACCTAAGTCGTTACTGAACGCCAATAGATTGATGTTTATCTTAGCGGGTCACACTCAAACCGAGCTAAAAGCTGAGTTAGATAAGCTAAGTAATGCGTTAAAGCCAATTAGCAGCGCACACGCGCTAGCCTCGAACATGAGTACGGATGCTAGCCAACTTGCGCTATTAGGTTTAATGCAAGATAACTTGCAGCACGCCAGCAACTATCTTGAACAGAACCTTGAACAGAACCAGCGACAAAATCAGCAAGCAGCCTATCAAGCGGTGATCCAGGCGAGTTCGATTGATAGCTTACAGCAAGAGCTAAGCGCATTTGATGATGCCTTAGCCAAACAGTTTGAGATCTCGAAAGCACCTGAGCAGCTGCTGCAATATAAAACCCCAGCGGGGAGTTACTTTACCAGTACCCCTTTAGGTTGCACGGAGCAATCAGGTTTAGCCTTTGTCTACCCAGGCGTTGGTACGGTTTACGCCGATATGCTTAGCGAGCTCCATCAGTACTTTCCAGCGCTTTATGCTCGCCTTGAACGTGAAGGTGACCTTAAGTCGATGTTGCAAGCCGATAGCATCTATCACTTAGATCCTAACGTTGCTCCAGCAATGGAGCTTGGCTCGCTGGCCATCGCCGGTGTCGGTAGCAGTTACCTATTAACTCAACTGCTCGTCGATGAGTTTAAGGTTCAGCCTAACTTTGCGCTAGGCTACTCTATGGGTGAAGCCTCTATGTGGGCGAGCCTTGGTGTTTGGACAAAGCCCCATGAATTGATCAGCAAAACTCAAACCGATCCCCTGTTTACTTCAGCGATATCAGGCGAGCTAACGGCAGTCAGACGCGCTTGGCAGCTAAAAGAGCAAGACGCTGATATTGTTTGGAATAGCTTTGTGGTAAGAAGCGAAGCGGCGCCAATTCAGGCCTTGCTCGGTCATTACCCTCACGCATACCTAGCCATCATTCAGGGTGATACGTGCGTTATCGCAGGTTGTGAGCAGCAATGCAAAGCGTTACTGGCTGCATTAGGCAAACGTGGCATTGCAGCTAATCGCGTCACGGCAATGCATACTCCACCAGCTATGGAAGAGCATGCTAACGTGACGCGCTTTTACACTGAGCCGCTTAATGATGAACTGCCGTCGGCAATTCAATTTATCAGCGCAGCCAATCTAATTGGCAGCACAGATAAGCCTGTTAATTCACAGCCACTCACCAGTGAAATGCTTGCTCAGTCGATTGCAGACACTTTCTGCCATACCTTAGACTTTACTGCACTTATCCATAGCGCTCAGCGCCAAGGCGCTAAGTTATTTGTTGAGATGGGGGCTGACAGGCAAAACTGCACTCTGATAGATAAAATTGCCAAGCAAGATAGCAAGAGCGCGCAGCAGCCATGCTGCACTGTGCCAATGAATGCCAAAGGCAGCAGCGATGTAACCAGTTTACTTAAAGCGCTCGGGCAATTGATAAGCCATAAAGTGCCGCTATCTTTGCAACCATTTATCGATGGACTTCAACGAGAGCTGGCTCTATGTCAGTTACAAGCTAATCAGGTAGACCAAATTAGCTCTCAAGAAAATCATTTACTTAAAGGGGAAGTCTAATGTCTTTAACAGACAACACTTCTAACCACCCAGTATCAAATAGCTCGGAGCAGCGCACGAGCAAGCAGAGCAAAATTGCCATTATCGGCTTAGCGACACTTTATCCCGACGCCAAGAGTCCTGAAGAGTTTTGGCAGAACTTACTGGATAAACGCGACTCTCGCACCACATTAACGGATGAAAAGCTCGGGGCAAACAGCTGCGACTACCAAGGCGTTCAAGGACAATCAGACCGTTTTTATTGCGATAAAGGCGGCTACATTGACAATTTTAACTTTGATGCCCGTGGCTACAAACTCCCCGAACAAAGCTTACACGGCTTAGATGATAGTTTTCTGTGGGCGCTCGATACCAGTCGCAAAGCCTTACACGATGCAGGGATCAGCCTAGACGATACCAACCTCGCCCGCACAGGTGTGGTGATGGGCGCATTATCATTTCCGACTACCCGTTCAAACGACCTATTTCTGCCGATTTATCACAGTGCAGTTGAAAAGGCGCTACAAGATAAGTTGGGCTGCAAAGGGTTTAAACTCAATCCGACCAATGCCCATAGCCAGCGCGCAGCAAGCGAGAAAAGTCTCTATGCTGCTAACGGCGCAATTGCCCATAACAGCTCAAAATTAGTTGCCGATGCACTCGGTCTTGGCGGCGTACAACTGAGTCTTGATGCCGCCTGCGCAAGCTCTGTTTATTCACTAAAGCTCGCCTGTGACTACTTAAGCACGGGTAAAGCAGACATCATGCTCGCGGGCGCAGTATCGGGTGCCGATCCCTTCTTTATCAACATGGGGTTCTCTATCTTTCACGCCTATCCAGATCATGGTGTGTCAGTACCGTTTGATGCTAGCAGTAAAGGCCTGTTTGCCGGTGAAGGCGCTGGCGTACTGGTACTTAAGCGTCTTGAGGATGCTGAACGTGATAACGATAAAATTTATGCCGTTGTCAGTGGCGTCGGTTTATCAAACGACGGCAAAGGTCAGTTTGTATTAAGCCCAAATCCAAAAGGTCAGGTAAAAGCATTTGAACGTGCTTACGCCGCCAGCGATATAGCGCCTAAAGATATCGAAGTGATTGAATGTCACGCAACCGGTACGCCACTGGGTGACAAAATTGAGCTGACCTCAATGGAAACCTTCTTTGAAGATAAGCTAGAGGGCAGCGACGCGCCGTTAATAGGCTCAGCTAAATCTAACTTAGGCCACCTGCTTACTGCAGCCGGAATGCCGGGGATCATGAAGATGATCTTCGCCATGAAAGAGGGCTTTTTACCGCCGAGCATCAACATTAGTGATGCCATCTCTTCACCGAAAAAACTGTTTGGAAAACCTACTCTACCTAGCATGGTACAGGGCTGGCCAGATAAACCATCGAATAATCATTTTGGTGTGAGAACCCGTCACGCGGGGGTGTCGGTATTTGGCTTTGGTGGCTGTAATGCGCACCTTTTGCTTGAGTCATATAACGGCAAAGGCACTGTTGTAACACAAGCAGAGCAAGCAACTCAGCCTACTAAGCCCGCTCGTCAAGCTCAGCCGCTAAAAGTGGTTGGCCTTGCCTCGCACTTTGGTCCGCTCAGTAGCATCAATGCGTTAAACAATGCGGTGACCCAAAACGGTAACGGCTTTATCGAGCTACCGAAAAAACGCTGGAAGAGCCTTGAAAAGCACAATGAACTTTTAGCTGAATTTGGCTTAGCATCGGCGCCTAAAGGCGCTTATGTCGATAACTTCGAGTTAGACTTCTTACGCTTTAAACTGCCACCAAATGAAGATGACCGTCTGATTTCACAGCAGCTTATGCTGATGCGTGTCACAGACGAAGCCATTCGTGATGCCAAGCTTAAGCCAGGGCAAAAAGTTGCGGTATTAGTGGCAATGGAAACCGAGCTTGAGCTGCACCAGTTCCGTGGCCGCGTAAATCTGCATACCCAACTGCAAGAAAGCCTTGCCGCTATGGGCGTCGATTTAAGTGATGATGAATACCAAGCACTTGAAGCGATTGCCATGGACAGTGTTCTTGATGCAGCAAAGCTGAATCAGTACACCAGCTTTATTGGTAATATCATGGCGTCACGTGTGGCATCATTATGGGACTTTAATGGCCCAGCCTTTACCATTTCTGCTGCAGAGCAGTCAGTTAGCCGCTGTATCGATGTTGCGCAAAACTTGATCATGGAAGATAACCTCGATGCTGTGGTCATTGCCGCCGTCGATCTATCGGGTAGCTTTGAGCAAGTGATTTTGAAAAATGCCATTGCTCCGGTTGCCCTTGAACCTAACCTTAGCCCAACCTCTACAACGTGGAATGTGGGTGAAGGTGCTGGCGCAGTGGTGTTAGTTAAAGATCAAAGTACATCTGGCAGCTCATATGGCCAAATTGATGCACTTGAATTTGCTAAAACGGCTGAAGCGGCTTTGGTCACCGACAAGTTACTCAGCCAAACCGCTATCGATTTTAATGCGATTAAAGTGATTGAAACTATGGCCGCGCCAGCGAGCCAAATTCAATTAGCGCTGAGTGCTGCTTCACAAGTGACTCATACTGCTGCCGAGCAACGTATTGGTCACTGTTTTGCGGCAGCGGGCATGGCAAGTCTATTACATGGCTTACTAAACTTAAATAAACACCCCCTAAAGCAACACTCTGTAGCCAAAGCTGGTAGCGTTAATTGCGCGCTGATCAATAACATCAGCGAGAATCAACTATCACAGTTATTGATTAGCCAAACGGCCAGCGAGCAACACGCATTAACCGAGCGTTTAAGCAGTGAGCTTAAATCTGATGCTAAACACCAACTAGTTAAGCAAGTCACCTTAGGTGGCCGCGATATCTACCAGCATATTATCGATACGCCGCTTGCAAGCCTTGAAACGATTACGCAAAAGTTGGCGCAGGCGACAGCATCGACCGTGGTAAACAAAGTTAAACCGATTAAGGCAGCTGACTCAGTCGAAACGGCTGACTTAGTAAAGCCACAAATAACAATTGCAGCACAACAGACTGCAAACATTGGCGTCACCGCTCAGGCACCCAAACGTGAATTAGGTACCCCACTAATGACAACGAATACAATAAGCAATACAACAGACAAGACTCTCGATATTGCCCCTGGCGACCTGGCCAGTTTTCAACAGAATCAACAGTTAACTCAGCAAGCTCACCAAGCATTTTTACAAAGCCGCAATGCGGGTATGAAGGTAGCTGATGCGCTGCTAAAACAGCAGTTAGCTCAAGTGACAGGTCAGGTAGCAGAAGCTGTGACAACACAAGCACCAGCTCAAGTTGCCGCTTTTCAACAATTCGATACACCTGCAGCTGTTGTTGCTCAAGCGGCAGAGGTTGCAGCATTAGTGCCCGATCACGCTAACGTGCCGCCATATTCTCCGCCAGTACCTGCACTTAAGCCATGCATCTGGAGCTACGCTGATTTAGTCGAGTATGCAGAAGGTGATATCGCCAAGGTGTTTGGCAGTGATTACGCTATCATCGATAGTTACTCACGCCGCGTACGCCTACCAACCACAGACTACCTACTGGTATCACGTGTA
The DNA here is from genome assembly GCF_052977325.1 of Shewanella sp. 0m-6. NCBI lineage: Bacteria > Pseudomonadati > Pseudomonadota > Gammaproteobacteria > Alteromonadales > Shewanellaceae > Shewanella > Shewanella sp. 0m-6. Next base: position 135,823 of record NZ_JBRIMD010000009.1, read on the forward strand.
ACCAAACTCAATGCGACTATGAATGAGTTTAAGCCGTGTTCAATGACCACCGAGTACGACATCCCAGTTGATGCTCCGTATCTTGTAGATGGCCAAATTCCGTGGGCAGTCGCGGTTGAATCAGGTCAGTGCGACTTGATGCTAATTAGCTACTTAGGCATCGACTTTGAGAACAAGGGCGAGCGCGTTTATCGTTTACTTGATTGCACCCTCACCTTCTTAGGCGATCTGCCTCGTGGCGGCGACACACTGCGTTACGACATTAAGATCAACAACTATGCTCGCAATGGCGACACCTTGCTGTTTTTCTTCTCATACGAGTGTTTTGTTGGCGACAAGATGATTTTGAAGATGGACGGCGGCTGCGCTGGCTTCTTTACCGACGAAGAGCTTGCTGACGGTAAAGGGGTTATTCGCACCGAAGATGAGATAAAAGCCCGCAGTCTTGTGGTTAAGCAACGCTTTAATCCGTTATTAGATTGCCCTAAAACGCAATTTAATTATGGCGAAATACATAAGCTGTTAACTGCGGATATTGAAGGCTGTTTTGGCCCAACTCATCAAGGCGCTCATCAACCATCACTGTGTTTTGCTTCTGAAAAGTTTTTGATGATAGAACAAGTCAGCAAGATTGATCGCACTGGCGGCACTTGGGGGCTTGGCTTAATCGAAGGTCATAAACAACTGGAAGCAGACCACTGGTATTTCCCGTGTCACTTTAAGGGCGATCAGGTGATGGCAGGCTCGCTCATGGCCGAAGGTTGTGGTCAATTGCTGCAGTTCTATATGCTGCACCTTGGTATGCACACCCAAACTAAAAATGGTCGTTTCCAACCATTAGAGAACGCCTCACAGCAAGTTCGCTGCCGCGGCCAAGTGCTGCCGCAATCTGGCGAATTAACTTACCGTATGGAAGTGACTGAAATAGGCTTTAGCCCTCGCCCTTATGCAAAAGCTAACATCGATATCTTGCTCAACGGCAAAGCGGTGGTAGATTTCCAAAACCTAGGTGTGATGATCCGCGAGGAAGATGAGTGCACTCGTTACCCAACTTTTGCTAACGTCACTGCTATTGAAAACACTCAAGCGCCTGCGGCTAGTAAAGAGTCTGAGCCTTCAGCGTCTCTTAACAAAAAGTCATACCAGCCTGCATCAGCAAACGCTCCGTTAATGGCGCAAATTCCTGATCTGAGCAAAGAGCCAAACAAGGGCGTGATTCCTATCTCGCACGTTGAAGCGCCCATTACCCCAGATTACCCGAATCGTGTACCCGATACCGTGCCGTTCACGCCGTATCACATGTTTGAGTTCGCCACAGGTAACATCGAAAACTGTTTCGGGCCTGAGTTCTCAATCTATCGCGGTATGATCCCGCCACGTACGCCATGTGGCGACCTGCAGGTCACCACTCGCGTCATTGAAGTTAACGGCAAGCGCGGCGAATTTAAAAAACCATCATCGTGTATCGCTGAGTATGAAGTACCTGCTGATGCATGGTATTTCGACAAAAATAGTCACCAGGCTGTAATGCCTTACTCTATTTTAATGGAAATATCACTGCAGCCTAACGGCTTTATCTCAGGTTACATGGGCACAACCCTTGGTTTTCCGGGCCTTGAGCTATTCTTCCGTAACTTAGACGGCAGCGGTGAGCTACTGCGTGATGTTGATTTGCGCGGCAAAACCATTCGTAACGACTCACGTTTGTTATCAACGGTGATGGCGGGCACAAACATCATTCAGAGCTTTAGCTTTGAGCTCAGCGTTGATAATGAGCCTTTCTATCGCGGTACTGCGGTATTTGGATATTTTAAAGGTGACGCCCTTAAAGATCAGTTAGGTCTAGATAACGGTAAAGTCACTCAACCTTGGCATGTGGCTAACGGCGTTGCAGCAAGTGATAAGATCAACCTGCTCGACAAAGGCTGTCGTCACTTTAACCCACCTGTAGGCAAGCCTCATTATCGCCTTGCAGGCGGACAGCTTAACTTTATCGACAGCGTTGAAATTGTCGATAATGGTGGCACCGAAGGCTTAGGTTATCTCTACGCTGAGCGCACTATCGATCCAAGTGATTGGTTCTTCCAATTCCACTTCCACCAAGATCCAGTCATGCCTGGCTCGTTAGGTGTCGAAGCGATTATCGAAACCATGCAGACATATGCTATTAGTAAAGACTTAGGCGCTGGCTTTAAAAACCCTAAGTTTGGCCAGATTTTATCGAACATCAAGTGGAAGTATCGCGGTCAGATCAATCCGCTCAACAAACAGATGTCGATGGATGTGAGTATCACCTCGGTTAAAGATGAAAATGGTAAGAAGGTGATCACCGGTAATGCCAGCTTAAGTAAAGATGGATTGCGTATTTACGAAGTGTTTGATATAGCCATCTGCATCGAAGAATCTCTATAAACCGGAGTGAGTGACTGGCTATTTTACTCAATTTCTGTGTCAAAAGTGCTCACCTATATTCATAGGCTGCGCACTTTTTTCTGGAAATTGAGCAAAAGTATCTGCGTCCTAACTCGATTTATATAATGAATGATTTAATAGCAACTAGCTGCGTTCTAAACCATTAAAAAGTAAATGAATTAGATTGAAAATTTAGTTAAAAGAATAGCTAAGAGCCGCAAGCTCGATATAAATGATTAAGGGTCTTACAAATAATGAATCCTACTACAACAAGTGAAATGCTTTCTCCATGGCCATGGGCTGTGACAGAGTCAAATATTAGCTTTGACGTGCAAGTGATGGAGCAACAACTTAAAGATTTTCGCCGTGGCTGCTATGTGGTAAACCACAGCGAACATGGCTTTGGTATCGCGCAATCAGCAAATATCGTCACTGAACAAGCCGCTAACAGCACAGATTTACCAGTGAGTGCTTTTACCCCAGCTTTGGGTACGGAAAGCCTTGGCGACAGTAATTTCCGCCGTGTTCATGGTGTGAAATATGCCTATTACGCTGGCGCAATGGCGAACGGTATTTCATCAGAAGAGCTCGTTATTGCACTGGGTCAGGCCGGTATTTTGTGCTCATTTGGCGCCGCGGGTCTTATCCCAAGCCGTGTAGAAGCCGCGATTAATCGCATTCAGGCGGCGCTGCCAAATGGCCCATACATGTTTAATCTTATCCATAGCCCAAGTGAGCCAGCGTTAGAGCGTGGCAGCGTGGAATTATTTTTAAAGCATAAAGTACGTACCGTTGAGGCGTCGGCTTTCTTAGGCTTAACACCGCAAATTGTTTATTACCGCGCCGCGGGTTTAAGCCGTGATGCACAGGGTAAAATTGTTGTCGCCAACAAGGTGATAGCCAAGGTGAGCCGCACCGAAGTGGCTGAAAAGTTCATGATGCCTGCCCCAGCCAAAATGCTGCAAAAACTGGTTGATGACGGCTCTATCACAGCCGAGCAGATGGAACTGGCACAACTTGTGCCGATGGCGGATGACGTAACTGCAGAAGCAGACTCGGGCGGACACACTGATAACCGCCCATTAGTAACGCTTCTACCTACGATTTTGGCCCTAAAAGAAGAGATCCAAACCAAGTACCAGTACGACACACCGATTCGTGTCGGTTGCGGCGGTGGTGTTGGCACTCCCGATGCGGCGCTAGCGACATTTAATATGGGCGCCGCGTATATTGTGACAGGCTCAATTAACCAGGCTTGTGTTGAAGCGGGCGCCAGTGAGCATACCCGTAAACTACTTGCCACCACCGAGATGGCCGACGTCACCATGGCTCCTGCTGCTGATATGTTCGAAATGGGCGTAAAACTGCAAGTGGTGAAGCGTGGTACCTTATTCCCGATGCGCGCGAATAAGCTTTACGAGATCTACACTCGTTATGACGCTATTGAAGCTATCCCTGCTGATGAGCGTGAAAAACTCGAGAAACAGGTGTTCCGCTCAAGCTTAGATGAGATCTGGGCGGGTACCGTTGCCCACTTTAATGAACGCGACCCAAAACAGATTGAGCGTGCAGAAGGTAATCCAAAACGTAAAATGGCATTGATTTTCCGCTGGTACTTGGGGCTTTCAAGCCGCTGGTCAAATTCAGGCGAAGTTGGCCGCGAGATGGATTATCAGATTTGGGCAGGTCCAGCACTAGGTGCTTTCAACCAGTGGGCTAAAGGTAGCTACTTAGATAACTACCAAGAGCGTAACGCAGTCGATTTGGCTAAGCATCTTATGTATGGCGCAGCTTATCTTAACCGCGTCAACTCACTAACGGCCCAAGGCGTTAAGCTTCCAGCTCAGTTACTGCGCTGGAAGCCGACTCAAAGAATGGCATAAGCCCAGCCTTTAGATAAAACGACCTTAAAAAGCCACTAACTTCTGTTGGTGGCTTTTGCTTTATATGCACGCTTTGCGCTTCTTTACCTCATCAATTACCCGTCAGCTATACAGCTTCAATCTATAGTCAAACTCTACATTTCAATTCTATATTTCAATTCTATATTTCAATTCTACATATAGAATCACCTTTAAAATCGACAGATAAATGCCACAGCTCTTACTCGCTTGCATCCATAACGGCAAAGTAAGCAGACCTGTTTTAAAAAGTTGGCTCCACACCATTTAATAAGCTTTACTTAAGTAATGCTCTGTTTTAAAAGGTTTCTAACTATCGTTAAATTAAAACCCCAAACCTTTAATCAACTACAGCTACGGATTTCGGTTGCGATATTTGTATTATTCGCCAGTGCGGTGTTTGCGTTTAGAGTTTGGGTACAGATCCCTCTTGTTGAAAAGTCACTATTAAAAGTCTCAGAACAAGAGCTCATCGCGCTAGACTTTGCCTTTAAGCAGATGATTAAACCACTGCATACCCTTAATTATGATTACGCTGTTTGGGACAGAACTTACAGCTACATGAAATCAAAAAGTGCTACTGCCAAGCAGTTTTATGAGCAGCATGAATACCCTGATGACACCTTTAAAAGTTTAGAAGTGGATGGCGTCTTTATTTTTAACAACGCTAATAGGTTGGTTTTCTCTAAAGGGTTCAATCACAGCAGTGATCAGTCTCTTGAGTTTGGGTTTACCAATTTCACCCTATACCCACAAAACAAAGCGCTGTCTCCACAGCAAAAACAGGCGCTGCCGTCAATCGATGAGCCCATAAGCAGCCCTGAGGATGTACCATCAAAAACCGGGGTTATCTCGACAAAGTATGGGCCTGCACTGTTTAGCTCAACCTCGATTTTACAATCCAACCGCAGCGGCCCAGCTTTAGGCTATTTAGTGTTTATCAGACTCATAAATAAAGAGTTTATTAGCGAGCTATCTCAATATACCTCAGCAGGTGTAGAGATGAGCTTATTGAGTGCACAAGACAATGCTACATCTATGTTTAATTTAGGCTCACACAGAGTACTCAATAACCTCTCGCCAACATCAGAGCGCATTGTTCGCAATATCGATGGTAAACCGCTGTTCAAACTCATCCTTAAGCACACCAATACCATGCCGCCTCCCGTTTTAACCGTTGGCGTATTTGTCTTACTTGCAGAAATGACCACCCTACTGCTTTTGGCCTATTTGTTATATTCCTATTTCTTAGTGCGCCCGGTACAAAAACTGGCAAATGATATCGAAGAGATGGAAAGAAGCAGAGAGATAAAAAGGTTGCGGTACCGCTACCCCATCACAGAGCTAGTCAATGTCGCGACCCATTTCAACGCCCTTATGGGCACGATTCAAGAACAAACTCAACTGCTCAATGAGCAAGTCTACATCGATAATTTAACCAAGATCCCCAATCGCCGCGCGTTTGAGCAACGGCTTGACACCTATTGCCAGCTGCTTGCAAGACAACAGATAGGTTTTACGCTGATCATTGCCGATGTTGACCACTTTAAGGAGTATAACGACACCCTTGGTCATTTAGCTGGAGATGATGCCTTGAGTAAAGTCGCGCAAACCCTTACACAGCAATTTTACCGTGCTGAAGATATCTGTGCTCGATTTGGTGGAGAAGAATTTATTATGCTGTTTAGGGATATTCCCGATCAAGCATTACAAGGTAAACTAGAGGCGATACTCAACGCGTTTAAAGAGATGGCATTGCCTCATCCTTGTAGCCAAACAGCCCCATTTGTCACCATCAGTCTTGGGGTTTGCAAGGTCATTGCAGTTGAAGGTTTTGAGTTTAAAAACGACGTGCACATTATTGCTCACCAAGCCGCGTTACTTGCAGATAAAGCCTTATATCAAGCCAAAAAAGCAGGTCGTAATCAATATAAACAGATCACAATATCAGTCGATGTGATTGAAGCATTAGAGACCAATCACGCAAGCGACGAATAAGGTTATAAGGTTATAAGGTTATAAGGTTATAAGGTTATAAGGTTATAAGGTTATATAAGTCAGCTACTCAACCCACACTCCCCTGTCACAGACGCAATCACTATCCGTTATCCGTTATCCGTTATCCGTTATCCGTTATCCACGAGCGTTCAAATCGAACTGGCCACTTCAAAGTTGTTATATTCAACAATTAACGATGGTGAATTATTAGCAATGGATCAAATAAAATACACCATTAAGAATGTAAACTTGTGTCTAAATTTAAACTCCCATATATGAAGAGTATCAAATGAAGCCTAATGCAAAAGGATTTACACTGATAGAGTTGGTCGTAGTGATTATCATCCTAGGTGTGTTAGCCGTTATAGCGCTCCCTAAGTTTATCAATTTGCAAGACGATGCCAGAACGGCTGCAATGGCAGGCCAGTTTGGCGCTTTTAAAAGTGCTGTTGCACTTTATCACAGCGGCTGGGTAACTGCTGGCGATACGGGGGCCGTCGATAAACTGCCGAGTTTTGGCGAGGGTAATGTGTCATCAACTCCAACAGGTTTCCCTTACTCTACCTCTGGAACCGATACCGAAGTATTTACAGCCTGTAAAGAGGTTTGGCATGGCATTACCTCAACAGACTTCACTATTGCCCATGTAACTGATGCTGATTTAATGACTGCAGATGTCGATATTGCATACACCTATGGCGCAGACAGGTGCATCTATCGTGATCTATTCTTTATTCAACGCGGCGAAACAACACAAGTAATGGAGTATTACTTCAATACTGGCGTGGTTACCGTAAAAGACGCTTTTTATCATTCTGACGGGAGCTCAAGCAGTACTGCTAGGCCGTAATCACTTTCAGCCCTTCATAACGGCCAGCAATCGACAACACTCAGTAAAAAACTCCCGATAAGACTCCTCAACAAAGAGCTTTATCGGAAGTCATGCTTACCATATGGCAAGTCGCTACTCGTTAACCTGCTTTGCTAAGGGCGTTATTTGCAATTGATGAATAATCTCACCGGGTAACAAAGGGGTACTTTGTTGGCTCACATATTCGTCAAAACCTGCACGATAGAAATCGGATAACGGATGCCCAGATTGCCCACCTGGAATTGTCATAATCCCATTTCCCTCATCACCCGCCTGTACGATAAAGCGCTGCGACGCACCAAATGACGCCCCTTGCACTGCTGGCATAAAGCTGTCGCCAAAGCCTGCAACTACCGGCATATCGAGCAATGCGCTTAGACTTGGGATCTGTTTAGAAAACGGATGCTGGATCTTCAGCTGGTTTACCTTTCCCCAGGCTAAGTCAGCCATATCGCCGCTATTACTGTCACTGTCACTATGTTTAGCCAGAAGCTTCGCCTTACTCTGCAAATACATATCCGTTATGTATGATGACCAATCATCTTGTCCCTGAGGTAACCAGCTTTGCGCTTGGGAATGAATTAGCTGCCACATACCTGGCTCTAAATAACGTTTAATCGGCGATAAACTCAGGTCATATTTAGCCAGTTCTGTTTCCAATGGCGCAAAAGTGCTATCAATTAATTGGCTACGAAAATTACGCACTAAGCTATAACCCACAGAGTCAGCGCAGGCACAAGCCTGCCATGATTTCAAATAAGCAATATCTTCAGCAAAACGCTCAGGTTGCAAAGTGAGTTCATTGAGTAACAACTGATGCCAGTCTTGCAAAAATCGCGCTTGATTATCGAGCTGTAGCTGATAAAAGTCCTTCACAGAAAAATCTTCAGTCTCAAATAATCGGTCTCGTATTTGCGTGCTGCGAGCCCCAAGAGCATAACCACCGTCACCAAGACGTTGATGTTCTTGAACAGATACGACTCGAGAGTTACCTGTCCATAATCGGTTATTTTCAGGGTTGATCAGCTGTGGCAATGCAACACTCTGTTGTAACCAATTCAGGTTCTGAAAAGCTGAAGTCGCGATTGCGACATTACTTGGGTTAGTCCTTGATGGGAACGCCCCGGTTGGTTTCCAGGCCGCGCTCCCCGCGTTATCCACCAACAACATATTTTGTACTGGGATCCCCATGTTATTGGCCACCTCAATACCTTGTTCAACGCTGTTAATACCGTCTAACTCAATTAGATCCATGTCTACCGCATAGTCGCTATGACCCACCCATGATAATGCGTACCTTTGGTCACCCATCTCTTGAACTGGACCATAAGGCGAGATTTGAACGGTGTAACTCACCTCTGAATCGGGTAAAGCAATTATTTCATTTTCCAGATAGATAGGCGTTTGCTCATCAATCGCCACCCAATCGGCAGTGTCGATATAGGCGTTAGTAAAGCCCCATGCCACCTTACCATTACTGCCAACGACAATAGCGGGAGCCCCCGGCAATGATACGCCGGTCACTTGCACATTTTCGCCGGCTTTTTGATAGTTCAGTTGGGCGCGATACCAGATGATGGGCACAGCAAAAGACAGGTGCATGTCATCAGAGAGCATAGCGTTGCCGTTCGCGGTCAACTCACCTGTCACCGCCCAGTTATTACTGCCAATATCCAATGGCTCGGCAATTTCTATATGCTTGGCTTGAGTGAGTAGCTTTTTAGCTAGCGTAGGGACGGGTATGTCAGCTAGTGCAAATTGACTGCCATCTAGCGCCGCTTGATATTGGCTAGGCTGAATGAGAAAATCCACCATATCACGACCAAAAAGTACCTGAATTTGAGTTAAGGCTAAATCACGCTTAATCGTGTTGCCTTGTAAATCCAGATACATGCTGTAAATAACCAGCAAGCTGTCGGCTGGCACCCAAGATCTCGGCGTTGCGCCCGTCACTATGTATTCGAATGATTCAAGAGATTGCGCAGCAAGTGCATCGTTCACCCCCTGAGCATATGTGGTCAGTACGTTTAAGTGCTCAGCATCCAAGTTGCTAATAATCAGCTCGGCGCGTTTACGCAGTTGATGAAAACGACGACGCTTATCTAAATCTAATGCTTTTTCGCCGAAGATCTCCGCTAGCTCACCGGCAGAGTTTCTTCGCAGCAGATCCATTTGAAAGAACCTATCTTGCCCATGAGCGTAGCCTAAGCCATAGGCTGCATCTTGTCGGTCACTGGCATGAACAACTGCGGTGCCAAGCCTATCGCGCCCAAGAGTCACAGTTTGCTTAACGCTATCACTGGTCACACTTTTATCGAGTGCGGGTAAGCTCAAAGATAACGAGAGGTACACACCCCCCAAGGCGGCTACGGCAGCTGACGAGGTGCCAATAAGTGCTATTTTTATTATTTTATGCATTTAGCTATTCCCTGCGCTATATTCCCTGCGCGATTAAAGTAAGCTTTTTCCTATCATAAACGCCGTTACAAAAATGTTAAACAAGCATTTGAGTTTTATCCACACCGATAACCAAAGCAGCACGTCTTACTCATTTACCCCGATGAAGGTAATTTATGGCAAAATAGCCTCGCCCCTTTAAATGCTATTAGTAGAAATTAATATGGCTAAACCCAATAAAAAAGGTCCAACACAAACAGTCGAAATCTTTTGCGCAAAATGTAAAGCTCAACTGTTTAAGTATCGAAAAGGCGGAAAAGGGACGCTGGTAAAATGTTTCAAAGAACGCATCGTCGAGGACTTCACTCAAACGCCTTGCCAATGCCCTAATTGCGAGCAGCTATTCGCTCGAGATACACTTATCCGCGGTGCGCCTGCATTTAAAATGATTGGCGGCAAGGTCACGATGAAATAAGCAAAGTGGCAGTTCATCAAGCAAAAAGTTAAATATCAGAATTAATCAATTCGCGCCCAACTTCAAACATACTGTTATAATGGTTTGCAGCAACACCGTTATCGGCGAAATTCATCGCCATAACCGCTAACCATATTGATATCTATCAGACACCTAATTGAGACTCGCATGCCGTTTTCTAAGCTTGGATTAAGCACTCCCATCGTTAAAGCCGTTACTGAGCAAGGCTACACTAGCCCGACTCCGATTCAAGCTAAGACTATTCCCGTTATTTTAAGTCAGCGTAACCTGATTGCGGCAGCGCAAACCGGTACCGGTAAAACGGCCAGCTTTGTACTGCCAATCTTAGAGATGCTAAGCCAAGCCGAGACTCAACGTAAAAAGCGTATTCGTGCGCTGATTTTAACCCCAACCCGTGAGCTTGCGGTGCAGGTTGAAGACAACATTAGCCAATATGGTAAGCACCTAAATCTAACCTCAATGGCCATGTACGGTGGCGTTGATTCAAAGCCGCAACGTCAGGGCTTAATTGATGGTGTCGATATCTTGGTTGCCACGCCGGGTCGCCTACTCGATATGTACACCCAGCGCGCGATTCATTTCGACGAGCTAGAAATCCTCGTGCTTGATGAAGCTGACAGAATGCTTGATATGGGCTTTATTGAAGACATCAATAAGATCATCGAAAAGCTGCCTGTAGATAGACAAACGCTGCTATTTTCAGCAACCCTATCTAGACAAGTCAAAGAGCTGGCAAGGGCTACGATTAATAGACCTATCGAAATTTCTGTCACTCATAACACTGACAACAAGCCTAAAATTGAACAGTGGTTAGTTACCGTTGATAAAGACAAAAAATCTGCGCTACTGAGCCATTTAATTCAAGAGAATAACTGGCAACAGGCGCTTATTTTTATCGAAACAAAACAGGGTGCCGCTAAGCTTGTTAGCCAACTTGAAAAACGTGGCATTGTTGCAGAATGTATTCATGGCGGCCGTAGCCAGGAGATCCGTGAGCAAATCCTTGCAGACTTTAAATCCGGCAAAATTGGTTTATTAATCGCAACAGGAATTGCGGCACGTGGATTAGATATCGATGAGCTGCCACTGGTGATTAACTACGACCTGCCTTACCCTGCTGATGATTATATTCACCGTATTGGTCGTACCGGACGAGCTGGCGCCAGTGGTCAAGCCGTTGCGTTAGTCTCAAAAGATGACTTTAAGAATTTATGTATGATTGAAAGCCGTTTAGGCCATTTGATTGAGCGTAGAGAAATTGAAGGCTTTGCGCCAAGAAAAGAAGTTCCGATTTCAATTTTAAATTTTAAACCTAAGAGCAAACAACTTGCTGTTGGTGATAAAGCGCCGCGTAAAGAGGCTAATTCTAAAGATGTTAGCTCTAAAGGCGCTAGATCGAAAGATGCGAGGCATTCAGACACTAAGCCAAGCCATAACGATAAAGCAGACCAAAACAAGAGTAATAAACTACCGCCAAACCCTTGGAATTTATAGACTACTTCTGCCAGTACTTCTGCCAGTACTTCTGCCAGCACTCCTGTCAGTATTATTAGCTCAATACAACTGAAGTTATCGGTTTAGCAGTAAGCATACAAGCAAAAAGGGTTTAGCAGCAGCTAAGCCCTTTTTTAATATCAGCTAATACTTATTAAAAATAGTACTCATAAACAATTTCATTTTAAACAAGAGTACTCAGGCATAGTAATACTTATACGTAATAATACTCAGCCATAGTAAAACGCTATCAAGCCTCCTAGCTATCAGCCTGCGCCCTATGCCAAAAAACCATACTGTACTACTCGTACTAACAAACCATACTGTCCCGCCCGAGCTATAAACCTCATGCTATTAAACTCATGCTATAAACACTGTGCCCAACAACCATTTGTTAACCACGGCAACTATTTGTTAACCTAGTGAACTATATAATGTTTAACCGGTTCCCCTAGGAGCATCATGCTTGCATTTATGCAGAAGAACACTTCAAGACCACGCCTGCTTATCGCCGCCATCGTATTAACCGGCTTACTGGCTATCAGTGTTTTTTTTGCCATTAAGGATCGGCAATCGCCTCAATTAGCACCGGGCTCAATTTTGATATTACCCGTTAGTGTTGAGTTAAATGCTCTTGAATTAGATAGCCTTGAGTTAAATAGCCCTGAACTAGATAGCCTTGAGTTAAATGCTCTTGAATTAGATAGCCTTGAGTTAAATAGCCCTGAGTTAGAGAGTGATAACAATGACTGGCAAGCCTATGCACAAATGGAGCAAGTGATATTAGCCCTTGGCACCTCAGCTCAGTATCCGGTGCTCCAGGTTGAAGATGTAATATCGATGCTGTCACAAGCGGAAAGCTATATTCAAGACCCAGAACCTATCGATCTTAATCGGCTTTTTACTCTTTCAGGTAGCAGCTTGATTGTCGAAAGCTCGCTGTCATTGGAAGCAAAGCAGTATCGACTTCAATACCGTTTTTTGAGCGCTAAAAAAGTGATTACAGGCTCAATCAAAGGCGCTTCAATCTCTGCTGTCCAAAAAGAACTCGCTGAACGTATACAAGACTTTGCAGGACAGCCTTTTAGCCAGAATGCACAGCGCCAGCAAGCTTGGTTTAGCAACCCCCAACTCATCAATGCGCTAGAACAGATCCAATACGCACAACTTGACGATGCACAATCGAGCCTTAATGAGCTGTTAGCACAATCTCCTAATAATCTTATTGCCATAAGGCGACTGGCCGAACTAATCATGGCTCAAAGTGAAGAGCTAGATGATAAGGGGGCACAAGAAAAGTTAGCTATAAGCAAGCAGTGGCTTGATCGTGGGATCAGCGCTGCCAATGACACCAACAATCAACGCCAGCTGGCGCGATTAAAGTTCGCATTAGCACAAAACAAGCTTAAAAATGGTGAGCTTGAACTGGCAATTAGTGAGCTTTCACAAGCAAGAATATTAGCCGCCAATACCCAGGATTGGCTATATTTAGGCTATATTTCTAACTGGTCTGGACATATTTATCAGCGACTAAATCGCTATAAAAATGCCAATGCACAATATCAGCTTTCATTCGATTACCAGCAAAAAGTAGGTTACCCAGCAGGCCAAGTTGCAGCACTTAACAACTTAGCTAAGCTGCAGATGTTGCAGCACAATTATAGCCTCGCCTATAAAGCGATAAAGCAATCCGTAGCCATAGTGACCCAAAGAGATTTGAGTCAGCTTCGCGAGCCAACATTTACACTATTAGCGCAAATAGAAGATAAGCTTTAACTTTAGCGCCGTTTAAATGGCCGGCATAACAAGCCGTTATCAAGCTATCACCAACAGTATCGCAAGCAAACAAATCACACTTAAACACTTGATTTTAAGCAGATATAAACTACAAAACATCAACAGGATCACGCTTCAAGACCTAAATACTCTAAGCTCGCACTGCAGCTGGGGGGATAAATCCGCAAACACTAAATCATCCGGTTAAGGAATGTTGACCCCTTAAGGTGTCAAGCCCGCCCAAGCCGTAACAAATCAATACACCTGTTAATAATAGTGACGCTTGCGAGCAATAACTAGCCAGTTGATTTTTATCATAAATAGATAAATGTGATCAACTTTAAAAATTTGTTTTTTTATCAGATAAAGCAGGGAAATTAGCTCACTCTAAACAAGACCCTACCTAAATTAGAGTATAAAATGTCGCCCGCTAAAGAGAATCATTCTCATTTTGTTGTAATCAGTTAAGGTGCGTCATGAATAAGCTCAAAGTTAGTGTACTGGCGATAGCTGTCAGTACGGTACTCAATGCCCAGGCTCAAGAAGCTGTAGTGGAATCAAAGTCAAGCCCAGAAACGAGTGCACAAAAGCATGAAGTGATCGTTATTTCTGGCTCTCGTATGGAGCAAGATATCGAGCAGGTTGCTGGCTCTATTTTGGTCATTGATGAAGATACCATTGAAAAAAGCATGAGTAATGACTTTGGCAGCCTATTTAGAAATGAATCGGCTATTGGCGTTAAAGGCGGTGCAGGTAAACCGACCACAGTGACCATTCGTGGTATCGGCGGCAACCGCGTGATGATGGTTAAAGACGGTGTGCGCGTTAACAACCAGTACGCCTCACCATTAGGCCCTGGCGCTGAAGGTACTGGCCGCGGCCTTACTGAAGTACAAAGCCTAAAACAAGTGGAAGTGGTTAAGGCCGCCGCCTCGACCATGTATGGTTCTGACGCACTAGGCGGCGTAGTGGTTATGCGCACCAAAGATGCTAGCGATTACCTAATGGGTGATGACTATTATGTGTCGCTTAATACTGGCTATGCGGGGATCAACAACGAATACAGTGCAGGTTTTACCAGTGCAGCAGCTTATGGCGGCTTTGAAAACCTGCTGACTTATCAGCACCGCAAAGGCGAAGAACTGCCAAACTTCTATGACACTCAACCAGACAGTGATCTAGTGCAAGACAGTGTGCTGTTTAAGAGTAAGTACCACTTCAATGACTACACCTCTGTGCAGTTGACCTTAGATTATCTAGAGCAGACCCTTAAGCGCTGGGAATACGATTTTGATAAAGACAATGCGCTTGAAGAAAATATCGATACCGACCGAGACACTCAAGTCATTAATGGTGCCGTGCAGCTGGTGTCTGACAAGCCAACCCAAATGCATGATACGCTGACGGTAACCGCCTATTTTGGCCAAACCGAGCAATTAGAGCACAGAGACTACTTTGAATGGAATAAAGCTGAAACTGTTTACGGTTTGAGTGAAGTTCGCGACTACAGCTTTGAAGATCAGCGTATAGGTCTTAACAGCACCTTTAGTAAGTATGTTGGCGGCGACAACTATGGTCATCAGATCACCTATGGTTTGGACTACGAGTTTTCGACCATGTCTCGTCATCGCGAGGTCAACGACCCGCAAACAGGCGAAACAAATACGCCATTTACCTTTGCCACTACCGACAGCCAGCGCCTAGGTATTTTTATGCAGGATGATGTCACTCTACTTGATGGCGATTTGAATTTAATTGCGGGTTTGCGTTATGACTATTTCCGCAATACCCCAGATCAACAACAAGCCGTTGACGCAGGTAAAGATGCCGCAGACTTCCAGAGCATGAGTGACAGTTTCTGGTCGCCTAAAGTGGGTTTAGTCTATCAATTATCAGACTCAGTCAGCGTCTATGGTCAGTATGCCTATGGCTACAAGATGCCAACGCCAGATCAAAAATGGGGTGAGTTAGAAGTCGATGCAGGCTCGATGACAGATGTGATTATTCAGGCTAACTATGACTTAGAGTCTGAGCAGTCTCATACCTGGGAAATCGGTGTTCGCGGTAATCACAGCGACACCCAATATGAACTGACAACATTCTACACGCTGGCCAAAGACTTTATTGACTGGCAGTATGTCAGCTTTAAACCTCCTGTGTTTATTCCTGGCTTCCCGCCAGTGATGGAGCCAATGGAGTTTAAGTACCAGTACTACAACCGCGATCAAGTAACCTTGTACGGCGCTGAAGCTCAAGTTAACCATTGGCTAACTGATAGCATTGAGCTATGGGGTAACATCTCATACACCTATGGTGAAGATGAAAACGGTGATTACCTTAATAGTGTCAGTCCGCTAAAAGGTAACGTAGGTGCTAATTGGTATACTGATATTGCTGATATGGAAGCAGATTTTGGTGCGGTAGTGCGCTGGGCGGATGATATGAGCCGTACCAATGATATCGAGCTAGCCGAGGAAGATATTTGTGCCATGGGCATGTGCATTCCTAAAGAGAAGTTTAATGAGGTGTACGGTACGCCTGGTTATGCGGTTATGGATCTCACCTTTGGTTTAAGAATTAACGACAGCTGGAAACTACGTGCTGGCGTTTATAACCTATTTGATAAAGAGTATATCGATTACGCCGATGTTGCAGGCCAATCGGTATTCTTACTCGGCGCAAGTATGGGCCTTGAAAAAGAAGACTTTACTCAACCAGGTCGCTACTTCAACGTGAGTGTGAACTATCAGTTCTAACCCTAGTTTAATGATATAGCACGAATAAAAAATGCAGCCTTGGCTGCATTTTTGTTCATTCCCTTTAAATCATCTAAGCCTGTTGCCACTGACTAAAACTGACAACTGCGCGAGTATCGTCTTATCGCAAGTAAACTAAATAGTGCTAATAACAAACCCACTGATACACTTCCGCCATAGTAATCCTCTTCGATATACACATCATCCCTATCGCTACTCTCTAATGGCAAAGCATATAAGCTATCAAAATCGTTCGAGCTCACGGTCGCCACTATGTCACCGTAACCGACTTCATAGAGATCAATTAACACATCGTAATAATCAGTTCGGTAACCAAAATCCAGCCTGGTTAGCACCTCAAAATCATCATCGGTGGCATCACCATAAATACTAAAAATGTCTGTGGTGTAGTAATGCTCCCACGGCCCACCATTGCGACTTAGATATAACTCAGCAAACACATCCGCCCGTTCATTGACATAGCTCCCCTGCACATCGGCATCAAACGTCACACTAAAGGTCTGATAAAAACCGTCATAATCGTTATCAATAAACAAACGGCTATAGGCATCGTAGATATAAAAATCTCGGTAGATGCCATTTGCAAATTGCTTAACCGAACCGCTCTTTACTAGGCTCTGCTGCGCCTGAGCCGCCTTATCGATATGGGACTGGATGATTAGTTCTCTGCTCAACTCTCGCATCTGCTTTTCAGGGCTAGCTCCCCCTTTTGCTTGCAACGCCTGTTCTGCTAGCACTTGCTTAGCTCTTTGGGCATCTAGCTGACTGATTTGCTGCTCAGATAAGCTGTTAGAGTTGTTTATTACTTCAGCCTCTGCCGAAACAGTTTTAGCAACCGAGACACTTTTCGGCTGCGAAAGCAGGCTCATATCCGAACTGGCACTAGCAGGTAGCATGAACATCATAGGGAGCATTAACAGTGCAAGTTGAGCTACTCGCGCCAACGTGCATTTTTGCTCACTTATATGAGTTGTATCTGTTGTATGAGTTGTATGAGTTTGTTTTGTGTTCATCTTCACCTCGAAGTTCTTTCTTAATGAGGCCATTAGAGTCCACAGAGTGTGAACACAAGCTGAACGTTAAAAATCGTAATGATTCGACTTCTAACCTAGAAAATAAAATTGTTTAGTTTGAGCAGTAAATACAGGGAAAGTAAGGCAACATCTTATAGCACTAATCTCACCACGAAGCGCTTCGCTTTCACGGAGGTAACGGAGGTAAAGATGAAGAGCTTAAGCCAATATCTCAAAGCAGAAACCAAGATATTATCATTAAAAGCATACGTTGGCTTGTGTAGCGCCACGCTACCACAAGCACCGCCATTAATCCCAAGCCCCTGTGGTTGCAATGTATGTCAGTAGTTTGATGCTCCTAAGATTGAGGTGAACTATCAGATACTGGCTAGCGTATTTTCTTCCATACCCAAAAGCTTATTTTCCTTTACCTAATATACCTAATCTCATATTCAGCGAATAAAAACTGATATTTGCACTAACATTAAACAATTAGTATCAGGTAATACGCAAAAAAAATGGCAATACAAAAGGAAACCTAATGGCTAAGTTAAAACAGTATTTAGTTAAAATTTGGCATCTAATGAAAAGACCGAGCGTACATTATAGTGTTGCTTTTCTTGTGTTAGGTGGCTTTGTTGCTGGTGTGATTTTCTGGACAGCTTTCAACAAAGGTTTGGATATGACAAGTACAGAAGAATTTTGTAGCAGCTGCCACCAAAACGTATACGAAGAGATGGCGCTAACAGCTCACTTTACTAACGCCAGTGGCGTTACCGCAGAGTGCCATGATTGTCATGTTCCCCATAACTGGACAGATAAGATTGCCAGAAAAATGCAAGCCTCGAGAGAAATATGGGGCTACCTCACGGGTGCTATTAATACCCAAGAAAAATTTGAAGCTAAGCGACGTGAAATGGCTGAACATGAATGGGTAAGGTTGCAAGCTAACAACTCTCAGGAATGTCGCAATTGTCATAACCTCAATTCTATGGATATCACTTTGCAGTCTCCGCGCGCTGCCAATATGCATTCTACCTACCTGCTAACAGGTGAGAAAACCTGTATTAATTGCCACAAAGGTATTGCCCACAACTTACCAGACATGAAAGGTGTTGATGGTTTTTAGCGCTGCGAAAAAAGCATTTAGTACAACAAATTCTATGGATTAGGTTACTCACCTTAACTGGAGGACACATGAATACAAATGATAGCCATGACAAAGGGCAAGAGTTAACAGTGGTTTTCTTGCTGGCAGTGGTAATCGGTCCACTAGCGACATCAATATTAATTTCAATCTATGGCTTTATTGTGTGGTTTAGCCAAATTCTAACGAGTCCACCAGGTCCAACTTTTTAAGAGTGAACGCTATGGAACAGGAATTTCATGTAACAAGCATGGTTGTGCAAGTAAGGCCCGCTCAAATGTCGCAAGTTAAACAGACAATTGCACTAATGGATGCCGCTGAAATAGCGGTAAGCAATGAAATGAAGCTTGTTGTTGTACTTGAAGGAGACAGTCAACGCACCCTAATGAAGAGCATAGAAATGATAAATGGTCTCCCAGGGGTGTTATCTGCTGCTATGGTTTATCAACAAAGCGAAATACTGGAAGAGGGTGAATAATGAAGATGAATCGACGCCAATTTATCAAAGCGAATGCCGCCTTGTCAGCTGCCAGCGTGGCTGGGCTCGCCTTACCCAGTAGCGCTAGTAATTTAATCACGAGTACAGAAAAAACCAAGATTGAATGGAACAAAGCTCCTTGTCGATTTTGTGGTACAGGTTGTTCCGTCATTGTAGGTACAAAGGACGGTAAAGTTGTAGCCACCCATGGAGACGAAAAAAGCGAAGTTAACAGAGGCCTCAACTGTATCAAAGGCTATTTTCTTTCAAAAATAATGTATGCCGATGATCGACTACAAACACCCATGCTAAAAATGAAAGATGGCAAACATAACAAAAACGGTGAGTTTACCCCTATAACCTGGGATGCCGCTTTTGACATTATGGCTGCAAAGTGGAAAAAAACACTGAAAGAGAAAGGGCCTACTGCCGTTGGTATGTTTGGTTCTGGTCAATGGACTGTGTGGGAGGGATATGCCGCAGTTAAATTGATGAAGGCAGGGCTTTGTTCAAATAACTTAGAATCTAACGCTCGTCATTGTATGGCCTCTGCTGTAGGTGGCTTTATGCGTACCTTTGGTATCGATGAACCTATGGGTTGTTATGATGATATCGAAGCCGCAGATGCATTTGTGTTATGGGGTTCAAACATGGCCGAAATGCACCCTATTCTATGGTCCCGCTTAACAGATAGACGACTTGGTCATGACCATGTAAAAGTTAACGTGCTATCGACCTTTGTAAATCGCTCATTCGAACTGGCTGATATGGATATTATTTTTACTCCACAAACTGATTTAGCCATTCTGAACTTTATAGCGAACTACATTATTCAAAATAACAAAGTTAACTGGGACTTTGTAAATAAACACGTGAACTTTCGAAAAGGTGAAGTCGATATTGGTTATGGCTTACGCCCTACTAATCCACTACAGGTCAATGCTAAAAATGCCGATAAGGCCAATGACTCAACCCCTATCGATTTTGATGAATTTAAAGCATTTGTTGCTGAGTATAATGTGCAATCGGTAAGTGAGTTATCTGGCGTACCTGAAGAAAAATTAATTACCCTCGCAGAGCAATATGCCGACCCAAATATCAAAGTGATGTCTTTCTGGACCATGGGATTTAATCAGCATACTCGAGGAGTATGGTGTAACAACCTCATTTACAACATTCACTTGCTGGTTGGTAAAATATCGACCCCAGGCAATAGCCCATTCTCATTAACCGGGCAACCATCAGCTTGTGGTACAAGCCGTGAAGTCGGTACCTTCTGTAATCGTTTACCAGCAGACCTTGTCGTCAACAAAGCTAGCGACCGCGCTAGAGCAGAAGAAATCTGGAAAATTCCAAGTGGGGTTATTCCACCTAAGCCGGGGTTTAACGCTGTTGAGCAAAATCGAAAGCTCAAAGATGGCGAATTAAATATGTACTGGATCCAGGCCAATAACAATTTACAAGCAGCAGCAAACCTAAATGAAGAAAGTCTACCCGGTTACCTTAACCCTGAAAACTTCATTGTAGTATCTGATGTTTACCCTACGGTAACGACCCAAATTGCAGATTTAGTCTTACCTGCTGCTATGTGGGTTGAAAAGGAAGGGGCGTATGGTAACGCCGAACGTCGAACCCAGTTTTGGCGACAAATGGTCAAAGCGCCGGGTGAAGCACGCTCGGATCTGTGGCAACTAATGGAGTTTTCAAAGCGATTTACTACTGATGAAGTTTGGCCTAAAGAGGTACTTGCTAAACATCCTGAGTTTAAGAGTAAGACCATTTTTGAAGTGTTATTTAAAAACGGTAATGTGGATCAATACCCAGAAGATTCGCTTAATCCAAATTACCTTAATGATGAATCACATTACTTTGGGTTTAATGTACAAAGAGGAATGTTCGAAGAATATGCAACATTTGGACGCGGCCATGCCCATGATCTTGCTCCCTTTGAAGATTACCATAAAGCCCATGGTTTACAGTGGCCAGTAGTTAAAGGTAAGCAAACCAAATGGCGCTTTAGAGAAGGCACAGATCCTTATGTCAAACCAGGCAGTGGCTTTGATTTTTATGGCCATGCCGATGGCAAAGCGGTTATTTTTGCTCAACCTTATGAGCCTCCAGCAGAGTCACCAGATAATGAATATGACATGTGGCTATCGACCGGTCGCGTACTTGAGCATTGGCATACCGGTTCAATGACACAAAGGGTGCCGGAGTTGTATCGAGCCTTTCCCGATGCGCTGTGCTTTATGAACCCAACAGATGCTAAAAATCGCGGTTTACGTCGTGGCGATGAGGTGAAAATAATCTCCCGGCGCGGTGAAATGAAATCTAGAGTCGAAACTCGTGGACGAAACAAAATGCCACTGGGTATGGTTTACGTGCCATTTTTCGATGCAAGTCAGTTAATCAATAAAGTGACCTTAGATGCTACAGATCCAATTTCTAAGGAAACTGATTACAAAAAATGTGCAGTGAAAGTACTCAAGGCATAAGGAACAACATGATGAAAACAGTGATCCAATTATCTTTGTTAATAATGCTTAGTTTGCCTCTATTGCATGCTTCAGCAAATGATAGTAATGCCAAAACTATCGCTGTTGATCAGATGGCAACACTGAGAAAGGCACCAATTAATGTCGAACCCACTCCACCTAATATGCCTAAAGTGATTAACTTGGATATAAAGGAGATGAGAAATTACCCTATGCAGCCTCCAGTGATCCCACATAAAATTGATCATTATCAGGTTAATCTTAATGTAAATAAATGCATGTCCTGCCACGCTCGTAAACGTACCCGCATGTCACAAGCACCAATGGTGAGTGTGACCCACTTTAAGAGTTGGGATGGCAACTTTTTAGCGGAGTTGTCACCTACACGTTATTTCTGTAGCCAATGCCATGTGGTTCAAACTGATGCAAAATTACTTGTACCGAACAATTTTGTTGATATGGATAGCTTAGTGAAAGAAGAAGACAAGGTTATCGATACGCAATCGAGTAAGTAACGACATACACTAATCCTCCCCCGAAAAGTAGCAACAGTTTCGATAGGGGGCATTGATGGAAGCAAGGGTGAAGTCCATTTTTATGGACTTTATGAGCGAGAGCCTCCGACGGCGAACGGGTCGTTAAACAAGGTGTTGTTGATCAGGCAATTCTTTAACATCCAGACATCTCTGCATTCTTCATAAATAAATAGAAGGAGTAGAACAGCCGATAGAGCTGATTCAAGAAAGCCATTTTATAGCCAATCTACCTGTAGCCAACCTGCCACATTCAGCCAGCGTTCATCTAACCTTATGTATATCTATGCACTAACTTGGCATAGACAGGATAATTCTAGGCTTATGGCTATCTAGGCTTTGGCTTAACATAGGCAAGCTAATGACTAATCGAATAGGATCTTTTAAACTGGCTGTATCTCAACCCTTTGGTACCTTTAATGAAAACTGCTTTATCTATCATATTGCTCTCGCTCTCACTATTAGCCGCACAGCCTGCTGCGGCGAGTACTGTGCATGCCGTCACATCTATGATGTCGGTCTCTATGAAGGCCAATAGTAATCAGCAGCAGAAATTAAAAGTTCGCAGCAAAGAGCAGGCTGTACAGTTGGCGAAACGCCAGTATCGCGGCAAAGTGCTGAAGGTGCAGTCTAGCCGGGTTAATGGCAATCCAGGTTATAGCGTAAAGCTACTATCGAATGACGGTGTGGTTTTTTATGTCAACGTCGATGCCAAAACAGGCCGTGTTTCTCGCAACTAACTTTAGGCTATTGCTTGCAACGTTTTATTATCGAGCCGTACAACAAGGAGCCAGACCATGAGATTGTTATTAGTTGAAGATGATTTAGAGCTGCAATCAAACCTTAAGCAGCACCTTATCGAGGCCAATTACACCGTCGATACTGCCGATGACGGCGAGATAGGGCTATTTCAGGGCCGCGAATATAATTACGATGCAGCGATAATCGATGTAGGCTTACCTAAACTTGATGGTATTGCGCTGATTACTCAGTTAAGAGCACTTGAGATTGGCTTTCCTATTCTTATTTTGACCGCCCGCGATAGCTGGCAAGATAAGGTTGAAGGCTTAGATGCTGGCGCCGATGATTACCTCACTAAACCCTTTCATCCTGAAGAGCTCGTCGCGCGTTTAAAAGCCCTTATCCGCCGCTCTGCAGGTAAAGCCAGCCCTATTATCACCAATGGCCCCTTTAGCCTGAACACCAGTAGCCTTGAGATTATAAAATCAGGCGAGGTGATCACGCTCAGCAGTTCTGAGTACAAGCTGTTTGAATACTTGATGCTACATATTGGCGAAGTGAAATCAAAAACGGTGCTAACAGAGCATATTTACGACCAAGATTTTGACTTGGACTCTAACGTCATTGAGGTGTTTATTCGGCGCTTACGCAAAAAGCTCGACCCTGATAATCAAATAGGTCTTATCGAAACCCTTCGTGGCCAAGGTTATCGTCTTGTGTCACTCGATGACGACGCGAAACAGTAAGCCAATGATTAACCTCAAGCGCTTGCCCACTGTAATGCACTCTTTAAAGGCACGTCTTATCGTCAGCGCCATGCTGCTGAGTTTAGTCTTGATCCCTATCGTGGGCTTAACCCTAAACGATGCGTTTAAATTGCAGGTCAAGAGTGCCTCGGTCAAAGAGCTGAAAGCCTACGTTTATTCTATCTTGGCGGTGACCGAAGTCGACAATCAGCAACTGTTTATGCCAGAAGTGTTATTGGAAAATCAGTTTAACGTGATCCAGTCTGGCCTGTACGCCTTAATCACTATTCCCGAAGGCCTACAACAGACACTCACATCGGCATCCACATCGACAAGTGACCATAAACAAGACTCTAGCTTCGATGCTAAATTTGTTAAGCCTGAAACCCTAAAGCCGGCAAGCGATCAGAATATCGCCGAGCAACAAGTCACAGCCGGAACAGAGGTCGCTTGGCGATCTAACTCATTGCTTGGCATCGACCTCACTTCGGCAATCACCACTGCGGTTCATACTGACCCGGCCTTTCCACAACCAGAAAAAGGCCAAGGCCAGTTCAGTGAGATTATGCTTAATGGCGAACCTCATTTGGTCTATGGCTTTAGTGCGAGTTTCGAAACCCAGCAAATTGATAAGCACGGGGATGAGCAGATCACCCGTTTTCCTGTCACGATTTATATCATTAAAGATCAAAGTGACTACCAGCTACAGGTTAATGAGTTTAATCAGCAACTTTGGCACTGGTTATTGATCTTGATGGCCGCCCTGCTTTCAATTCAAATGTTATGGCTATGGTGGACACTAAAACCCCTCACTCGTTTACAAAATGAATTAGCCGCGATTGAAAACGGTAAAGCCGATCACTTAAATGATAACTATCCCACCGAACTCAGTGCCGTTGCCAAGCAGCTCAACACCCTGCTCAATACTGAGCAAAATCAACGTAAACGCTATCGTAATGCCTTAGCTGACTTGGCCCACAGCCTAAAAACACCGCTGGCGGTTATTCAAAGTCAGAAAGATTTAAGTCCACAATCATTCGAGCAGATATCTCATATCAATCGCATAATCGGCCACCAGCTCAAACGAGCGCAATCGGCAGCAGGCTCTGCCTGGCACTTAGGCGTAGAGGTGGCTGAAGTCTCAGATAAACTGGTGCGCAACCTGCCCAAAATATACTGCCAGCCAGCAATCACTATCAATCAAGATGTCGACAGAAGCGCCGTCTTTAAAGGCGATTCCAGCGATTTGACTGAGATTCTAGGTAACCTGCTGGATAACGCCTGTAAGGCCGCAACCTGCCAAGTGTTATTAACAGTAAAGTCTGTCGACTCTTGCTTAGTTATCGATATCGAAGATGATGGTAAAGGGATCGATGAGGCGCTGCATTCACAAATATTTGAGCGTGGCATTCGCGCCGACTCTTACCAGCAAGGTCATGGTATAGGTCTGGCAATTGTGCGCGACTTAGTCGATAGCTATCAAGGCCAACTCATTGTCGGCCAGTCGGCCAAACTCGGTGGTGCTCAATTCGAGCTGCGCTTTAACAGCTAATTTAACGGCACTCATCTAACGGCTCTAATCTACCCGCTTTTTGGCTTTCAGCTTCTGTTCATCTTGGATTTTTTATACTGATGCTAACGTATAAGGAGAGCATATGAACAGATTCAAAAAATGGCGCTGGCTATTTGTCATCACACTTGT
Source organism: Shewanella sp. 0m-6 (assembly GCF_052977325.1). Classification (NCBI taxonomy): domain Bacteria; kingdom Pseudomonadati; phylum Pseudomonadota; class Gammaproteobacteria; order Alteromonadales; family Shewanellaceae; genus Shewanella; species Shewanella sp. 0m-6. Next base: position 160,800 of record NZ_JBRIMD010000009.1, read on the forward strand.
CATTGCAATGCCTTTGATGATGTCTGCCGCCACAGTCAACGCACAAGATCACGACGCCGAGCGCGCTCAATATACTGAAAGTCAGTACAGTGAGGGCCAGTTAGCGCAAATGCTTGCGCCTATCGCCCTATATCCCGATAGTTTGCTTACTCACATTTTGATTGCCGCGACCTATCCATTAGAGGTGCTGCAAGCTCATCGCTGGCAACAGTCTCACCAACATTTAAGCAGCCAAAAGCAGATAGACAAGGCGCAAGATAAAGACTGGGATCCCAGTGTGGTCGCGCTTATCGCCTTTCCTAATGTGCTACAAAAGCTCAGTGAAGATCTCAATTGGACCCAGTCTATTGGTGATGCCTTTTTACAAGATGAAGCACAGGTTTTAGACAGTATTCAAACTCTGAGACAGCAAGCTGATAATGCCAACAGTCTTGAGCAGATGGATAATATGCAGGTCACTCGGGTGAATAATCAGATAGTGATTGAGCCGGTGAGAAAAGAAATTGTTTATGTGCCTTACTATGACCCAAGATCAGTTTACGGTTATTGGCGCTGGTATAACTATCCGCCAGTCTATTGGGCGGTTTATCCTGGATATATCAGACCCAGTTACGGCCACTTTTATTGGCGCGCGGGTGTACATATCAGCTTTAACTATTATTTTAGTGCATTCCATTGGCACAAACGCCAGGTTGTGGTGGTACATCACCATAATTCGCACCGATATCGTCATCACGGCCGTATCGTAACCAGCCATGGTGCAAAACGCTGGGCCCACAAGCCTCAGCATCGACGCGGTGTGGCTTACAGTAATAATGCGCTTAGGCACAAATATAACAGCCATCATCCTAGTCGCGCTCAGAGTAAAGCGTTACGACGAAACGATAGCAAGCATGTGGCCAACAACATGGTAAACAGCCGTGAGCGGAATAACAGCCATGAGCGTGTAAACAGCCATGAGCGTGTAAACAGCCATGAGCGGATCAATCGTCATGATCCAATTAAGAACCATGACCGCATTAAAAATCAGATGCAAAACAAAAGCCGTGAGCGCGTGCAAACTCACCAGCAGAACACCCATAAACGTGAACAGCAGATGCGCACTAAGCTACAACCCAGCTCAAAGGCAGACAGCCGACACAATATATCAACAAACAGTCGGCCCCAACATGCTGCGACCAAGGTTCTGCAACCAAGAGTCAATAAAAGCCATACCACTAAGCCGCGACCCGCCCCTAGTAGCCATGCATCTAGAGGCAATTCGCCAAGGAACGACTCGCCAAGGAACGACTCGCCAAGGAGCAATTCAACAAGGAATAACCAGCACAAACCAAGGAAAAATTAAGCTATCACATCACTAGCGACATAAAAAACGTCGTCAATCGATGGCATTTTTTATTTACAAACAAATACTTAACGTTAAGTTTTTGCTATTTATGTACTATGCACCTAGATGCTTAGAGAATAAGATAATTAGATGCTTAGACATTGCTCGCGCTCAAGCAGCTCGGTGCATTGCAGTAGTCGCGTATCAATCTCTTTAAAGCGTGGACGTAAGCCGATGCTGGGCTGTAAACATGCGAGTTTTAACTGCAACAGCTGGGCAAGAATCGCTTCACTGCTGTCTAGTTTAGATTGTGAGCCTGTTTTTACTGGTAAGCATTGCCCAAGTAAATCCTCTATTAGGCACCCTAAGGCTCGCACTTCAATTGCTTCCATCGCTTCTTGTTGCAGTAAAGGCAATTGGCTTAAATTGGTCGCAGCGCCAAAATCACCAAATAGGATCTCAGCGTTATCATTGTACATAGTGTTATGGGCGTAGATATCACCATGACTCACTTGGTTATGGTGCAGATGAGTTAGGCCTGATGCCATCTGTTTCAAGATAAGCAATATCTGTTTTAGTTCAAATTGAGTGCCAGCAGTGAAGGTGTCTCGCGTGCAAGTATCCAGTGATGGCGGCAGGCCTAAGTTTTGATAGTGACTAGGAATAAGCTCCATCACTAAACCAGAGCGTTCAGCTTGACTAAGCTGGGCTACAACCTTAATGAGATTGTGATGGTGCCCAGCCTGTAAGCAATTAGCTAACTCATCTTTGGGGTAACCATCGCTAGTGACCTCGCCTTTAAATATTTTAACGGCAATATCAACTGGAGTAGCTGTTAACGCTGCTGGTTGCTTAAGCCATTTAGCGCGGTAAATAACGCCCGACGCACCTTGGCCAATAACCTCTTTAAGTTCAATATCATCAAGACTCACACTAGGCATAGTGACAACAGCTAAGCCTGGTTCATTGATTAAGCCAGATTTATTGACTAAGCCAGTTCCACTCACTAAGCCCGACTCTGCCACTAAGGCTTGTGGCTGCGGTTTTAACGGACTTCCGTCAAGCGCTAACCAGCTTAGGGATGGCAACTGAAATAACCAATCTGGCAACGACTTAAAGGCATTAGCCGATAGGCGAGCTAATTCTAGTTTGGTGCATTTGGCCATACTCACAGGTAAAGCCGTCAGCTTATTGCCCGCCAAAGCTAACTTTTGTAATCGATGTAAACGCCCCATATCCTCAGGTAAAGATTCGAGCTGATTGTCGGTTAAAATAAGCCAGCGGGTATTTTCTGGTAAGGCCTTTTCTGGCAGGCGTTTTAAATTGTTCGACTTAAAGCTGATCATTTCCAGCTTAGGGCACTGTGCAAGTACCTGTGGCACAGATTCAAAGCTGTTATTGGTGAGAAACAAAATCTTTAATTGATGCAAATCACTTAAATTATCAGGCAACTCACACAGTTTGTTGTCAGATAAATCAAGTACCTCCAAACTATCTGCGAGGGAAAAAATCGCTGCTGGAAACTGTGTTAAGCCTTCAGAGATCTGTAGGCGTTTAATTCCCTTTAACTGGCCAGAGGTTAACTGCTCAATGGTGTGCAAAATCTTGTTCCTAATTGCCGCTGAAAAATAGCCCGCAATACTATACGATTCACGGGCATAGAGAAAGGCATGCATAAACCAATCTGCCTCAATGTGTTTGGCTATCGGTTCAATGATCCATACTCGCTTTATCGCGTATTGACAGAGCGTATTGATATAACATTGTATTTTGACTTAACCCTACTCCACTTTGGATAAAGGCCTACAGATGAAAAAATCCCAAACAGCTAAAGTCCCCAGTAGTCGGCTATCGCGACTCACCTCCTTAGGCGGTTTAGCGTCGCGATTAGCGGGAAGTATTGCTGTCGAGGGCGCCAAAAAACTGAGTCAGGGTCAATCACCTAAGTTACAAGATTTAGTGCTAACACCGACAAATATTGGCCATATTGCCGATAAGCTTGCTCAGATGAGAGGAGCGGCCATGAAAGTCGGCCAAATGCTGTCTATGGATTCTGGCGAGCTAATGCCAAAAGAGCTGAGTGCTTTGTTAGCAAGGCTAAGATCTGACGCCAAAATCATGCCCCATAAACAACTCGTCGCCGTGTTAAAACAAAACTGGGGAGAAGATTGGTTAGCACCTTTAGCACATTTCGAATTACGTCCATTTGCAGCGGCGTCAATCGGTCAGGTACATCAAGCAACCCTCGCAAATGGCAACAAACTTGCGGTAAAAGTCCAGTATCCCGGGATCCGTAATAGTATTGATAGCGATATCGACAACGTCGCAGCTCTGCTGCGTATATCGCAATTAATCCCTCAAGGTCTACAGTTTGAGGCATTACTATTAGAAGCTAAAAAACAGTTACATATTGAGGCCGATTACCACGCCGAGCTCACCATGTTAAAACGCTACAAACGCCTTATTGCCGATGAAGAGACATTTGTGTTGCCATCAACCTATGATGAATTATGCACGGCAGACATTCTGGTTATGGACTTTATCGAAGCACAGAGCATTGAGTCTGTAGCGAACTTAAGCCAAGGCGTGCGCAATAGGGTTGCCAGTGAGCTGCTAAGGCTGTTTTTTAGAGAATTATTTGAATTTAAGCTGGTGCAAACAGACCCTAACTTTGCCAATTTTCAGTATCAACACTCACAGCAGAAAATAGTGTTACTCGATTTTGGTGCCACCCGTGATATTCCGGCTCCGCTATCGGACAATTACAAACAGCTCATGAGTGCAGCCAAAGTTAATAACAGAGAGTTAATGGAAGAGGCAGCCCAAAAGATTGGCTTCTTTCAAGAGGCCATTAGTGAACAGCAAAAAACGGTTATTCTAGATATTTTCTATCAAGCCTGTGAACCACTCAGAAGTGAGCAAGCCTATCATTTTGGCGACAGCACGCTCGCGACACGGATCAAAGCGGCGGGTATGTCGATGAGCACAAAAGCTGACAAATGGCATACCCCGCCTGCCGATGCGATTTTCGTTCATCGAAAATTAGCGGGTATTTACTTACTTGCTTCAAAACTCGATGCACAGGTTGATGTTAAATCCATTTTCGAAGCCGCTATTAGGACACCTTAGCCCGATTATCTCGCTCGAGCTTTAACAGATCTTGGCCTTTGGTGATCGCAACAACAGCCTTTGATTTAAACTCGCGTAGGTAAAGGATAATGACAACCAAAATACTCGCGCAAATCAACACTAATGGATGATAGAACCAACACAGGGCTGCCATCGAAAAATAATAACAACGTAAACCATAATTATAAGAGTGTGCAGCTTGATCTTGTACCACAGCCATCTGCTTAGCGTAAGCACAAAGGTTTTCATTGTTCCCAAGCTTATCAACAGGCGCGGCTCCCACCATCACATTTAAAAAGCCATATTGACGCATTGACCAAGTAAATTCGAAAAAAGCCAACACAAAGATAAAGGTCAGCATACCTAGCTTGACTTGAACTAATGCATGATTTGGGGCGGCCGCAAACGGTATCGTTGCTATAACAGCCTCAAGTCGCTCAGCCTGAGCAAACAGGGTTAACACACCCGCGAGCACAAACATGGTGGTCGAGGCAAAAAAAGCGATATTGCGCTCAAGGTTTGCCAGCAGCGCCGCTTCACTAACTCGCACTTCTCGCTTTAGCAACTCATACATCCAGTGAATACGATGCTGATGCAAGCAGCGGGCAATACAGTTAGTGTTTTTAGCTTTGCGTTTGGCAAAGAGTGCATAGCCGACCCAGCTAGTTATAAAACAAAATAGTGCAAAAAGGTCGAGTAGCGAAATAGTCATGCTTGGGTCCGTCAAGAGGAAAACGCATCATAATTTAAATCTATCAGCAGCAGTAATAGCAGGGCTAAAGTCTGATAAATGGTTAATAGGTGTTAAATAGGCAAAAATCTAAATTAATATTTATTTTACTCGTTTTGCTTGTAGATCCTTTTTTACAATCTCTAACGCAGCCAATGCAACGTCAGTAGCAATCTGGTTATTCTCCAGTAGAAAGATAAGATCGACTGCGAGCTTTACTTCCTCAGGAGCCTTATCGAGCGCATTAATTGGCTTATTTTCACTCATGATTTTTAGATTCACGTTCTTCGATAACAATTAGCGCACCATTATACTCAGACAACCCCATAGCCTCAATTAAGAAACTTGATGTAGATCTTTAGTTTTGCACCAGAATATCTATTTGTCGTGGCTGTAGGGCTTTATTACCTCTGAAAGCCTAGATATACTCGGCGTTAGAAGACACAATCAATATTGTGAATAGTAAATACAAAGGTAAATAACTCCTATGGCAAAAATGGATTTCTCGGTGATCAATGACACCACAGCAAAATCTTTTATCGAACAAAAAAACCTTATTAAAAGAGTATTTAAAGGTAACACTGTTCTGTGCCCTGTGTGCAATCAAGCACTTGAAATGAAGCTACCAGTTAGGGGTCAAGAAGAGAGTGTTTCAGGTATTTGCTGCAAGAAAGGTTGTACGGATATAGAACTTGATATGGAGCTTGTGCTTTAGCACTGAGCGCTCTATTGCGGAAAATATGCTATTTGGGGATAGTATGCTTTTTCGAGCAGTACGCTTTTTAGAACAGTACTAGCTATCAGTAATAATGGCTGCCAACTTAAGATGTTGAGCAGCCATTTTTTATCTACTCGCCACGTTTTTGATAGTGGTAGTGATAGTGATAGTGATAAGCCCTGTGGCGCTGCGTTACCGCTTAGCCAGCTAAAGACTCACTCTCACTCGGCCTGTATGGGTAATAGCACTTCGAATACACAGCACAAGAGTGGTTGATACCGATATTGACAGGGTGACAAAAATCGCAACTGAAATCACTATCTGATACTTGATGGCGATTAACGGATCGACTCCCCCTAAAATCTGTCCCGTCATCATGCCGGGCAGCGTCACTAACCCCATGGTTGCCATTGAGGCCAAGATCGGTGCGAAAGATTGCTGCATCGCCATTTGCACAAATGGCAAGCTTGCCTGACTCGGTAAAGCGCCCAGCGCCAATGCACCTTGATATTCAGCCTTTCTATCATTAAAGGCTCCAAACAACCGCTGCAGCGCCACAATATTGCCGCTTAAACAGTTGCCCAGCAACATACCTGCGGTAGGAATTAAGAATTGCGCGGCATAAAGGGGCTCTGGCGATAATAGATAGACCATCATCAACCACAGTACAGGGAACATTCCCAAAGCTAAGCCTGATAAAACCGGAAAGTAGAGTAACTTCTTAGGTAACTTTGCTTTGCTGATAATCGCACTCGCTCCCACAAGTAACATCACCATTAGCCAAGCTAAATTGACCCAAAGATTATTGAGTATAAATAAATACTGTAGATACAAGCCCACCAGCACCAGCTGAGCAGTCATACGCAGCACCGCCCAAACCATATCAAAAGTGAGCGCTAGACGAAAATATCGACCTATCGCGATAGGGATCACTAGCACTAACATAAATAGGCCTAACTGCAGCCAACCTATATCCATCTCATTTTTCTCTAATCACTAAGCCCGTGCCACAATATAACTGAAATAGCGTTAATGACACTCAATTGTGGCGGTTATCCATAACGAAATATTCACCCATTAGGAAAAACTTGATCAATATCTAATGAATTCACTATTGCCCTTGTTAGACTCTGGTCACTTTTTGCTATTTTAGAAACCATGATTATGAAGCAGCAACTACTTGAGCGATTCTTAAGCTACGTCAGTTTTAATACTCAATCTGACGGCAATAGCCAAAGTGTACCTAGCACAGACAGCCAATTTGTTTTTGCACAACATCTTCGTCAAGAGCTTATTAGCCTTGGATTTGACGATGTGCAACTCTCTGACAAAGGCTACTTAACCGCAACGGTACCTAGCAACGTAGAAGGCGCTCCTTGCATCGGATTTATTGCGCATTTAGATACCGCTCCCGACTACAGCGGAGAAAATGTATCGCCGCAAATCATTGAAAAATATGATGGCAAAGAGATTCAATTAGGCCTTGAGGCTGTACTGTCGCCAGAGAAATTTACCAGTCTAAAGCAATATATCGGCCAAACCCTTATCACCACCGACGGCAACAGTTTACTCGGCGGAGACGACAAAGCTGGCATCACAGAGATCATCAGTGCATTGCACCACCTTGTAACTCACCCAGAGATCCCTCACGGTAAAATAAGACTTTGCTTCACCCCAGACGAAGAGATTGGCCGCGGCGCCGATCATTTTGATGTCGAGGGCTTTGGTGCCCAGTGGGCTTACACTGTTGACGGTGGTCAAGTTGGCGAGCTTGAATATGAAAACTTTAACGCTGCCACTGCAATAATCACCGCCACGGGAAACAACTGTCACCCCGGTACCGCCTATGGCGTGATGGTTAATGCCCAAACTATTGCGGCGCGTTTCCACGCAAAAATGCCGCTAAAAGATACACCGGAATACAGCCGAGACTATGATGGTTTCTTCCACCTACTTGGCATGGAAGGCGTTACCGAGAAAGCGACACTGACTTATATCATTCGAGATTTCGACTTTGCGCTTTTTGAGCAGAGAAAACGCTGGTTGGCTGAGGTTGTTGAAAAATATAATGCCGAGCTTGCTATCGGTAAATTAACCATAGATATTCAAGACTCCTACTTGAATATGAAACAACAAGTTTTACCCCACCCACATATTATCGATATCGCTAAACAAGCGATGCAAAACTTAAACATAGAACCCATTATTAAGCCGATTCGTGGTGGGACAGACGGCTCTCGCCTGTCATATATGGGCTTGCCTTGTCCAAATATATTTACTGGTGGGCATAACTTCCACGGCAAGCATGAATACCTGTGTCTTGAGTCGATGGAGCAAGCTAGCAAGACGATTATTGAAATCGCTAAGCTGACCGCATTACATAAATAGACGCGTCGCCAAGATCAAAATATAAAAGGCCTGTGATTACAGGCCTTTTGGTCAATCCGGTTAATCGCGCTATTTTCCTTGGCAGCAAAAAGTATTTGCTTCCCTCTGCGCGCTCTCTACACTTAGGCTATTCATATTCAACTCGACACTACCAAAATGAACGCTGCTATCATAGGTGCCACAGGACTCATAGGCCAATTACTGCTACAAAAATTGATCGATTCAGGATGCTATGAGCACATTTTAGTACTCGGTAGAAATCAGCCAAAATACCGATTAACACAAAACACTCAAGTCACATTTTTACAATGCCAACTTAATGAACTTTCCTCTCTCGAGCTTCCATTTACAGTCGGTCATGCCTTTTGTTGTCTCGGCACCACCATCAAGCAAGCTGGTAGCCAACAAGCCTTTATCGCCGTGGATAAAACAGCCTGTATCGATTTTATTGCCAAGTGCGAAGCCAGTAACAACTATGTCGTGACCGCCCTTGGTGCAAACAGCCAGTCAAAAACATTTTATAATCGCGTCAAAGGCGAAACCCAAGAGGCTCTTGCGAGCTTATTGAATAAAAACCAACAACCCACATCACCTAAGCGATTATGGTTATTTCAGCCAAGCCTGCTTTTAGGAGAGCGTTCGAATACACGAGTATTAGAAGATCTGGGTAAGTCATTATCTCGCTTAGTCTCACCGCTATTTATTGGCGCGCTGAGACAATATCACCCCATTGAGGCTGAAAAAGTGGCGAATGCCATGTTGGCGCATGCTCTATCAGCATTAGAGTCCAATGCAGCATCGCCTCAACGTGTCACTTTGGTTGCTAATAAAGAGATGCTATAGCCGGCATGACTATTGACTCCATACCTATAACATCCTTTAAAATAGCATCCTTTAAAATAATGGCCCTTAACATAGCGGCCTTTTACCCTGTCATCGAGAATACCTTTGAAGCTCAGCAAACGCCTCCAATATATCAACAGCCTGATTAACACCCACTATGATCAGATTTGGGATTGCTGCTGCGATCATGGCTTGTTAGGCGCGGCATTACTACAACGAGGCGCGGCAAGTCATATCCACTTTGTCGATGTAGTGCCAAGCTTGATGGCTGAGGTGAAAAGTAAACTACAGCGGTTTTATCCCGATGCAAACAAAGAAGAGCAAACGCCTGTAACAAGTCCTAAAAGCTGCTGGCAAGTGCATTGCTTAGATGTGGCTAAACTCGATTTAGGCGCTAAAGAGCAGCGTCAATTGATTATCATCGCTGGCGTAGGTGGCGAACTGACGGTTGAACTCGTGCAGCAAATTGTTACACGCCACCCAGAGCATTCACTTGAGTTTATCCTTTGCCCTGTGCACCATATTTATACCGTCCGTACACAGATGCAGAAACTCGGTTTAGGCCTAGTGCATGAGCAATTAATCCAAGAAAATAAGCGTTTCTACGAGATCTTGCATTTATCAAGCAGCAGCCAAGAAACAATAAGCCCTGTTGGCTCAATAATGTGGGATCATAGCCGTGAGCTAGATAAAGCTTACTTACAGAGTACTTTAAAGCATTACCACAGAATGGCTCTAGGTTTAGAAAAGGCTAATTTAACAATCGAGCAGCAAAATGAAAAAGCAGAGATTGAACTGATTATTGCAGACTATCGAGCCTTAACCGCTCAATAAGTTTCCCTGCACGCAACTGGTAAACAGCCCGTCATTTGCAGCGGTAAGCCGGTTACCCCCACTTTGTCGCTATAGGGTATAATCCCGCATCTTTCATTTAGTCCCCCTTAACCAATACGAGCTGAGCTGACCCATGCGCCTGTTAAAATCGACCATTCACGCCGACATCGCCCACCTTGCCACAGATGAACTTGCGACTAAAAGCTTTCACCGTCAAGCGGCTCGAGGGGTTATTCTTAAAGGCGAAGAGATCTTAATGCTCTACACCGAGCGCTACCATGACTACAGTATTCCAGGTGGTGGCGTTGATGACGGTGAAGATATTCAAAGCGGACTTATTCGTGAATTAGAAGAGGAAACTGGGGCGAAGCATATCGAGATCATCAGTGAATTTGGCCTATATGAAGAGTTTAGGCCCTGGAATAGAGATGGTTTTGATGTGGTACATATGGAATCGTTCTGCTTTGTTTGCGATATTCATGCCGAGCTTGGCGAAACAAAATTAGAGGCCCATGAGATCCAAAATGGTATGACCCCAGTGTGGATAAATATTCACCAGGCCATCGCCCATAACGAGCACACCATGGCTAACAGCCCTAAAAAAGGTATGTCGATTGAACGAGAAACCTTTTTGCTCAAGCGTATCGTGGCAGAGCTTTTATAAGCAATTGTACATTTTGGTTTAATATAGAAAAGCGTGGACTTTTAACCCATCCACGCTGTAATCACTCTTTGTCGCCTTGAAGTTTCACAACCGCTAATTCAAGCCTTTTAATCTCTCGTGCAGTCGCATTACGATTCATCTCGTTATAGATCCACATCTTAATCGCGATCTGCATCATACTTGCCAACAGCAACGTCACCCCCCACTTGATTAGCGCCACCGAACTGACGACGACAAAAAAGAATTGATAGCCTGACCACAACATAAGCAAGCTCAGCACAAAGGCAATAATGCTCATTAATATCATCCAGCCGCCTAAACGCCCCTTATAAGCATCGCCCAACATAGTAAACAGGCTTGGGCCGCGTTTAAGTTGACTACTTAGCTGCTCAGATTCTTTTAGTAATTGCTTGCGGATTTTCTCATCGATATCCATAAGTTTGCTCCTATTTGTGTCTCTTGTGCTAACGCTTCTTTCTAGATGTCTTTTCTAACCGCCGGGCTCTAACACTTGCTTTAGCAGCTCTCAGGCTCTGAACAAACGCGACTTAATCGTTCCATGTTGAATGCAGATAAACGGCTCCTTTATCTGTTTGAATAAAGACGATGCAGCTGAGTAAAAGGTTCACCCAACCTAATAAAAAAAGGGAGCATTTGCTCCCTTCTACCTGCCGCTTTGGCAATTTAAAAATGATTTAAGCTTAAAAGAATAAAACTTAAAAATAGACGAACAAGTTGATGATCATGGCATTGATAATATCGATAAAGAAGCCGCAGACTAACGGTACGATAATGAAGGCCCTGTGGGCGGCACCATATTGCTGTGTCACCGCGGTCATGTTAACAATCGCCGTTGCTGTCGACCCAAGTGTGACGCCACCAAAACCAGAGCAGATCACCGCAGCCTCATAGTCTTTACCCATCATTCTGAACACCACGAAAATGGTAAACATCACTGACAAGAATACCTGCACAGACATAACCACCGAGATATACAGTAAGCTACCTTCTAATTCCCAGATTTTAAGGCTCATCAAAGCCATGGTTAAGAACATACCTAGGCAGATATCTTGAATAAGTGACAAGCCTTGTGAAGCATCATCTAAATAGGTTCTATCTTTGACCGCTCTACGGTTGATAATAACCCTGCCCACATTACCGATAATAATGCCGGCTAATAGACAGGCAACGAACATCGGCAGCTTAACGCCAGCTTCTTGCAGCGATAAATCAATAAAATAGCCAATAATTAGTGTAACGTTGAGCCATAACCAAGCACGTAACACACCAAAATAATCGACCTTAATATGCGATGAGCCGGCTTGATGGCTGGTACCAATATCAAGATCTGAGTCTGGATTGGCTTTCACATTGTGTCGCTTCATCAAATATGCCGCAATTGGACCACCAATCACACAGGCAGATATAAGCCCTAACGTATTTGATGCTATACCGAGCTCGCTGGCATTCACAATCCCAAGCTCTTCAACAAAGGTTGGCGTCCAAGCCATTGCGGTTCCCACTCCGCCAATCAATGAAATAGAACCCGACATCAAGCCAGCCTTTGGATCTAGGCCAAATAAGGAGGCAATGGTTACGCCGGTGAAGTTTTGTAAGAAGATGAAAACACTGGCTAGAACGATGAGAATAAGTAACGGTTTGCCGCCCTTAATTAAGGTCGCAAAATCTGCCTTTAAGCCAATACCCGCAAAAAAGTATAAGAGTAAGGTGTCTCGAACACTCAAGTTAAACTCAATTTGAATATCAAAGGCATAATAGAGAATACCCACGATTGCAGCGCAGGCGAAGCCACCAACGACGGGTTCAGGAATACTGTACTTCCTGAGCAATTCGTAGCGAGAAATAATGCTTTTACCAATAAACAAAGCAATTATCGCTAAAGTAAAAGAGACAAAATCTTTAATTTCAATTAACTGGGGTTCCATGACAATGAGTTCATCCCTAAGCAAAAGTAAAAAGAAGTATCAGTAAATAGCCAAGATTTCATATCTTTAATATCACCTAATACCCACTTAACGCCCAATCCTTATCGAACCAACGACAATTAACGACTGAGTAGCGATATCATAAACAAATTGCAACATCTATTCACCCCTTGATATCACTATGTATATCAGTAACGAGCCAACTGTTTGTCTCCCCCTCACGAGCAGCTCAAGGTAAGAGCCTGTTGATGACATATTAATCATACCAGTACGACTAAAGTGATAGCAGCAAGCGCAAGCCCAATAAATACTCACCAACAATAATTACGTTAACCCACTAAAAAATTAGATAAAACACTGAAACCCCAACAAAAGGCAGTAGACAAAAATACTAGCTTACGAATCTAAATTAGTAGTTAAGAATCACAGCTTTAATACCAATGCTGGACGCTACAAACACTCCTGACCTGCATACTCATCGGCAAGTACAAAGCTCATAATGCCGCTAAAACACAGATCTACAGAATTTAAAACTGGACTTTTACATTAATCAAATTAAGGATATGACTCATGAGAAAGCTACTCCCTATTGCAGCCGCTGTCGCAATCGCTCTAAATCCAGCGTTAGCCCTAGCTAATAATGCAACTATTAGTCAAGATGGCAACTCAAACACAGCATCTACAACTCAATCTGGTGCAGCTCAGCTCGCTAATACTAGCCAGGTAGGTAACGGGAATACCGCTACAGCACTCCAGTCTGGTGCAAACCAAACAGCGACAATCACTCAAGAAGGTGATAACAACACCACTAACACGACACAGTCGGGTTCTGCTCAAACTGCAACAGTGAGCCAAGAGGGTGACGGTGATGGTTCAACAGTCAATGTGACTCAGTCTGGCCTGGGTCCAAATTCTGCGATAGTAAACCAGGAGCATAACTTCAATAGCACGGCTGATGTTATCCAAGACGGTAACAACAATAGCGCGATAGTTAATCAGTTACATGTCAATGATAGCGCTGCAAACGTAAGCCAAACAGGCGACACCAACAGCGCTGATATTCGTCAGCATGGTTTTGGTATTCATAACCCAGCAGGCGCAACAATTAGCCAAAGTGGTCAGCGCAATACGGCTTCAACCAATCAAGATCTATCTACAGATGCATTGGCAGACGTAACACAAACAGGTAACGATAACACTGCAACCGTTAACCAATTAGCCGATTCTGTAAATTCAAAAGTATTTGCAACTCAAACAACAAACAACGCCTCAGTTATTGCGACGCAAACAACGGCTGATAACTCTACCATTACGACATTGCAAGAGAGCGACTCTAACTCAAGCATTACCGCAAGCCAGTCTAACGGTACAGCTAACACCATCAATGTGACTCAAACTGATTACACGACAGACTCTACAGCCTCTGTTAGCCAAAATGGCAGTAATAACAGCATGACTGTTTTCCAAGAGCACGCCTACACCTCTAACGTTACCGTTTCACAAGACGGTACAGGTAACATGGGCTCAGTCAATCAAGAGCACGTAGATAACAGTGCAGCCTCTATCAGCGCAACGGGCAACGACAATTCAACGGTTATTCGTCAGTTTGGTTTTGGCTGGCACGAGCCTGCATCAGCAACAATTACCACAACGGGTAACTCGAACAACGTCAATATTAATCAAGACACTTCGTTTGAAGCTATGGCTACTGTAGAGCAAAATGGTGATAGCAACATTGTTGATATTGACCAAGTAAACGAGTCAGATAACTCTGTTGTCACAGTAAAGCAACTCAATGCGAGTGTTAGCGGAAACGTGACTGCACAACAAAATGCAGCTGCGGATTCAAGCATTACAGTTGAACAATCAGGTGTTAGCGGTACATTTACTACCGTTAACCAGCTAAACGGCTCAGAACTAACGGCTTTAGTGACTCAAACAGATACTATTGGTGGCTCAGTACTCATCAACCAAGAAGGTGTTGATTTAGATGCGACGGTTACTCAGAGCGGTGAAGCTAACAACGCGGATATTATGCAAACCAGCACGTTAAACGTCGCTAGCGTTCAACAATACGGTGAATTTGGTATGGCCGACATAGACCAAACAGGCGCTGATAACGAAGCTTTCGTTAACCAACTTGGCGGTGAATATAACGATGCGTATATCGATCAGCAAGGTGATGGCAACCTAGCTAATATCACCCAAGACGGTTTTGGTGATATTGCTGCACATAATACTGCAACGATTACTCAGTATGGTACAGGTGATACAGCATCTATCACTCAAACGGGTGGATTCGGTAACACGGCAACTATCCTACAGAACTAATATTTTTGTAGCAAAAAAGGGGGAGCTAATTAGCTCCCCCTTTTTTATTTTTACTTTCAAAAACAGTTTACTTCGCGTATTCAACCGCAATGCTAGCCGCTAGTTTTGCGTTATTAAACACAAGTTCAATGTTAGCCGCTAAGCTGACGCCTTTTGTGGTTTCTGCCACTTTAGCCAGTAGGAATGGCGTTGAAGCCTTACCAAAAATACCTTTACTGTCCATTTCAGCAACAGCATCTGCAATCACCTGGTCAATCATAGCTCGGTCTAGCTGGTGTGCTTCTGGAATTGGGTTAGCGATAACCAATCCGCCCTTTAGGTCCATATCCCATTTAGCTTTCATTGCTGCTGCAATTTGCGCAGGGGTATCTAGCTGGTAATCAACACCGAACTCACTTTCACGGGTATAGAAAGCGGGCAAAGTACTGGTTTGATAACCAACAACAGGTACACCTTGAGTCTCTAGGTATTCAAGGGTTAAACCGATATCCAAAATAGACTTAGCACCAGCGCACACTACCGCTACGTCGGTACTGGCTAGCTCTTGAAGATCGGCAGAAATATCAAACGTTTGTTGTGCACCACGATGTACACCACCAATGCCACCAGTAGCGAACACTTTTATCCCTGCCATTTGAGCTAAGATCATCGTCGATGCGACAGTCGTTGCACCATCAACTTGCTTAGCAACAATAAATGGAATGTCACGACGGCTTGTTTTAATCACATCTAAGCCGGCTTTACCTAGGTATTCGATCTCTTCATGAGTCATACCCACTTTCAAGCGACCCTTTAAAATAGCGATAGTTGCGGGTACGGCACCGTTATCGCGAATAATCTGCTCTACTTTAAGCGCCGTTTCTACGTTTTGCGGGTAAGGCATGCCGTGAGAAATAATGGTCGACTCTAATGCAACGACTGGCTTACCTGCTGCTAATGCGGCTGCAACTTCTGGATTAATATCTAGGTACTGCTCTAACATAACGACTCCTTGATAACGCGCTTAACGGAAATTTCTGACATATTAGGGTTTATAGTGGCTAAGTGAGATAACGCGACAACCGCGGCTCCCATAGCAAATTGTGTAGATTCTTCAGTGTCCCACTCTTGGATCCAGCCATGGGCTAACCCCGCGAGGAAAGCATCTCCCGCGCCATTTGCGTTGACCATAGACACCGTCATAGCAGGGACTAAGGCTTGTATGCCCTCATCGCTATAAAACACGCCATCTGCGCCTAGACTTAAGAAAATGCGTTTCACGCCTTGGCTGTGGAACCAATTAGCTAATTGAGGTAATTCATCATGACTCTTAATACTAATTCCAGAAAGTTGCTCGGCTTCTTTAAGGTTTGGTTTGAGGGTGTGAATGGAGCTTAAGAATGGCGCTAATTTCTTGGCCTTTGCACAAGAAACGGTATCAACAAAAATAGGTCTGTCGGAGAAGTTACTTAAAATATATTCCAAAGACTCTGCCGAAAGGTTGGCATCGACAATAATCAGCTCTGCTCGTCTTAACACTTCTTCGTGAGTCTTTAGCACAGCTACGCTTAGCCTGTCTAAAATAGCCATGTCATTGATCGCAACATGCATATCGCTGTCACCATCTAGCACTGAAAGGTAAGTTGATGTGGCAAATTCATCCAGATGAATACAGCCTTTCATATCAATGCCGGCTTGCTGACACTGACTCATGATCATCTGACCATAAGTGTCTTTTCCTAACGCACTAATAAGGTGAGTATCAGAGCCTAATCTAGCTAAGTTTTCTGCGATATTTCGGCCTACCCCACCCGGTGAGCAAGTTACGCTACCAGGATTAGAGTCGCCTACCTGTAGGGTATGTAGAGGGCGCCCAAGAATGTCCATATTGGCACCACCGATAACGATGGCATAGCGTGATTCAGCAAGAATATACCCTTTACCTTTTATCACACCTTTATGGGTTAAATTCATGATGTGCCCGGCTACAGCAGAGCGACTAATCCCTAATTGATCGGCAATGTTTTGCTGCGGGATCAAAGGATCTTGTTTAAGTAGTGCTAGTATCTCGAGTTCGCGTTCTGTCATTGTTATTATCCCGTCGACACGGCCAAACAAACATTTGTTTGGATACCAAACTTTAGTTCAAACTTATGCTAAGGGTATGCTTAATAAACTGAATAATCAACAGCTACGATCTGTAAAAGAGGGATTTGTGATCAAAGTAGTGAAACGACTTTGTCTAATATTTGGCGGGTATGACGTAATAGGAGTGAGTTACCTGTTCGGAAATCACGAGATAAAACAATATTCCTTGCCAAGAACCAAGCCTGTCGTAAAGGAGTCGGCGCAGCAGCTGATCTCAAAGCTATTAATAACCAAAAAATAAAAATGATAGAATAAAAATAGAATAGAATACGAAGGGGGTTATCGGCGAAATAACTAATAAAGAATTAATCGTTCAGAAAGGTACATCACGATAGAGCGGACTAAGCTGTATAAAAAAGGCCATCTTGGTAGATGGCCTTCAAATTAGTTAACCGTGATTAAAGCCGGATGACTCTTCAGAATCACTATTATGAGAAATAGGATGCTTAGCAAAGAACTCAACACAATGCTTTAAGTCTACTACGAGCAAGTCTGCTTGGTCGCGGCTAAAGCCATGACGAACCAAAATACGCATAATGACAAGGTCTTCTCTTTTCGGTGGCATAGCATACGCCGCTATCTGCCAACCTCTAGAGCGAATACGATCCGAGAGATCAAATAAGTTGAATCCAGGGTCAACCCCCTCTTTTAATGACCAACTCATCGCAGGGATCCCGCCATGACCATCATAGATAATTTCGAACATACCCAACTTTTCAATCTCACTCGACAGGTATTGAGCTGTGTCATAACAAGACTGATGGATCTTTCTGTAGCCTTCTTTACCTAAGCGTAAGAAATTATAGTATTGAGCCACGATCTGCCCACCAGGGCGAGAGAAGTTTAGCGCGAAGGTCGGCATGTTACCGCCCAAATAATTCACGTTAAAAATTAGGTCTTGATCTAATGCTGAAGCATCTCGCCAAATAACCCAACCTACACCTAGAGGGCTCAAGCCAAATTTATGCCCTGATGCATTAATTGACTTAACGCGTGGAAGTTTAAAGTCCCATTCGAGATCCGGTTGACAAAATGGCGCTAAAAATCCACCACTAGCAGCATCTACATGAATAGGAATATCAAGACCGGTATCTTGCTGGAGTTTATCGAGTGCTTCATGCACCGCTTTTACTGGTTCATATTGACAGGTGAAGGTGACGCCTAAAGTGGGTATAACACCGATGGTATTTTCATCGCATCGCTTAATCACTTCTTCAGCATTCATAATTAAGCGATCGCCTTCCATCGGGATCTCACGTAATTCAATATCCCAATATCGAGCAAACTTATGCCAACACACTTGCACCGGGCCACAAACCATATTGGGTTTATCAGTCGGCTTACCCAAGGCTTTCATTTTCTTGCGCCAGGCCCACTTAAGCGCCATACCGCCTAGCATCGCCGCTTCGCTTGAACCGGTAGTCGAGCAACCTAAAGTATTTTCCGCATCCGGTGAATTCCATAGATCTGCGAGCATATGCACACAGCGGGCTTCAAGTTCTGCTGTTTGAGGGTATTCATCTTTATCGATCATATTCTTATCGATACATTCATCCATCAATTGATGGACTTCATCTTCAACCCAGGTTTGACAAAATGTTGCTAAATTCTGGCGAGAGTTCCCGTCCATCATTAGCTCATCGTGTACAATTTGATATGCATGACGAGGATTATTTTCCTGATCAGGCATCTTATATTTCGGCATAGATAATGCTAAATCTGTCGATGAGAAAATATCATCGAGAAGGTCGTCTCGCACAGAATCTTTTGCATGAAGAGGCATTGTATTTTACTCCATTGAATTAAATAAAATTTCCTACTCGCTGGTGATGCACAGCTGACCTAATCAACATAGAAGATAGTTAGACAGTCTGCAATACACAATTGAAAAAAAATCAAAAATAATGACCTGACTTTAATATGAAAAACCACATTAAGTTAAAAACGCAGCAACAAATAACACCGCTGAAACCAAGAGTGGTTTTTTCATCTAAAAAGGAAACCTTGAAATAACCTTAAGGCAACCATACAGACCAAAGATACAGCTTAATTTACAACCAACTAAACAGCTAGTAATTAGAATATTTTCTATCAACAGCTGGTATGGACTCATCTAATTAACAAGACTCACTTCAGTATTTTCTAACTAGGCTTAAACCGAACAGTATAAAGAAGTGATCGACTCAGAGTGTTTTAGCACACTAATTCAAGGCAAATGAATGTGAAATGCTCGTCCTTTTTTGCCCCGCCATGCAACGAAGAAGTAAGCAGCCCAAAATACGCCTACAAGGCGATATTAAGCACTTCTGATGTGTACGAGCTTAAATCCAGATTAACTATGCTCGTGGCGAGCTGCATGAACTTGTATATCTCTGACATACAGTAAGACACTTAATCCACAGGGACTGTGTGACTGTATGACTGTATGACTGTATGACTGTATGACTGTATGACTGTGGGACAGGGAAAATGCCTTTAAAACGCAGGAACGCTTCAGAGCATGGAGGTCAGTTGCGTAAATGTCGTTAATGCTGCCTTATATAGTTATAGTTATGGTTATGGTTATGGTTATGGTTATGGTTATGGTTATGGTTATGGTTATGGTTATGGTTATGGTTATGGTTAT
>NZ_JBRIMD010000010.1:0-153870 GCF_052977325.1 Shewanella sp. 0m-6
GTCACCTGAATCAAATCTCCTAAGAGTTTTAACTCTAACCCTTTATAAAAAGAGCTAACCGATACCGCTGCAAGTCCTATTCTATCTAGCGTTTACGACTATTTCTAATCTCAAGCGTTAGTACTAGTTGGCCTGCTGTGCCGTGTCAGTGGATGCGCATTATAGGGATATCTCGGAGTAGCGCAAGGGGCTTATTGATAAAAAGTACAATAAAAATGAAACAACTTAACTAAACGAGTATAAAGCCCGCACTTTGTCGATAATTCAGGCCAAACTAAGGTTAGTTTCGGATGTTAACCTCGAATACTAGTATCGAATTAGTATCGAAGTTAGACCAATGTGTAGCAGCGATAACCAGCTAAGAGGCCAGTTTTGCTAAGTTTCTCTAGCCACCATGATAGAGCATCTAATTTTGGTGATTCTTTTAGGAGCTACACGACCTCAGACATATGTTGGTATTAATTATATATTCAAGCTAGCATATTGCATTGTTACAGACTGTATTTAACTTAGTTCATTTTTACTAGGGATAGAAAATGATTAGAACAACAAAAGCGCTTCTTTCTATACTCACTCCTTCAACTTTGGCTATTGTACTTACGGGCACCTCCATTGCGCTTACTTTATCAGGTGCCAACGTGCAGGCCAGTGTCATTTACACTTGGGTCGATGATAATGGTGTCACCCATTATAGTCAGCAGCCACCTGAGCAAGCTCAATCACCGACTGAAACAGATAAGCTATATAGTGAAGACATTAAACCTAAACACATTGGTACGGTTGCGCCTTTAGTTAAAGTAGCACAAGGCAGTGGACCATCAGATATAGAGAGAAAAGCAGCCGCTATCAACCAAGCAGACCAAAAGCAAGCCAAGTTAATCTGTAAAAATGCTCAACACAGTCTTAATGTGCTAACAACTCATTCAAAGCTAAATAAAAAGAACAAAGAAACAGGTGATGTTATCGCGATGACCGAAGAGCAAAGGCTGGCTTCGATTACAGAGCAGCGTGAACGAGTTAAGCTTTTTTGTACAAAGTAGTACCGTTTAAACCAAAACAGACTCGATTGAGTCTGTTTTCAGTTTCAGTATCTACAGCTACTTTTTAGCTTGTAGATTATACATTGAGCGTGGAATCCCATCAGCACAAGCTTCTTGCCCTGCAGTCCAACCGTCATCAAATTGTTGTAAGCCATCCAATGCTTTGTCTTTCTTTATAGAGTCATAGAGCTCGGTCTGCTGGCGCTCAGTAACATAAGCATTTTTACAGCCTCGGTAATACCCATAATGATAAAGACTTTCATACGCTTTATTTCCTTCACCAATATAAGGCCCTGACACCGACTCTTTTTCATTAATCGAATTTGAAGAACAGCCAATCACACTTAACGAAATTAATGTAATAACGGCTAATTGTTTTTTCATAATGCTCAGCTCCGTGTCCATATCGAAAGACAAAAAATTCAAAATGCATGGTTCAACATTAACCCTGAGTATTATGTATTACTCAAATATTACCAATTCGGCTAAGTTAGATATTGAAAACAAATATGTTTAGCTCAAAAAACAGCCTTCACAGTTCAAATATACATTAACAATCACAACTTAACAGGGTTTGTTGAAAGTTTTTCAAACAAAAAAGGCTTCAACTTATGTTGAAGCCTTTTACGCTACCATTGATAGTACAGTCGCTAATACTAATCCGACTACTGCTTAAAGACTAATGCGTCGCCTTCAACTGAAACCTTAATATCCTTACCGGGCAATAGCTTTCCACTGAGGATTTGTTGTGCCAGTGGATTTTCCACTTCTTGCTGTAAGGCACGCTTAAGCGGTCTTGCACCGTAAACGGGATCAAATCCTGCTCTGGCAATCAAGGCCAAGGCTTCATCGGTCATCTCAAGCCCATAGTCTTTATCTGCTAGACGTTTTTTTAGACCTTCGATTTGAATCGATGCAATATGAGCAATATTTTGCTCATCTAATGGATGGAACACTACCGCTTCATCAATTCGATTCAAAAACTCTGGTCTAAAGTTTTGCATGACAACTTGCATAACATCAGATTTCATTTCGTCATAAGTTTGCGTACCGAAGCCCATCTGGATCAGATCAGAACCTAAGTTTGAGGTCATGATCACTACGGTATTTCTAAAATCTACCGTGCGCCCTTGTCCATCAGTCAAACGACCATCATCTAATACCTGTAATAAAATATTAAATACATCAGGGTGCGCTTTTTCGACCTCATCTAGCAAAATAACTGAGTATGGCTTGCGTCTGACGGCTTCTGTTAAGTAGCCACCCTCTTCATAACCCACATACCCAGGAGGTGCACCAACTAAACGCGACACTGAGTGCTTCTCCATAAACTCAGACATGTCGATTCGAACCAAAGCTGACTCAGTATCGAATAAAAACTTTGCTAATGACTTACATAGCTCTGTTTTACCCACACCGGTTGGACCTAAAAATAGGAATGAACCAATTGGACGATCGGGATCGGCAAGGCCGGCGCGGCTTCGACGAATCGCATTCGCGACTGAATTTACCGCTTCATTTTGGCCAATCACACGCTCATGTAGCGCATCTTCCATCTTAAGCAACTTATCCCGTTCACCTTCAAGCATCTTAGACACTGGAATACCGGTCGCCTTTGACAGCACTTCGGCGATCTCAACGTCTGTGACCTTATTACGTAGCAAGGTCATATCCTGCATTTCAGCTTGCGCCGCTAAGTCCAACTGCTTTTCGAGTTCTGGAATACGTCCGTACTGCAGCTCAGACATACGAGTTAAGTCACCCGCACGTCTTGCAACCTCTAAGTCCATTCGCGCTTGCTCAAGATCAGCCTTAATATGCTGAGTTCCTGCTAATGCCGCTTTTTCAGTACGCCAAATTTCATTTAACTCCGACGCTTTCGCTTCAACCTCTTTCAGCTCCGCACGTAGCACTTCTAGACGACGTAAACTCGCCTCATCAGCTTCTTTACTTAGTGCTTGCTCTTCAAGTTTTAACTGAATAGCACGACGTTCAAGCCTATCTAATGATTCGGGCTTAGAGTCAATCTGAATACGAATGCTTGATGCGGCCTCGTCAATCAGATCGATTGCTTTATCGGGTAGCTTACGATCTGAAATGTAACGGTGCGACATACTCGCCGCCGCAACAATTGCCGGATCGGTGATTTCGACATGATGATGCAATTCATAACGTTCTTTTAAACCACGCAAAATAGCGATGGTGTCTTCAACACTCGGCTCATCTACCAATACTTTTTGGAAACGGCGCTCAAGTGCGGCATCTTTTTCAATATATTGCCTGTACTCATCTAACGTCGTTGCACCAACACAATGTAAGTCACCACGAGCCAATGCAGGTTTGAGCATATTACCCGCATCCATCGCACCATCAGATTTACCAGCGCCAACCATAGTGTGCAGCTCATCAATAAAGAGGATCACTTGTCCTTCTTCTTGAGATAACTCATTAAGTACCGCTTTTAAACGTTCCTCAAATTCACCACGGTATTTAGCCCCCGCCACTAATGCGCCCATATCGAGTGATAATACACGCTTATTTTTGATGCCTTCAGGCACCTCATTATTAATGATCCGCTGAGCAAGCCCTTCAACAATCGCCGTTTTACCTACGCCCGGTTCACCAATAAGTACCGGGTTATTCTTACTACGACGTTGCAGCACCTGGATGGTACGACGAATTTCATCGTCACGCCCTATTACAGGATCTAATTTTCCCTGCTCGGCACGCTCTGTTAAATCAACAGTGAATTTCTTCAATGCTTGACGTTGATCTTCAGCGTTAGGATCATCGACATTTTGGCCATTACGGATCTGAGTGATTGTCGCTTCCATTAACTCTTTTGTCGCACCAGATTGTTTCAGGGCTTGCGCTAGCGCATCGTTGCCCTCTAGCGCAGCTAATACAAATAGCTCACTAGAGACAAACTTGTCTTTGCGTTTCTGCGCCAATTTATCGCAAAGGTTCAATAAACGAACTAATGCCTGCGATAACTGTACGTCGCCGCCAGTGCCTTCAACTTGTGGTCGTTGCTCTAAATCCTTACTCAATAAAGATCGCAGGGTACTCACCTGGATCCCTGCTTGCGTAAGTAGAGGGTGAATTGACCCTCCATCTTGATTTAGTAATGCCATCATCAAATGTGATGGTTCGATAAATTGATGATCTCGACCGAGTGCTAATGATTGAGCATCTGAGATCGCCATCTGGAATTTATTAGTCATACGATCGAGTCGCATAAATCCTCCGATAACTCATAAAAATTGGGTAAATAAAAGGCAATGAACATTGCGTTTCTGCTTCGAGACATTGAATTGGACGTACTAATACATTCCAATTCAATGGTACATATTCATTCGCACTAAAATTCACACAAGAAAAAGGGGGTACTCCGCAATTGAGCAGAATATCTGTTACTTAAAAGATGGGGACTATTTAAACAAAATCAAGTTTGATTTAGCGATTAAGCCAAATAAATGATGCCATGCGGCCCGTAATGCCATCACGACGATAGGAGAAAAAGCTTTTTACATCAGAAACTGTGCAGCGTTGATCTTTAAAAATACGCCCAACACCTAAGAGTGAAAGCCTAAAGCTGGCTAACCCTTGAATATCTGCCATATATTTTTGCTCCCCTTGCGGGTTGATATGACAAGTAAAGAATTGACTCGATTGCGGATGCTTAGTTTCAAATTGTGCTTTAACTTCAGCGCCCACTTCAAAAGCTGTAGGCCCAATGGCAGGCCCTAAATAGGCAACCAGTTCATTAGGTTGATGATTAAATTTTTCGACAGTAGCTTCAATAATTCCATCACACAAACCGCGCCAGCCAGCATGAACAGCGGCGACTTCGGTGCCATTCTCATCACACAATAATATCGGTAAGCAATCGGCGGTCATCACAACACAAACTTGCTCGGTGTTATCGCTATAACTCGCATCGGCATGATGAACTTGGGTATTGTCAGCATCGACAACGTCAATACTGTGGGTTTGTTCTAGCCAGGCAGGCTTTGCGGGAAGATTTAGCTGCTCAACAATGAGCGATCTATTGGCCAGGACCTTGTTAGGATCATCACCAACATGCAGCCCTAGGTTCAGGCTGGCATAAGGTGGCAAACTAGCGCCACCTTCTTTAGTAGAAAAAGCCAGGCTCACCCCAGATGGGATAAACCAAGCTTGATTTTCTATTTTGCTTATCATGAATAAACTAAAGGATTTTCTTCAGTATCTTTACGTAACGCTCTGGTCAGCTTCACCATATCTTCTGGGATAGGTGCTTGCCAGCTCATGATTTCACAAGTAAATGGATGTGCTAGCTCAAGTCTAACTGCGTGCAGTGCTTGACGCTTAAAGCCCATGTAAGTCTCGAAAAAGTCTGGTGCAGCCCCTTTTGGTGGACGTGGACGACCCGCGTAAACAGGATCACCAACCAAAACATGACCAATATGTGCCATATGGACACGGATTTGGTGCGTACGGCCAGATTCCAAACGTAATCTTAGGCGAGTATGCGCTCTGAACTTTTCCGCCACGCGATAATGAGTCATCGCAGGCTTACCGTTATGAACAACTGCCATATGGGTACGCTTAGTCGGGTGACGATCGATTGGTTCATCGACAGTGCCGCCGGCAATAATCGTACCTGTCACAATCGCTTCATACTCACGCGTGATCTCACGGGCCTGCAGTGCAGAAACCAAGTGTGTTTGCGCTTCAACCGTTTTGGCCACCACCATCAAACCTGTGGTGTCTTTATCCAAACGATGCACAATACCTGCACGCGGCACTAATTCGATACCAGGGCAATGATGCAGCAGGGCATTCATTAAAGTACCATCTTGATTACCTGCGCCAGGATGAACCACTAAGCCAGCCTGCTTATTGATAACTAGAATATGGTCATCTTCATAGATGATATCTAAATCAATAGCTTCAGCTTTAGCTTTCGTTTCTTCTTCTAACGTGGCAGCAACCGTAACTTCCTGACCTTCTAGCACTTTAACTCTAGGCTTGTCAGAAACTTCGCCATCAATAAAGACTGAACCTGATAAAATCCATTCTTTGATACGTGTACGCGAGTAGTCAGGGAACAAATCAGCCAAAGTCTGGTCTAATCTTTGTCCGGTTTGTGTTGCTGTTATCTCGCTTTTTAGATTAATCTCTTGTGTCATATGAACCGTACCCACTTTTCTGGGTCCAAAAATGTTTACTATCTGTTACAATCGGATTGTTTCTATTTTATCGTGAAATGGAAAAATTCTTAACAATAACTTTAAAAGAATCGAATTCAAGTATGCATAAAATTGCCAAAAGTGTCGCTGTAGTCCTTATCACGCTTGCAGCTACGGCCTGTAGTAGTAAACAGGGCGAAGACCCTCAGATGACAAAAAGTTCACCGGAAATGCTTTATTCTCAAGCAAGAACCTCGATGGAACTAGGTAATTACAGCAAAGCTGTGCGTTCTCTAGAAGCCTTGGATTCGCGTTTTCCATTCGGTCCACACAAGACTCAAGTACAGCTTGACCTCATTTATGCTTATTACAAACTTGACGATCCAGCGTCAGGCATTGCGAATATCGATCGCTTTATTCGCTTAAACCCAACACATAAAGATATTGATTATGTTTACTACATGCGTGGCCTAGTCAATATGCAGTCTGATCGATACATGTTTCACGATATGCTAAATATCGACCGTTCTGACCGCGACCCTAAAGCCGCACAAGATGCATTTAAAGATTTCGATAGACTGATTAAGTCATATCCAAACAGTAAGTATGCAGCAGATGCACAAAAACGCATGCAGCATCTAAAAAATAGACTGGCACTTTACTCGATCAAGGTAGCTGAATACTACATAAAAATGAATGCATGGAGTGCAGCTGCAGTACGTGCACAGTCAGTTTTGGAGACTTATCCAGGTACTCCATCAGCTGAAAAAGCATTAGAAATCATGTCTACTGCCTATGGTGAACTTGGACAAGAAAAGCTTAAAGATCATGCACTCATGGTGATGAAGGCTAATTTCCCTAACAATAAGTTAGTCACTAACTAAACCAGTTGAACATGCATATTTGACGATAAATAAGACCTCTTTTTGAGGTCTTATTTTTTTGTTCAAAATTTGACTAGTACCGAAAAATAAAGCCCCGTAACGAAAATTTGTCATTTCAAGCAACTAGTGTTCAGCTTTTCTCAATAGCCAGCGCCGATAAAGTACCGGTAACATTAATACGTCAAAACCCCAGGCAAAGAGCACCACGAGACAAGACAGCAAGCTTAACTGAGAGATAGGCGTAAAGTCTGATAATAGGCCGATTGAAAAGCCGAGCGTAATGGTCAAGGTGGTAAAACTAATAACAGGCAAGACCTTAGATAAACTATCCCATATAGAAACAGTGGTGATCTCTCCCCTATCAGGCAGCTTTAGCATCAAATGTAAGGTGTCATCAACGATGATCCCAAGCATCATTCCTAATACCAATGCGGTACCTAAACTGATAAAACCACCATTCATTTGCCATAGGGCAAATACCCACAACAAAGGTAAAAAGTTAAGCAGTAAGCCCATAAAACCAAAAATTAACGATCGCTTTAATACACTCAATAATATCGCCAAGCCAATTAAAGCGACAGCAAAAGAGACAAGCATACTATTGGCATTATCGACACTAAGATGAGCAAACAACAAATTACTCCCAAGTGGTGGACTGACACCAACACCGATTGCATTTTCGGCTAACCAGGTATCGACCCGTTGCTCAAAAGCAATAAGCTCCATGGCTGTCATAGGTTGTAAATATAGCGTCATTAAGCTCGATTGTTTATCAACCGACAACTCACTTACCAAGCCCAGTTGTGCCACGCTATTTCTGGCCAAGATCTGCTTAAACTGACTCTGCCCTAGCCCAGCACTTTTTATCCAGTCACCGATATGCTGCACCTTAATCACTTGTGGCTGCAGTTTTAAAAAACGGCTGAATTTATAGATAAAGCTGATCTCAGTCTTATTTATCTGTTTTCGCTCTACGCCACTGACAACATAATGCTGCAGATTTATCCCCGAAAAGTATTGCGCCATTTTCTGACTTGAAACAATAAAAGGGGTGCTTGGCTCAAAGTAACTTAAGGGATCATCATTTAAGCTCAGCTTCGATACGCTAACAAGAGCCATTGCACTCAAAATGACGATACCGAGCATCACCGCTAGCGGCTGTTTAGTGTTGAGCTTCGCTAACACCAGCACCTTATTGAAATTAAGCAGTTTGCTTTTGGGTGCGCCCGCATATTTAGCGAAAAAAATCAGACTTGTTAGACTGAGAATATAATTACACAGCACAGCAAACCCAACCAGTAAGCCAAAACTTTGGATTGGCGGTGATGGGCTCAGTAGTAATAAGCTAAAGCCAAAGATGGTCGTCATGCTAGAGTAAAACAGTGGCGCTTGATTAACCTCAACCGTATAACGTAAAGCCTGCTGATTTGTTTTTCCTAGTCTCATCTGGGTTTGCCAACCAAAGTACAAATGAGATGCATAAGCTAAAGCGAGTGTCACTATAATCACTGGCACAAAAGCGGTAATCGCCGCAAGCGTCAGTTTTAACCAAGCCGCTAACCCCACGGTTAATATTAATGTGACCCCAGTATTAACAATAAGCGCAAAAATCCACGACTTTTGCTGTATAAACAGCACCGCCATCAACAAGATAATGCCTAACAAGGCTGGGGCAAACCAGCTCAAATCATGACTTAATACTTGAGCATATTGCCAGTTAAGTGCGTGAGTACCATTAAGATAAAAGTTAACCCCTAAGGGTTGCCAATAATGGCGACTATCGTTAGTGACTCTTTGCAGTACATCGTCTAACCACAAACTCTGTGTAGTGAACTCAGGCGCTCTGAGACTAGTTAATTGCAACTTTAACAGTAGCGCGTGACCATCAGTAGACAGCACAGAGGACAGCCGAGGGTGAGCTTTATAAGCTAAAATTTTATCCTGTTTGGCTGTGCCATCAATAAACTGGTTATAGCCTTGGATACTGGCGATATCTTGGTTGGCATCAAGCTTATCCAGAAACAAAGCTAATTGCGCCTGTGGCTTTTTATCTCGCCAATCTTGCGGCGTTTCTAACAACAGCCAAAGTTGATCATGACGTTCAAATTTAGCCATCATGTTATTGAATGCCACAAATCGCGGATCTGACGGCGCGAAGTAGTCATTAAAATCCATATCGAGATTGAGGCGATTAGCCCCCAACACAGAAAGAAGCAATAAAACCGCCATCGCGATAAACATGACGATTGGATGTCGCTGAATATTCCAGATGATCTGCGTTTGATAACCCAATCAAACTCTCCCTCTATATAGCTGTAAGTCGTGTGCATCTCAAAAGCGTCACTTCCTTGTATGCTCACTCAAACCAGCAAAGCTATTTTCATCAAACTTATTAAGCAATTTAAGCAATAAACCATTCATTTACGATTATTGCTTACTTCTAAAGCTAAGTGCCGAATTATTCAACGGGCAAGCAATAAAAATCACTTATTTTCAAAAATGGGTTGACTAAAAACGGTAAAAGCCTTTTAATAGCGCCCGTTGCCCGAATAGCTCAGTCGGTAGAGCAGAGGATTGAAAATCCTCGTGTCCCTGGTTCGATTCCGGGTTCGGGCACCAATATTTAGTTTAGGTGTTGCAACAACAATAGCTAGACCAGCGACAAGGCATATTAAGACCTATTATCGCTACATTAAAACCTCGCATCGCGAGGTTTTTTTATGCCTAAAATTCAAGACCGATGAAAGTAAACGCCTAGTAATTAGATGAGTTACTAGAGGCTTACTATCATCATGTTCAAGCCATAGCCTTATACCTTGAACTTACTCACCGCATCTCGTAGATACGCGGCACGCTCACGCACCTCATCCGTCGCACTCGCGTTTTGCGTTGCCACCTCTGCCGTTTCCTGAGCGATATCGCGGATCACCACCACATTTTGATTAACCTCTGCAGCCACCATGCTTTGCTCTTCAATTGCCGCCGCAATTTGTGTGCTCATATCCATGATATTGGTTACGTCGCTGTTGATTTGCTGTAATAAACTACCAGCTGAGGCCGCTTGTTCAGCGCTTGCATTGCCCTGCTCACAACTCGCGTGCATCAAGCTCACAATAGAGTGAGTGCGGGACTGCAAGGTTTGTATGATCGCGGCGATCTCTTCTGTTGATTCTTGTGTACGCATAGCAAGACTGCGCACTTCATCGGCAACCACGGCAAAACCACGTCCTTGTTCACCGGCTCTTGCAGCTTCAATCGCGGCGTTTAATGCTAGTAAATTGGTTTGATCGGCAATGCCGCGAATGACATCAAGTACGCTACCGATAGTTGCGCTGTCTTTTTCAAGATCTGTCACCACATCAGTCGACTCGTTGATCTGCTGCGCCAATAACTCTATCTTTTCGATTGTGTGTTGCACACCAACCTGCCCTGTTTGAGCATTGTCGTGAGTCATACTGGCTTTATTAGCAGCAAGTTCAGTGTTTTTAGCAATCTCATCAATGGTGGCTCCCATCTCAGTAATCGCCGTTGCGACCATATCGGTTTCATTCAGTTGGTTCTCAGCACCTTGTGAAGCGCGCGCCACATTGCTTGCTAAATCTTGGCAAGAGTCATTCATAGTATCAACAGACTGAGTCACTTGATGGATAAGCTGCTGGAAGCTTTCTACCATACTGTTAAAGTGCCTAGCGATTTGACCAAGCTCATCGTCACTGCTCGCATCGCAGCGCATAGATAAGTCTTTATTTTCTTCGATATAAGTGATCACCTCAGTAATGCGCTTAACTGGCTCAATAATACTGCGAATAATCATCAAGGTCGCAAATGCCAGAGCCACAGCAATCAGCACCGCAATTGAAAGTCCGACAATAAATGCCGAGCTTTTTTTATCGCTAATCACATCCATCGCCAAAGATTCGAGCTGATTGAGCGCCCTATCGGTATTGGCGACAGCTTGGCGCAATTGTCCACGCTCACCTTCAGAAATGGTCAGACCGAGTTGCTGCTCTTTTTGCACTAACGTATTGAAGTCTGTGCTATATTGTTGGATATAGCGGGCTATCTTTTGCTTCGCTTGCTCATCAAGCTGGGCTAAGCTCAGAGTATTGAGGAATTGCTGCAGGTTATCATCAAATTTACCCACATAACTTTCGCTACGCCTTAGCATAAAATCTTTCTCGGCTCGCCTAAGTTGCAGCATCTGCACCATCAGTTCAGGCTCATTATATTGCTCAACTAAACCTTCAACCTGATGCACAGCGCCTCGCAACGTGCCGTATAAACCTGTTTTTGGCGTTAAGCCTATCTGCTTATTGAGACTCACAACATTGCTAAAGGCAGATTCATAACGGGCAAGTTCTTGGCTAAAAAGGGTTAAACTTGCAGCGGGTATAGCGTATTTTTCAAATACACTAGTCAACTTAACCACTGTTGCTTGAGCATCACGATTATCAGATTTATGCTGATCAACGTACTTAAGATCCTTTCTTGCTAGAAAATCCTTTTCATCTTTGCGTAGTGTTAACATCTCATTTTTAAGCCCCGAAATATCCTGCGAAGCTTGTGCTAATTCCGTTTGCACTTGGCTAAAATAAACTTGAAGGCCAAACATGGCCGCTAATGCAGTGATAGACACGCCTGCACTTAACATTAATTTATATCGAATTAGCATGTTACATCTCTTTTTTATTAGCTTAAGTCCCTTAGAAAACATCAAATAGCAGTTACCTAAGGCTGTCTTTTATTTTATCGGCTGATTAGGTAGGACATTTAGCTACAAAAACACCTAAAAACAGCAAATAATATCTAACAATATAATTATTAAGTTGAAATATAATTCAGCTCATAAAAGTTCATTGACTCAGGCAAAGCCTACAAATAGTATAAAATATACTTAAATGGAGATTTTCATGTTAGTCATCAATGCAGAGTCAGTTCATCAATCCCTTAATTTCCCAGATTTAATCAATGCCCTAGATGAGACATTTTCTCGCCCAGCAGGTATGCCGCAACGTCAAGTTTTCAGCTTAGATGAGTCAGCCAGCCATAGTGACGCTTTTGCAGTCTTACCTTCATGGAATGACAAAGCTATCGCTGTAAAAGCGTTTACTTACTTTCCTGGTAACCCACAAAAAGACCCTAAACTGGCTAGTCTCTACTCTAAAATATTGGTCTTTAGTCGAGAGACCGGTGAGCCTCAAGCATTAGTAGACGGCACTAGCGTCACCTATTGGCGCACCGCTGCAATCTCTGCACTAGGTAGCCGATACCTGTCTCGTGAAGACTCCAGCAAACTACTGGTTTGCGGTACAGGCAATTTAGCCTCTTTTATGGCACTGGCTCATGCCAGCGTGCGCCCGATCACTCAAATTACCATTTGGGGGCGCAGCGAAGAAAAGGCTCGCAAAACGGTTGAGCTTATCCGCAACAAACGCCAAGATATTGAAGTCATTCTATGCTCTAACTTAGAGAAAAGTGTACGCGAGGCCGATGTCATTAGCTGTGCTACCGGCAGTCCAGCACCACTGTTTAACGGTGATTGGGTTCAATCTGGCACACACACTGACTTTGTCGGTAACCACAACCACGATAGACGCGAATGTGATACCCAATTAATCACTAAATCGTCGGTGTTTGTTGATTCCAAAATCAATGTATTTGCTGAGGCTGGAGAGTTACAGATCCCAGTGGCAGAAGGTGTGTTTTCCCTTGACGATGTAAAAGGCGAATTAGGTCAGCTTTGCACAGCAGAAGTTAAAGGCCGTACTAGCAATGAAGAAATCACGGTGTTTAAGACCGTAGGTACTGCACTGGCAGATCTTGTTGGCGCACAGCTCGTTTTCTCAAAACTAAGCTAGGCTAGCACTCTAAAATCAAAGCTCGCAGTCCCAAGTGCTAAGTTAGCATTCTCAAATCTAAGTTAGCCTTCAAAAAAGCTGAGCTCGCGTCACAATGTCGGTTTATCTGTTTATCTATATTGAGAGAAGCATACTTGGCTTCTCTTTTTTTGCTAAATCCAGCCGCTATATCCATAAAAATAGCTAGCCTCAAGCCATAACAAACAAGATTTATCTTTGCATCTCGACCAGCAAAAAATAATTTCTATTGCATTTAAACCTTTTTATCTGTTGGCTATGTCTTATTAGTAACGTAAGCGCACAAGGAAAGTTGAGTGACGGTACAAATACAGGTCATGGCGTCAAGGCCGCTTCTAGAATCTGAACTTATAGATAAAGCAAAGTTAGGTGATAAGTCCGCTTTTAAGCAGCTCTATCAACTGCACCACCAGCGAGTATACGCACTTTGCTTAAGGATCACGGGTCAAGTGTCGTTAGCAGAGGAAGCCACCCAGGATTGTTTCGTCAAACTATGGCAAAAGCTGCCTCAGTTTCGCGGTGAAAGTCAGTTTACAACTTGGCTGCACACGCTCAGCGTCAATCAGGCTCTATCTAGCCTTAAGAAACATCGCTCATTTTGGTCGCGATTTGTCAGTAGTGACACCGATGTGCAGAGCATCAGTGATGAATATGAAGACCTAGATAAACTATTACTCAAATTGCCAGAGCGAGCGCGGATCGTTTTTGTATTACATGCCTTAGAAGGCTATAAGCACGAAGAAGTTGGCCAACTAATGGGTATTGCAGCAGGTACAAGCAAGGCGCAATACCACAGGGCTCGACATTTACTTGAATTGCTTATAGACCCAAACCCGCTAGAGAAAGGAGGCCG
Organism: Shewanella sp. 0m-6; assembly: GCF_052977325.1. NCBI lineage: Bacteria > Pseudomonadati > Pseudomonadota > Gammaproteobacteria > Alteromonadales > Shewanellaceae > Shewanella > Shewanella sp. 0m-6. Next base: position 13,828 of record NZ_JBRIMD010000010.1, read on the forward strand.
CAATGAATAACGTTAAAACAACACTCACACAATTAGTCAAACTGGCTCCTCAAGAACTCGCCCCTCAAAGAGACCTTTGGAGCGATATTGAAAAGCAACTCGATAAACCCGATTTTCAGCAGGCTCAGCCTCACATTAAGCAAAGCGAGCAATGGCAACGCCTCGCGATTGCCTGCATAGTGCTACTCACAGGCCTGTTGGGGATGAATGTTTGGCAGCAAAATAGCCTGCCCTCGCCAAGTGATTCACCATTGCAGCTTACCTTAGCCGAGATCCAGATGCAGCATCAGCTTCAAGTGCAGCAGCTTAGTCAGCAACCGCACCTAGTTAACTGGCAAGGAACCGAGCTAGGCGTCCCCCTAGATAAAGGCATAGAGCAGCTCAGAAAGGCAGCCGAACAGATCTACCAAACACTACAAAAATCCCCTAATGATAAGGAACTGTGGCAGCTATGGCTGTGGACTCAACACAAAGAGATTGAGCTATTACAGCAAGGTCAAACGCTACCCGTTAACCCATTACCTCAAGGAGCATTAATATGAAACCAACACTCATCACTACGCTAATGGCTAGCGCTGTTTTATTTACGAATATGACTATCGCAGGAGAAGCTATTGAACAGCAACAAGCTGTTCAAGCAAATCCTGCTGTAAAAGTGAAAGTACAGCGTGGTAGCGTCACATTTAAGTCTTGGGATAAAAATGAAATCTCAATAAAAGGCACTTTAGACGAACTCAGTGAAGGCTTCATATTCTCAATCAAAGGTAATAGTGTCACGATCGAAGATAAGATGCCGCGCCAATATAATGGTAAGAATAAAGACGGCTCTGATTTAGTTATCACACTACCAAAGCAACTTGTGCTTGAGGCCGAAAGCGTCTCGGCGAACTACACGCTAAATGCCTTAGTTGGCAAGCTTGAGGTAAGCTCTGTCAGCGGCAATATCAAGGCTAACGACTTACATGAAAAAAGTCTGCTACAAACCATATCCGGCGATATTTTTACACGTAATTTAACGGGGGAGACTCAGCTTAAAACCGTATCAGGAGATATCAAAGATAGCCAAAGTAGTGGCTCACTAGACTATCAACTCGTCAGTGGTGAGCTCAGCGCAGACACCAAGGCCAGCAAGGTTTCAGTAGAAACGGTCTCAGGTGATGCCACTTTAGCCCTGGGTAATATCGACTCATTGAATGTCAAAACCGTTAGCGGCGATGTAGACTTATCGCTGACAGCGTTAACCCGTCGAGCTAAACTTGGCAGCGTCAGTGGTGATATGAGTATTACACTCCTAGATACCACCAATATCAGTTTCGATATCAACGGCGGCCCCGGCGGCAAGATCAGCAACAAATTAACTGACGACAAGATCACTAAAGAAAAGTATTCGCCGCAATCCTACCTAAAATTCCAAACGGGTGATGGCCGTGCAGATCTCGGCGTGTCGACGATTAGTGGCAAAATTGAATTACTGAAGTAATAGCGGTAAGCCCCACCATTGATACAGCCTCTTGCTTCTTATAGGCTGGCAAAATACAGGCTGTAAAGCGTCATGACTTACAGCCTATATTTTTAGCGATAATTAATGCACTTCAAGAGCTTAACGCCCTAGCTTCCAGCGGTTCCTATAAATGAAATAAATTCCTTTGCAGCTGGAGTTAACCCGCGAGATTTTAAATACACAGCACCATAATCCACACTGATGTAAGGCATGTCTTTCACGTTTAATAACACCAAACGTCCAGCACTTAACTCTTCGTCAATAATCACTTTTGGTAATAAACTAATCATGTCGCTGTTATATAGCAATTGCCTTATTGAGTGGAAAAGCTCGAACCTTACTAAGCCAGAAAATGCATGTCGACTGCTATCAAATAGGTCGCCAAACAAACTTTCAAGCTCGTGAGTTGTTGCTCTAGGCAACGCGATAGGAAAGTCTTTTAATCTGGGAGTATATAAATTTTGCTCTCTCACCAGTGGATGGTCGGGCCGACAGCAAAAGACCCCCACAGAGCTACAATAATTAATAATGTTTAAGTCTTCTCGCTTATCGAAACCAGTGACTTTCGTTTCAGCAACAAACAAATCCAGCTCCCCCCTTGAGAGTAAGTCATTAAGTTCACTCACATCTCGGGTACGCAGCTCGACACTTATCGATGGTGAGAACCTTGAGAACTCGCTGAGGATCTCACTCAATATATTACTTGAAGCAAGAGTCCCACCACCAACAACCAATTTACCTGTTGATTTACCACTATTAATTTTTATATCAGACTCGAGCAGATGGACGCCATTTAAAATCTTATCGCTATGCTTTAGCACCAAGTCCCCATGAAAGGTCAACTTTACATGCCTTGAGTCTCGAGTAAACAGCTGCACCCCAAGGTTCTGCTCCATCTTCTGGATACTGCGTGTCAATGATGGCTGAGTTATGGCTAGCTTATCAGCTGCAACACTGAAGCTCTTGCATTCAGCCAACGCCACAAAATGTTTTATATGCCGCAGCTCCATAAACCTCATCCAATTAATAATGGTCAATCCAAAATAAGTTCAAGCCGAAGTCACACTTCAGCCTACAAACTATGCCAGATAAAGGCCCGACACAAGTTCGCTATAGCGGCAATGTAACAACTTGTATCAATTGTATCCCTGTTAATATTTCCGGTTCATCTTGCTATTAATTATAGGGTTTCTAAATGAAATTAGATCCGTTCAATTCAATTACCCTCGTACTTCAACACGATAAAACCGCATAAACAGTCCGTTTTTAATCATAAAAAAACTTGCATACCCATCAGCTATAACAGCATTCACTCTGACTATTGGCCACCAAAGCAACAAACGGTTAACAATCTAGTTGCACAAATACAACCAGAAGGCAGAACAATGAAACTAAAAAAATAAGTCTGATGACTATCGCGGCAATCTACGCCGCTAGTGCAGGCACAGTGGCCGCTTCTGGCACTGATAACAATATACGTAGTATCGAAATCACAGATGCCATCCTTAAATACAATGAAGAGCTCCGAAGTGGTAACAGTAGAGCCGGCAATAGCGTAAACCGTCCCGCGAGTAACGCACAAAATATTCACCGTGCAATCGCTACAAACCAAAACAGCAAAGTACCGTTTAAACACCAAGCAGGTTTACAAGGGGAACAAACTTATATCGTAGAGTTAAGCGACAAACCCGTTTCTCTCTACCGTGGTGGCGTTGCGCAATTTGAGGCAACATCCCCGACGGTTAACACCATCCCTAGTATGTTAAGCCCTCGTGGCCACAACAAACTCGATACTAAAAGCAGTTCAGTTAAGCAATACAGCCAATACCTAACTGATAAACAAGATCAAGCGCTTAACCAAATATCCGCAAGGGTTGGGGCCAATCTTGATATAAAAAATCGATACACATTGGCGTTTAATGGTATGGCGCTACGCATGACTCAAGAGCAAGCTGCAAACGTTGCCAGCCTTCCAGGTATTCGTAATGTTAGCCTTGAGAAAATGTATGAGTTACACACTGATAATGGTCCAGGACACATAGGTGCCGACGGCATCTGGACTGGAAGTGCAGCTGATGATAAATACAAAGGTGAAGGCATTGTCGTTGGGGTACTTGATACCGGTATCAATTCAGATCACGCCTCTTTTGCGGCAGTTGCAGGCGATGGTTATACCCATACAATGCCAGATCGCTATAGCAGTTACCTAGGTGACTGTGAAAAAGTTGAATTTGCCAGCATGTGTAACGATAAGCTTATCGGTATTCGCTCCTATGAGAGCATCACCGACAGTTATATGGATGCCGCTTTCCAGCCAGAGCAACCCTCTTGGAACATTACCGACCCTAAGCGCCCTCAAAACGGTGAGGATTATAATGGTCATGGTTCACACACGGCTTCAACTGCGGCGGGAAATGAGCTGTTTAATGTAGAGCATGTGGTCGCTATTACGGGCGAAGTTGGTGATGGCATACCAACTGGCCTTAAATTTGACAAAGTGTCTGGTGTTGCACCACGCGCCAACATCATTATGTATCAAGTCTGTTTCCCTGGTGACGGCAGCTATGGTGACGGTTATGGTGGTTGTCCTGGCTCTGCGCTGTTAGCAGGTATTGAAGATGCCGTTGCTGATGGCGTAGATGTTATCAACTACTCAATTGGTAGCCCTTTTGGTACTTTCCCTTGGGATGACCCTATGGAGATGGGTTTCTTGGCTGCACGTGAAGCTGGGATCTCGGTTGCTGCTTCTGCCGGTAACTCTTATGCACCGCAACATGCCAGTCAAGCACGCGGCGCCATCGACCACTTCTCACCTTGGATCACCTCTGTAGCAGCAACGACTCATGGCCGCGAAATAGCGGTTGAAGGTAAAACGCTAACTGCATCAACTGGGGGAGAAAAGCCGCTTGATGAACTTGTCGGTGGCGGGCTAACTGGCGCTTACACAGGCCCCGTTGTTGAAGCCAAAGCTTACGGCAGTGAATATGAAAAGTGTAACGACCCCTTCCCTGCAGACTTCTTCTCGGTAGATCCTGATGGAAATCCATTTGCTACCGCGCCAATTGTTGTGTGTAAGCGTGGTGATATTGCCCGCGTAACCAAAGCGACTAACGTTGAGGCCGGTGGCGCAGGTGGCTTTATCCTGTGGAACTCGGGTTACTCAGAAACCACTGCCAATGATCCTTACTCTATCCCAGGTATTCATATTGATTACAACGCTTACTATGGTGACTACAAAAACGGTTACTTTGGTCTAGAAGATTGGCTTAAAGGTGGTGACAATCACAGCATAACCATCACGGCCTCTGAAGTGGTGGCCAATGAACGAGTTGCTGATTACGTTGCAGATTTCTCATCGCGTGGTCCCAATCTTGAAGCGCCCGATGTGATGTCACCAAACTTAGCTGCGCCAGGTGTTGACGTGTTTGCAGCTTGGGCCGATGAGATGCCATTTAGCACGCAAGGTATGCCAGCGGATTACGCAGCAATTAGCGGTACATCGATGGCAGCACCTCACGTAGCAGGCGCTATGGCACTACTGACTCAGGCGCATCCTGATTGGACGCCAGCGCAGATTCAATCGGCATTGATGACCACAGCGTCATTAGATAATGCCACTCGCTCGCGCGATGGCTCGCCCTATGACCCCGTCCCAGCGGGATACAGTGATGCAGGTAGTGGCGTGATCAACGTATCACGTGCTAATAATGCGGGTTTATTGCTCAATGAAACAGCTGAAAATTACCGCGCAGCTAACCCCAATAATGGCGGTAACATTCACACCTTGAACCTGCCTTACTTCTATCAAGATAACTGTGCCAGTACATGTAGTTGGATGCGCACAGTAACAGCGACAGAAGAAGGGACTTGGACCGTTGATGCGACAGCTGAAACTATGGATGGTGCACCTATGCTAGAGCTAGAGGTGTCGCCAAAGACCTTTACTCTTAAAGCGGGTGAGTCTCAAGCCATTAGCTTAAAAGCAAAAGTGTTAGAGGTCGAAGCGATTGGCGCCGACTCGTCAGGACTGCAGCTGACAGGTTCAGTCAAACTGACTCCAGCAAATAGCAGCACACCAATGCAGCACCTACATGTAGGTGTTCGTTATAGTGGCGACAACTTACCTGCTGAAGTGTCCGGGATTATTCACCGCGAGCAAGGGCATACTTTAACGCCAATGCTTAACACTGAAGAGATCCAGTCGCTAAACTCAAAAGTATTTGGTTTAACCAAAGGGGAAACATTTACCTATGCACTCGCTCGCGCAGATGCAAGAACTTACTCGACTGGCTTAACGCTTGCTGAGATAGAAGCCGATGGCGGCGCCAAAGTTCATTTCTTCGATGTACCAGCCGGTACGCAGCGAATTGTGTGGGAAGTCCTGTCGGCACCAAAACACGCTTATACCTCTATCGATCTGGGTATGGATATCAATGAAGATGGTGACATTCAATGGTTAGATGAAGCTATCTGCTACTCATTTACCGATAACGGCGACTTCTGTGCCATTAACAACCCGACCCCGGGTCGTTACTGGGCAATTGCTGCCAACTGGAAGTATGACTATGAAGACCCTAAAAACCTTGCTGACGAATTTGTTCTCAGTCTAGGTATTGTTGGCGGTTCCGATGATGCCAATATGACGGTTGAAGGCCCTGCGACGACCGATGGTCTGACTCCTTATCAATTAAAACTTAACTACAACCTGCCAGGCGCTACCGACGGTGACACTTACTACGGTGTTGTTGCGCTAGGCAGTGATGACTACAACCCAACTAACTTGGGGGATTTTGCTGTTAAATTACAACATAAGGGGATAGACACTGAAATTACTGCATCGCAAACGGCGGCTAAGGTTGGTGATATAGTTGATTTCATCGTTGATTTAGCACCTAACTTACTCGGGGCAGAGCGTGAGTTCACATTAAATGCAGCACTGTCTGAAGGGATGCAGTTAATCGAAGACTCTATCGTTGTTGGCGGCGTAGGTGACTATCATGAAGGCCTGACAGTGAGCGGCAATACGATTAGCATCAACGCTGCACAGGCATCGTCTAGCGATATGCAGCGTCACTATGTGTTTACTACCAACTTAGATGACGCGACCTGTAAGGTGCCTTACGGTGACGATGAAACCTTCTATGACCTACCTTTGCAAGGCTATCAAGATTTAGGTATTTCAGGTCTATCTAACCAGATGCTATACATACCGATGGAAGAGAATGGGTTACCTCATATACCTCTGTATGCCAATCCTCAGGAGTTCACACAAAATGTACTTGGGATCTCGCCATTTGGTTATATTCAACTCGATGCTAACCCAGAGTTTTGGAACTATAACCAGCCATTCAATGAGAACTTTCAAACCTTCCCAGACACGGTAATCGCACCACTATGGCGCGGTGATGTGAAGATGCCGCAAGGCTCGATTGATTGGGCAACATTCCGCTACACCAACGTGGTATATGGTGTGGTAACCAATGATCACTATATCTTCCAGTGGGATGGCGGTGAAGAGTGGAACAGCTTCTTGGTCGGTAACACCAACCCAGATCCTGATGCTAAGTTTAACATTCAAACTATTATTGCTAACTCAATAAGCTTTGACCCGGAAACACCAGAGATGATCTTTGCTTATCAAACTTTAAAATCAGCAAATGCTCACTTAGGTTCAATTGGTCTGCATGGATTCTGGGGCGAGCGTACGCCATTTGGCCCACTCTCCGGCTACTTGAATGACGGCTTTGCTTATAACGACGTTGATGAAAAAGTCAGTGAAGGTACAGTGGTTTGCGCCGATTATCGGGGGCCAGAGCAAACAGCACTTTCGCTTAAGTTCTCAGCCCGTGTATCAGCCTCCGCGATAGGCAGTGACAACACAGTGTCAGTTCAGACTCAATATGCTGATTCAGAGTTAGTGTCTGTTACTCATACCGTGCTAGCACCAAGTAATATCAGTGTTGCTGCAATGCCAGATATGGAGATGGAAGAAAATAGCACCCTTGAAGGCTTAAGCGTTATGTATAACGACGTAAAAGGTACGGTCAATGGTTTGATGGTCAGCGGTGAGAATATTACAGCGACTATCACTGGTGAAACATTTGCCATTACACCTGATGCTTACTGGCACGGCACCACAGAAGTTACCGTTACCGTTACCGTGCATGATATGGCATATCCCTCAGATCAAGCATCTACCCGCTTTATGCTAACGGTGCACTCTGATGGTATAGAGCCAACCCCACCAGCAGAAGAAACTCCGGATGAACAACCGGAGTCAGATTCTAGTGGGGGTAGCCTGGGCTTCCTAGCGCTTACGCTACTTGGATTGTTAGCTGGCAGCCGTAAAAAACGTCACTCGCTAACTTAATTAAAAAACCGTAACGCTAAGTTAGAACGTTACTTTTCTTCATCACTTGTCTTTGGCCCCTGATTATAAGGGGCCTTTTTTATCCCATCTTAAAGTGAGTTAAGAGTTAGATAACATCAACTGTAAGAAACGTTTAGCCGCTACACTAGCCTGACTGCGCAACATCACCACACTAAAGCAGACATCCAACTTCGGCATATCGACAGGCTTAAAGATATGTAGCTCATTCCTCATCGTTTCATCCAATAAGGCTACCTGAGGAGTAAGGGCTAACATCTGCGAATGCTGCATCGCCGCTTTAATCGGCGAAAAAGCGTCATAATGCAAAAGCCCTGCAAAGTCACTGCGATATTGAAACAAGAGATCACCGAACATATCAACGACACCAGCAGGTAAGTTCCTTGGAATGGCGATCGGAAATTGACGAATATCATCTAAACTCAAAATGTCACGTTTAGAAAGGGGATGATCTTTTCTGGCACAAAACACCGCATTATAAGTGGGCAAGTTAAAGCTTTGTACTAACGCCTCATGACCTATCTCCTCCCCCCTCACATCGGTAACCAATAGAGATAATTTTCCCTGTAGCAATTTGACCAAATTATTCTGCCACGTGCCCTCTTCTAACTCTATATGCACATCAGGATGGCGATCGATAAAGCGCCCGATTGCAGGCCCAAGGATAGTATTAGCTGGAACCGGGCTAGTCCCAATTGCAAGATGTCCGCTGCTTTTACCCTGTAGGTATTGTAATTCCTTGCGTAGCGTGTCGACCCCTTGAATAATATTTTCACTATGATTGAGCACCAACTCACCCGATGCCGTCAACGACATCGCTTGATGACCACGGTTCAAAAGCTCTGTCCCTAGTAACCCCTCTAAACGCTGAATACTTCGGCTCAATGAAGGCTGTGCCAAGTTTAATCTCTGCGCCGCCTTCTGATAATTTCCTTCTCTAGCCAGTACAGTAAAATTTCTCAAATGTCTAAATTCAATCATGACTCATCCGAAGTCAGCAAATTTAACAGAAACACAACATACAACTGTTAAATATTTTGAACAAGAAGCTCACTGTTACAACTTGTATCCATCCGCATGCAATGCACACAATCTACAACAAAAGTTAACCAGCTGTTATTAAAGGGTAAAGGTGAACACCCTACCTATTTGCATACAAAATACGTATCGCTTTATACGCATAACGCATTAGCCCGCAACACTATTCTGCAGTTAAAAACGCACAGCGACATTAACAATTTCGCAACAACGAATAACAAGGAATGGACCATGAAACTCAAGAAAATTAGCGTAGTCACAATGGCTGCGTTATACGCTACTGGGTTAGGGACGTTAGTCGCGGACCCTTTATCCATAGACACCACTAATGGTGGTAATAGCGAGCTTATCGGAATAAAACTCACACCAGAGCAAATCGAACAATATAAAAACAAGCCAAAACATCCTGGTGTTAATCAAGGTAACCGCCCTGGGCAAGTTGGCATGAACGTACATCGTGCGGCTAAAGGCAGCAGCCATAAGGCGCCTTTCGTATGGGAAGACGAGATTGAAGGGGAGCACACCTACATCATCCAGTTGATGGATGCACCGATTGCATTGTATCAAGGTGAGCGACCTGAGTTCGCCGCGACCTCTCCTCGTAGCCAACAACCATCGATGCGCAGCAGTGAGCGCTTCGGTACACTCGATGTTAAAAGCCCGGCAGTAAAAAGCTACCGTAGCTACCTGACTGAAACCCAAGACTTAACAGCAAGTAAAATCAGAATGGTCGCACCGCGCGCCGAGATTAAGCGACGCTTTAATATTGCTTTAAACGGTATGACGATGACCTTAAGCCAGCAAGAAGCGGCTAAAGTGGCAGACTTGCCAGGCGTTAAAGTCGTGAGTCGTGCTAAAGAATATAAGCTATTTACTGATGTAGGCCCTAAGCACATTGGTGCTGATATGGTTTGGCAAGGCAGTGGTGTCCCCGATGGCGTAGAGATGCGCGGTGAAGGCATCGTTGCCGGTATTATCGATACGGGTATTAACTCGGATCACCCATCATTTGCTGCAGTAGCAGGCGATGGTTATGTACATACAAACCCACTGGGCAAAGGCGAGTTTGTCGGTGACTGTGTTGAATATCCAAACATGTGTAACAGCAAACTAATTGGTGTACGCTCATACGATATCATTACCGATACCTTTAAAGATCCAGTATTCCAGCCAGATATCCCAGAGTGGGAAGCTGACTATAAACGTGCCCCCAATGGTGAAGATTACAACGGTCACGGCTCACACACAGCCGGTACCGTAGCGGGTAATGTACTGCACGATGTAGCCTACCAGTTAGCAGGAATGACTGAGAAATCAGATGGATTTGATACCCCATTAGTCTTCCCTGAAATTTCAGGTGTAGCCCCTCGAGCCAACATTATTGCTTACCAAGTATGTTACCCAGGTGGTGGTTCATTTGGTGAGACCTTTGGTGGTTGTCCGGGTGATGCACTGGTTGCAGCGATTGAAGATGCGATTGTTGATGGCGTTGATGTTATCAACTTCTCAATTGGTGGCCTTGAAAGCTTACCTTGGTACGATGCGATTGAAATGGCTTTCCTATCAGCACGTGAAGCGGGGATCTCAGTTGCAGCATCTGCAGGTAACTGGGGCCAATACGGACCATCATATATCGACCATGTCTCACCTTGGTTAACTTCTGTTGCAGCGAGCACTCACGGTCGCCAAATTGAACCAGTAGCTGGCCGCATTGGCGACTATGTTGGTGCTGGTGCACCTGATGATATTGAAGGTTACGGTATCACCGGTGATTTTACGGGTAACTTAGTTGATGCTGCGAATTTTGGTGATGAACTTTGTTTAGAGCCATTTGCTGAAGGGACGTTTACAAGTGACGATATTGTCCTGTGTAAGCGTGGCGATATAGCCCGCGTACAAAAAGGCGTTAACGTTGCTGAAGGTGGTGCTGGCGGCGTTATCCTCTATAACGCTATCTCTTGGGATGATGGCCGAGGCGGTAATAGCCTTAATTTAAACCCCTTCCCTATTCCTGGTATGCATGTCGATATGGCATCAGGAAATTCACTTGTGGATTGGGTCGCAAACTCAGAGTCTGCACCTCAGTTAAGTATCTATGCTTCAGAGATCACCACGACTGAACGTGAGGCTGATATATTAGCTAACTTCTCATCACGTGGACCAAGCACCACAAATCCAAATACTATGGTGCCCAACGTATCTGCACCGGGTGTAGATGTATTTGCCGCCTACTCAGATGAGATGCCATTTAGCTTGTACCCTGCGCCAAGTGACTATGTTGCAATCAGCGGTACGTCAATGTCTGGCCCCCATGTTGCGGGTGCATTAGCACTACTGACGCAGGCCCATCCTCAATGGACACCTGCGATGATCCAGTCAGCACTAATGATGACTGCACAATCAGGTAAAGCCTACAACAATGATTACCCTGCAGAGCTGGAAACAGCAAGCTTCCATCAAATGGGTAGCGGTGTCATCAATGTGGCTAGAGCGGTAAAAGCAGGTCTCGTCATGGATGAGAACGGTGACAACTATCGTGCAGCTAACCCTATGGAAGGCGGCGATGTAACCGCACTCAACGTACCTTATTTGGTTGATGCTGAATGTCAAAGCACCTGTACTTGGATGCGTACTTTTACTGCAACTAAAGACGGTGACTGGGACGTAAATGCAGAAGTGTTAGCGATGGAAGGCGCGCCGTTCTTGCAGCTAGAAGTCTATCCGCAGAACTTCTCTATTCTGGCAGGCGAAAGCCAAAGCATCATGGTGACGGCAACGGTATTAGACGTGACTTCGGTAAACGCAAGTTCAGCTAATCTTGATGTCTTCGGTAAAGTAAACTTAACCCCCGCTGATAAATCCATGCCAGATCAGTATCTGCCGGTTATTGCCCGCTTTAGCGGCTCAAAATTACCAGAAATGGTGTCAGGTATTATCCACCGCGATAACGGTACGATGCTCACTCCAGAGTTGATGACTAACGAGATTGCAGAGCTCAATGTTAAGGTTCACGGTCTCACAGCAGGTGATGTGGTTGAGCATCAGCTTAGCGCCGCTTATATCGATATTGAGGACCCTAGCACTCTGGTCGACAACCCAGGTATTAAGCTGCACTTCTTCGATGTGCCTGAAGGTACAGCTCGCATAGTATGGGAGCAGGTCTCTGAAGATAAAGCCGCTGAGACATCGTTAGATATCGGCATGGACCTCAATGAAAACGGTTTGGTTGAATGGTATGACGAAGCAATTTGTTATTCATTTACCGGTCTTCAAGAGTACTGCGCAATTAATAATCCAGTGCCAGGTCGTTATTGGGCCATGCTTGGTAACTTCAAACGTCCTTGGAGCGATGAAGAAGATACCTTGGATAACATTGTCACTAGCTTAGCGATTATTCCAAGCGTTGATAATGGTTCAGTGACTGTCACTGGTCCACAAACAACCAACGGTATCGATCCATATAACCTTAACATCAACTGGTCATTAAGCGATGCTAAACAGGGCGACCGTTTCTATGGCTTGGTTGAAGTCGGTAACAGTGCTGAAAATGTCGGTAACCTTGGAAAGATGGCGCTAAATCTAGTCCATGCGGGTGATGATGTAATGGTTAGCACCAGTCAGCAGCAAGCTAAAGAAGGTGACATTGTTCAAGTGAACGTAATGATGGCTCCTAACATGCTTGGGCTTGAGCGTGACGTCAATATGCAGTTAGAGCTCCCTGAAGGTCTACAGCTAATAGCGGACTCAGTTACTGCTAGCGGTAATAATCTCGACTTAACCGATAACCTTACGGTTGAAGGCAATCAAATTAGTCTTGCTACCATGCAGCCAGCCAGTAACACACAGGCACGAGAGTATCAGTTTACCACCAGCGATGACGACTTAACGTGTCGCATTCCTGTTGGCTCAAACCCTTACTATCTCGACTTGTTTGAGGAAGCATACATCGAACCTGTATTTGCTATTGCAGGTCGTGCAAACGAAACACTCACCATTCCGTTAAGTGCTTTTGGTGTCGATAGGATCCCACTTTATAATAACAATCCAGACTTTATGGAGAAGGACACCCTAACGATTTCACCAGCCGGTTTCATCCAGCTTGATAGTATGCCGCTATTCTGGCCACTGCACTTCCCAATGGACGAGCAGTTCTTCCCAGATACAGTGATTGCTCCACTTTGGCGTGGTGACGGTATGATTATGCCTGAGTTCAATATGGAGACAGAAGCCTACGACGGTGTATCACTGGCATCAACTACTGACGGTCGTTACTTGATTGTAGAGTGGGACAACATGCGCCAAGAGTTTGCCTTTGGTGTTAACTTTGACCCTGACTATGACGCTCGTTATAGCTTCGAGCTGTTAGCGTCTACCGAGCTTAACTTTGCCGCGGGTGAGCATGAGTTCATCTTTGCCTACGACACTATGACAGGTAAAAAATCGCACTTAGGCTCAATTGGTCTGCACGGTTTCCATGGTCCTCGTGGCACCTTCGGTCCAGCTTATGGCTATATCGGTGATAGCTTCGCCTTCAACGATGTTGACGAGAAAGTCTCTGAAGGTTTAGTGGTATGTGCCAACTACTTTGGTCCTGAGCAATCAGCCGTTGAGCTGTCATTCTCAGCTCGAGTGGGTGCTACCGCTGTGGGTCAAGATCTACAAATTGCAGTCGATAGCGACTACACAGGTAGTGATAGCATCACAACAACCGCAGCGCTAAAAGTACCAACCAACCTTGCGATTGGCGCCTTGAATAACATGAGTGTTGATGAGAACGCTAGCATCAGCTTTGAAGTCATGGTTCAAGATAAAGAGAGCACTGCCAATGGAGTTCAAGTGTCTGCTGAGCATGTAACCGCAGTCGTTGAAGGCAATATGGTGACGTTAACTCCAGAAGAAAATTGGTATGGCGAAACTGTGGTAACCGTAATGGCACACGACTTAGCCTTCCCTAATGACGCTGCACAAACGAGCTTCACCCTAACAGTGAACTCTGATGGTACAGAGCCAACTCCGCCACCAGCGGAAGAGACTCCAGATGAGCAACCTGAGTCAGATTCTAGCGGTGGTAGCTTAGGCTTCCTAGGTCTTGCTCTACTTGGTCTGCTTGCGACAGGTTGCAGAAAACAGCGTTAACACAGCTGTTCGACCAAGCGCTTTTACGAGCATTAAGGTTAAGTAATAGCAGCAATTGTTTTCACAACGCTTAACCTTTTTTTGGGCCCTCACTAGAGGGCCCTTTTTTTACGTATAGTTGTGTAGTTACGTCTAGTAATGAACTATTAAGCGTTACTTTACTGACTTAACTTCAGCATAGGTAACCGTTAAGTTCTGAAATCAACCTATTAAAGTCGCCTTGCTGACTTTTACTGCCTTAACTTAACTGATTTACATAACTGGCTTACTTAACTGATTGAGTCTCAACATCGGTTAAGTAGCGCCACTCGCCCAGCCCAAGACTTGGGTCAAGTTCAATTGCGCCAACACTTTCGCGGTGAAGTTTAGTCACTTTATTACCAACGGCTGCAAGCATACGCTTAACCTGATGATACTTACCTTCAGTAATCGTTAAGCGCGCTTGATTAGCACCTAAAATCTCAAGTACAGCAGGTTTAGTCAGGCCATCTTCATTATTAAGCTGCACACCGTCGCTAAACTGCTGCACTAAGTCATCAGTTAACGGCTCAGCGGTTTCTAATAAATAGCGCTTAGCGCACTCTTTCTTAGGAGAGGTGATCTTATGCGACCACTGACCATCGGTAGTGATCAGTACTAGACCCGTAGTATCCGCATCAAGACGCCCAGCAATGTGTAAGTCTTCAGGGCGAATAACATCCAGCAGGCTTATCACCGATGGGTACTCTTCATCTATGGTTGAGCAGATCGTATCAACAGGTTTGTTAAGCATGATAAAGCGCGGACCAATGATGGTTAACACTTCACCGTCAAGACGGATCTCATGTTCATCGGTAACTTTAAAGCCCGAGTTTTTAACCACTTCGCCATTACAAGTCACATCACCACGATGTAGGGCTTTTTTAGCAGAAACACGAGAGTGTGAAGTCGATTCACAAATAAATTTATCTAAACGCACAGGCATAACTCAGCTTATATAACCATAATGGCCGACATTATGAGGCCAGCGCCGCCAAAGGGCAAAGTTTTGCTTAAATCAACAGTCACTCAACGCTTATCACTGCAAGGACTTCAGCATGAGAAGGCGAGCTTATAGACCTAGAACCTAGAACCTAGAACCTAGACCCTAGGACCTAGGACCTAGGACCTAGGACAAAGCTTATACGCTAAATCTTTGTACTCAGGCTATTTGATAAAAAGCACTTTAATTTCAATCCAGGAAACCTTTTCTTACACATGTTTACCCAATAATCCCCATAAGTTTACAGAGCGGGCTTGTTCGTTATACGCTAAAAACCTTAACATACGTAACTCAATGTAATTCATGCTGGCTTGATAAAAGCGTGAGTGCAGAGCTTACTTCTAAAAAAACAACAAATTGACGGTATAGATTAAGGAAGAAAAATGAAAAAAGTACTCGTTGGGGGCTTATGCGCTTCCCTTATCGTTGGCCTCAGTGCGTGTAATAGCGAACCGACTAATGTTAAAACACCAGATACAGGTAAAACAGAAGCGGCCGTAGCGGTAGAAAAAGCCCTCACTTCTGGCATCGACTTTGCCAACTTCGACAAATCAGTTCGTCCACAAGATGACTTCTATTCGTACGTTAATGGTACCTGGGTAAAAGATACGGTTATTCCAAGCGATCGCACTAGCTCTGGTGCATTTTACGATCTACGTGAAAAGTCACGTGATGATGTAAAAGTGATTATCGAAGAAGTGGCTGCAACCCCAAATCTTGCAGCTGGTAGCGACGAGCAGAAAGTTGCCGATCTGTATAACTCATTTATGGATGTCGAGACGCTAAATAAACTGGGTGTAACACCTATCCAAAGTGAGCTTGAAACCGTTAATGCCATTAAGTCAAAAGATGATCTAGTGACTTACTTTGCTCGCAGCCAAATTAACGGTAGCGGTACACCGATGGCATTTTATATCAACGTCGATGCCAAAGACTCAAGCCGTTATGCCACCCATATCTGGCAATATGGTCTAAGCCTGCCAGAAAAAGATTACTACCTAAACCAAGATGAGCGCTTCGTGAATATCCGCAAAGCCTATCTTGAGCACATCGAAAAAATGTATACCTTAGCTGGCCTACCCAATCCAAAAGCCAGTGCTGAAGCGATTCTTGCACTTGAAACTGAGATAGCTAAAAAGCACTGGGACGTGGTTGAAACCCGTGACAGCACTAAGACGTATAACAAATACCAAGTTAAAGATTTAGCTACATTGGCCCCCGACATTAACTGGGACGGCTACTTAGCAACACTTGGCGCCGACAAGCAAGCTGACATCATTATCAATCAGCCTAGCTATATCCAAGGTCTAAATGAAGTCATTAAAGACACCGATCTAGAAACCTGGAAAACCTACATGCAGTGGCAAGTGCTGACTCACGCAGCAAGCAGCCTAAGCGAAGCTATCGATACAGAAAACTTCGAGTTTTTTGCTAAAACGCTTAACGGCCAGCAAGAGCAGCAACCACGTTGGAAGCGCGGTGTGTCGTCGGTCAATGGTCTACTCGGTGAAGTGGTTGGTAAGGTGTACGTTAAGCGCCACTTTAAACCTGAAGCAAAAGAGCGCATGCAAGTGCTGGTTGAAAATCTACGTGGCGCCTATGGCAATAGCATTGAGTCGCTAGAGTGGATGAGCGCAGACACGAAAGTCGCAGCCAAAGATAAGCTGGCTAAATTTGATCCCAAGATTGGTTATCCAGACCGCTGGGAAGATTACAGCAAGCTGACTATCAAAGCTGACGATTTATATGGCAACAACCAGCGCGCAAGCAAGCTTAGCCATGAAAAAGAATTAGAAAAACTCGGTAGCCCAATTCGTAAGTGGGAATGGCACATGACACCGCAAACCGTCAATGCTTACTACAACCCAACCATGAACGAAATCGTATTCCCTGCCGCTATTCTTCAGCCGCCATTCTTTAACATGGAAGCCGATGACGCAGTAAACTACGGTGGTATTGGTGCGGTTATCGGTCACGAAATGGGCCACGGTTTTGACGACCAAGGTGCTAAGTTTGACGGCGAAGGTAACATGCGTGATTGGTGGACAGAGCAAGACTTAACTGAGTTTTCAGCTCGTGGTAAGGCGCTTGTTGACCAATACAATGACTACGCTGTATTTGACGATCTCAACGTTAACGGTGAGCTGACTCTTGGCGAAAACATTGGTGACCTTTCTGGTGTCACTATCGCGTACCGCGCTTATAAAAAGTCGCTTAACGGTAAAGAAGCCCCGGTGATTGATGGCCTAACGGGCGATCAGCGTTTCTTCATTGGTTTCAGCCAAATTTGGCGCGCCAAAATCAAAGAGGAATCTATGCGTAACCGCGTAGCAACTGACCCACATTCACCAGCACAGTTCCGTGCTCTAGGTGCCCTATCTAACATGCCTGAGTTCTACAGCACTTACGATGTTAAGCCCGGTGATGCGATGTACATTGCACCAGATAAGCGCGTGAAAATCTGGTAGTCAAACTTTAGGTCCTAGGTTCTAGGAAATGCCAAGAAAGGTCCTAGGAAAGCAAGAGGCGTGTGGCTGTTGTAGGTCGGGCTTTAGCCCGTCAAGCTCCTGCTTCTGCTAGCAAGACCATTCTAGGTCCTAGGTCCTAGGTCCTAGGTCCTAGGTCCTCCAAATAATAAAAACGAAAAAGCCGTTGATGTCTCATTTCATCAACGGCTTTTTCGTTTATTGTTACTTTTCAGAAGCGACAGCTCACACTATGAACAAATGTTAATTTGTCATTCAGCATAGCTTAAGCATTTGCCAGTTAGATTATGGGTACAGCCACAAACTAGGACTGCCATGAACCGGATATTACGGACTTTTTTCATATTCTTACTGCTACTGTCGACCCGTTCAGCTTTTGCCCATACTGTCGAGCATAGTCAAAACAATACCAAGGATAACGGTAGCTACGCCGCCAAACTGGCTTTTTCTAAAAACATCGATGGGCTTACCGCGATTCAGTCTATGCAATACCAGGTGCCTAGACAAACTAGCGCCGATCTCGACACCCTCTATAGCCAAGCCAATCACGCCCAACAAGAGCTGAGCCAGTTGCTTAAACTGATCACCTCACAATCTCAAACCCAATCAATATTGGCCGATATTAAGAGCCGCGAAAGAGCGCAGACCAAGGTACAAAACAAACTTGGTAACGACGCGAGCCAGCTCACCGATATCGTAAGAGCGAGTATCGTCAGTAACGACATCCATAACTTGATGCAAGCATTTGCCTTACTCAAGTCTGACAGCGAACTTATCCAGGTTAAAAACCGCTTTGCCACCCCAAAAGAGTCTGGCTACCGTGACCTTAACCTACTGATTAAACTCCCTCAGTCACAGATGA
Organism: Shewanella sp. 0m-6; assembly: GCF_052977325.1. Taxonomy (NCBI): domain Bacteria; kingdom Pseudomonadati; phylum Pseudomonadota; class Gammaproteobacteria; order Alteromonadales; family Shewanellaceae; genus Shewanella; species Shewanella sp. 0m-6. Next base: position 32,260 of record NZ_JBRIMD010000010.1, read on the forward strand.
TTGCCGAAGTGCAGCTGCACCTTGCCGATATTGCCGATATTAAAAGCGGCGCCGAACATAAGGTCTATGAGCAAGTGCAATCTATTCAAGCCTCTGCCATACAGCAGCAACGTGATTTAAGTGAGATTGAAAACGCAAAAATCACTCAGCTGCGTCAAGAGTCACATAAGCTTTACCACAAAGCATGGCTAAGGTATAAGCGCAGCGACCAAGCTAAAGTTATCGATGCAGTAGCAGCATAAAACCTCGATAAACCGATTCAACAAGGCCCGCTAACACGGGCCTTTTTTTTGTCCTCATCCCGCGGTGAACATCACCTAAATTCCAAAGTCATAAGTGCATTTAATTACTACTGTAACCTGCACTTCCAACTGATTTGGAGTTATACTCCGCTCCAATAATCTATACACCCAAATATACCCAAGACCTTATGAACGATATCATTGAGCAACTGCAAGAGATGAGTGAAACGGTACCTGTACCGTTAGAGCTAGCGACGTTTGAGCAAATTGTTGAAGTGGAAGAAGAAATTCTTATCCCACTGCCTATGGAGCTTAAAGAATACTTACTCTACGCCAGTGATGTGATCTGTGGCAGCCTAGAGCCTGTCACCGCAAGCGACCCCAATTCGCATACTTACCTGTCAGAAGTGACCTCTTATGCTTGGTCGGTCGGCTTACCGCGTGAGTTTGTTCCTATTTGTCAGCAGGGCGATAATTTCTTCTTTATTAGCCAAGAAGGTCAAATTCAGCTGTGGCAAGATGGTGAAATCGACGAGGAAGAAACCTGGGAATCTTTTTGGGACTGGGCCGAAGATGTATGGATGCGTAGCTAATAGCCATCGATATCGCTAATACGCCATCACAACAATTTTACTAAGGAAATATCATGTCTAAAGAACTTGGTTTCAATGCCATTGAAATGCAGTACCTTCGTCACTCTTTGGCGTTAACCACAGCTCAAGTTGCCGAAATTGGCAAAGTCAGCGAAGCCGATGTGATTGCCTGGGAAGCCGGCGAAAAACCTGCTCACATGCCAGTACAAAAGAAGCTAATCGAAATCGATGAAGCCATAGAGATGCAAGTACTCAATACTTGTGATGGTATTGAAGAGCTGTTCAAGTCAGAACCAAAGCGTACCTTAAGCTTTGTGGTATACCCAACTCAGGCACTTTATGCCCAGTACAACCCTGAGTTTTTAGGTACTCTTCCGTTAGCTGAGCTTTATAACACCTCAGCTTGGCGCATCAAGAAAGAATGTAAGCTAATGCTAGAAGTCGATGTGGTATTAGTGCCATTAGACTTTGAATCATATAAAGCGTACCGCGACAAAGATGGCTTAAAAGAGAGCCGCGAAAATCGCGCAAAATGGGCGAAGACGCAGTTATAAGCTTTAGCTCCTAGGTACTAGGAAAGGCAAAAAAAGGTCTAGGTCCTAGGAAATGCAAAAGGCAAAAACGATGAAAGCCGAGACGGATAAAGCCGGTTAAAAGCTGTGAACAACAGTGTTTGTTGTAGGTCAGGCTTTAGCCCGTCACGCTGTTGCTTTTCCTAGCAGGGCGGAGCCCGTCCTCGAAGCGAAGCGTTCTAGGTTCTAGGTTCTAGGTTCTAGGTTCTAGGTTCTAGGTTCTAGGTTCTAGGTTCTAGGTTCTAGGTTCTAGGTTCTACATTAAGAAAAGCATCCACTTTATTCTATATAATGGATGCTTTTTTTGTGCTTAATTTTTAATTTAAGCAGGGGTTAAGCTGCGCCAGCTTCCTCTTTTGCTAAGCCTTTGGCCATGGCTGGACGTGCGGTGAGTCGATCGCGATAGGCAGCAAGCTTTGGCGGAATATCTTGCTCAAATCGCGTTGCCCACAATAAGGTGTGCCCAAGTAAAATATCGGCAACACTTAGCTTATCCCCCAGTAAAAACTCGCTATCGGGTAACCACTTCTCAGCTATCGCAGCAGCCTTATCAAACTCCCACTTTGCTACCGCTAACATCTCGGTTAAACGCTGAGCTTCAGGTAAGGCAAACTTATGCTTACCCATGGTCCACAAAGGCTGCTCAAGCTCACTAATAATAAAGCTAATCCACTTATGGTGTAGTCCTGACTCATGGCTGCCCGCTAACGGCAATAACTTCCCCTCACCGTATTTCTCGGCCAAGTAGAGCACGATTGCTGCAGACTCGGTTAATGCAAAACCATCGTCTTCTAAGGCGGGGACTTTACCGCAAGGGTTAACGGCCAAAAACGCGGGATCACGCCCATCGCCATTCACAAAGTTGATATATTGATATTGCCACTCTAAACCGAGTTCCTCTAGCGTCCACGACACTCTTAAAGAGCGACTACGGGGAATGCCATATAACTTTATCATCGTGCGCTTCCTTAACCTGATAACAACTGAATAAATAGAGCCCTTAAGCTACTGTGAAGCAGTAAAAATAGAAACTAGCACTTTGTTTCAAAATAAGTCAGTTTCAAAATAGGCTTCAGAATGAGACGGCTTCAAATAAGCTCATTTCAAAATAAAACAGGTTAATAATATAACAGTTTCAAATCAGCTGTAATTTTGCTTAAGTAATGGATGAAATAAGAACATAAATTACAGCAATATAAAATAAGATGAAAATAATGAGACTAGTGTGATAAGCCTTTTACAAGAGATCTCTGATACTCTCAAACGCATTGAAACCAATAGTAAAAGTTAGAGACTAACACCAGGATCTGAACCGATAACTTGAGCTAGAGATAAGAATCAGCTTCATAACATTGCCTATAACAATAAAAAGATATTAAACATGAGTCATAACAGCGCGGCACTAACAAACCAAAAAATGAAATTACCCACACTACTGAACGCCATGGGACCAGGCCTGTTAATGGCCGCGGCAGCCATTGGAGCCTCACATCTGGTCGCCTCAACCCGAGCAGGCGCAGAGTTTGGTTGGCAACTGGCCTGGGTTATTTTAGCCGTCAATCTGCTTAAGTACCCATTTTTTGCGGCAGGAGCGCGATACACCAGCGCCACTGGCGAGAATTTATTGCAAGGTTACTTAAAGCAAGGACGCAAGTATCTGCTGGTATTTACCGCGCTCAATACTATCGCCGCCATCGCCAGTACCGCAGGCGTTGCGATGCTAACCGCCGCCATGCTGACTCAATTTATCCCTTTGCCCATAGATATTCTGGCGCTACAGGTATTAGTCTCCAGCCTAGTTATTCTAATCTTCGGCCATTACGCCTTGCTGGATAAACTCACCAAAGTCATTATGCTGGCGCTAACCCTTACCACCTTAATTGCCGTTGCACTGGCCTTTAACGCACCAGCAATTGTTAACCCAGAGTTTGTGCCTCAATCCCCCTGGCAATGGGCTTATATCGGCTTCCTGGTCGCCATGATGGGCTGGATGCCAGCGCCGATTGAAGTCAGTGCTTGGAACTCGCTTTGGCTAATAGAAAAACAAAAGTTATCTCCAGTGACCAAAGAGCAGGCACTGTTTGACTTTAACTTTGGCTACTTAATGACGGCGCTACTCGCCATAGTCTTTCTCGCCCTCGGCACTTTAGTTATGTACGGCAGTGGCGAGCAATTTTCGGCATCCGGCGCTAAGTTTGCCAGCCAATTAATCAACCTTTATAGCCAGGTGATGGGCAGCGAAAGTCGCTATCTCATCGGCACTGTGGCCTTTTTATGTATATTCAGTACCACAGTGACGGTGATAGATGGCTATAGCCGCACCCTCAACATGGGTTGGCAACTGCTGACTCAGCAACAAGATAGTGAGCGACGGTTTAATGGGGTAATGCTATCAATCAGTGCTCTGGGCTTAATTATCATATTGTTTTTTAAAGGGGCTCTACTTCCTTTACTGGAATTTGTTATGATCCTCGCCTTTATGACAACGGTCGTTTTTGCTTGGCTTAACTATAAGTTGATGATCAGCACAGCACTGTTACCAGCAGACAGGTATGGTAGCGCCATGAGAGTGCTCTCATGGCTAGGCTTAACTTACTTAGTAAGCTTTGCCCTGCTCTTTATCTATTGGATGCTAACAAAATAACGTACACGGACACCTACACCTCAAATGCACCTAATAACAAAAACACTTATAGGCACAGTCGTGGTTGGCTGCTGCCTTTGGGCAGCAAACAAAGCCAGTGCGAATCGAATGGCCAGCAGCGATATAGCCAAGCAATTACCAACCCTTATCGCACAAAATGAGCGCCCGTTTAGCGGCATCATCATGCTCAAGCGTGACAATCAGCCGATATTTACTTATATCTCGGGTGATGATGTTGAAATTAACTCAAGCTTTGTCATTGCCTCTTTATCTAAGCAAGTCACTGCGGCGTTAATTTTAAAAGCGGTGGATGAAGGCTTAATAGAACTAGAGAAAAGTGTCAGTTTCTACTTATCAGAAGACACTAACCAGACCCAACACTATATCCCCCCGAGCATCACGGTGTCGCAGTTACTGAGCCACACATCCGGTCTCGTCAATATCGGCGAAGCGCCCCGATATAAGCCCGGAAGTCAGTTTCAATATTCTAACTATGGTTACGCGCTATTAGGTGAGTTACTGGAAACCGTTTACCAAAAACCGATTTATCAACTGATTAACCAGCTCAATGAGCAAACTAAGCTAGATGGCCTGTATGCCCAAACGGGTGGTATTAGTAGTATTCAAGCCAAACACCCAAGCTTGATCCTTGGCCAAGTCGAAGAGCTAGGGCAAAGTAGCGATGGTAAAAGCCATGCTCACTACACTCAAGTCGATTTAAACATCGATAATCAATTGGTCGCTTTTGGTGGCATGATTGCCTCGGCAGAAGCGTACAGTCAGTTTCAGCATGCCCTGTATAGTGGTAATTTGATCACTGCCAACAGCCTTAAGTTAATGACCTCTCCTCAAGCAACCCGCAACCACAGATGGGGCGTCTTAGAATACGGTTATGGCATTCAAATTAGCCGAGACGAGCAGTTAGTCGAATACAGTCACAGTGGTTACCTACCCGGTTATGTGAGCCTTGCGGTCTACTACCCTAAGTCAAAGGTGAGTCTGGTTATCTTTGAAAACACCTCGTGGGATCTGAGCGATAGCCAAAGAACTTTTGGCTTGCATGACGACATTCGCAACAGCATTCGCAGTAAATTGATTGCAATGGAAAACCGTCCAGTCGAAAAACTCTATCAAGCTGGCATATCCGCAGTAGAAAATGCCTTATCGGCTAAACCTGAACCAAAATCAGAACCCGAACCAAGACCTGAAACTGCACAGCTTAAGAGTGCAGAGTAATTGCTATTGAAGAGTTAACTTCTGCTATAATAACCGCCGATGATCGCGCAGCCGCGCGATCCCATAGCTAGAAGAAATCAAACTTATGATTAACAATGATATTTTACGTAAAGTTCGCTATATCCTCGATTTAAGCAATGCAAAAATGATCCGTATTTTTGCCAAAGCTAAGCACGAAGTGACTCAAGAAGAGATCATCGACATGCTAAAAAAAGAGCATGAAGAAGGTTATACACCTTGCAACGACAAAAACATGTGTCGTTTCTTGGATGGTTTAGTGATCTACAAGCGTGGCCTAAAGCCTGGCGCAGAAGTACCAGAGCCATTATCGCAACTGACCAATAACCTTATCTTTAAAAAGTTAAGAGTGGCATTTGAGTTACGCGAAGAAGATATCATTGAAGCGTTAGAGCTTGCTGAGTTCAACATGACTAAGTCAGAGCTAGGCGCACTATTTAGAAAGCCTGGGCACAAGCACTACAAGCCATGTGGTGACCAAGTGCTGCGTAACTTCTTAATGGGTTTATCGCTAAAGCACCGTCCAAAAGACGCTGAATAATAGTTACGTTCACTCGTGATCAGAAAAGCACTGCCAGCGGCGGTGCTTTTTTTTTAAAGAAGGTACTAGGAAGAAGATCCTAGACTCTAGGGCGCTACGCTGCGAGGGCGGGCTTCGCCCAGCTAGAAAGTGCAAAGGCTTGACGGGCTAAAGCCCGACCTACATATCTTAGGCTCTAGGTTTTAGGACCTAGGACCTTTCTCAGCCTTGCCTATTTTTCCGTAAGCGCAGCGTTCCGTAGTGACGTAGTCACGTTCCCTAGGCAGCAGGCCGTTCGGCTGTTACCGTCTTTGCTTTCTCCGTCTTGGCTTTCATCGTCTTTGCTGTTTGCCTTTCCTAGAGCCTTCACTTTTCCCATATCTAAAAAAGTTAGCTTAATTCGGCCGCAACCGCTAACAAAGATCACGCTTTGTGTTAATCTTCCGTGATTCGCATCACCTGTCATCCAACTAACAAAAATAAAGAAAAGGTTTCCAATGGACGATAATAAACGCCCGCTCTATCTTCCTTTTGCTGGTCCAGCCATTCTTGAAGCCCCTTTGATCAACAAAGGCAGCGCTTTCACCGACGAAGAACGGATTTTTTTCAATCTTGAAGGCCTACTGCCGCACGTGATTGAAACTATTGAAGAGCAAGCCTCACGCGCTTACGACCAATATAAAAACTTCAGCAATGATCTCGATAAACACATCTATCTTAGAAACATTCAAGATACCAACGAGACCTTGTATTACCGCCTAGTACAAAACCATATTACCGAGATGATGCCTATCATCTATACCCCAACTGTGGGTATGGCCTGTGAGCGTTTTTCTAAAGATTATCGTCGTAACCGTGGCCTATTTATCTCTTACGCCAATAAAGACCGTATCGACGACATTCTTAATAACTCGACTCGTCAAAAGGTTAAAATCATCGTTGTGACCGACGGTGAGCGCATCTTAGGCTTGGGCGACCAAGGCATTGGCGGCATGGGGATCCCGATTGGTAAGCTGTCACTTTACACCAGCTGTGGTGGCATTAGTCCAGCTTACACCCTGCCAATAACCTTAGATGTGGGTACCGATAACCCGCACCTGCTTGAAGACCCAATGTACATGGGCTGGCGTAACCAGCGTATTGGCGGCGAAGAGTACACCGAATTTGTCGAAGCCTTTATGCAAGCCGTTCACCGCCGCTGGCCAGATGCACTGATCCAGTTTGAGGATTTCGCGCAAAAGAACGCCATGCCACTGCTAGAGCGTTATAAAGATCAATACTGCTGCTTTAACGATGATATTCAAGGCACTGCGGCTGTAACCGTTGGCTCGCTTTTAGCAGCATGTAAAGCGGCAAACACTAAACTTAGTGAGCAGCGCATTACCTTCTTAGGTGCAGGCTCTGCAGGTTGTGGTATTGCCGAGGCAATCGTGGCGCAAATGGTGTCAGAAGGCATCACTGAACAACAAGCGCGCAAGCAAGTGTTTATGGTTGATCGCTGGGGCATGCTGCAATCAAACATGCCTAACCTTCTGCCGTTCCAGCAAAAGCTAGCGCAAAACTGTGATGATATCGCTAATTGGGATAACTTCAGCGACAACATCTCACTGCTGGATGTGGTCAACAATGCCAAGCCTACAGTATTGATTGGCGTATCAGGTGCCCCCGGTTTGTTCACCGAAGAGATCATCAAAGCGATGCACAGCCATTGCAAACGCCCAATTGTGTTCCCACTGTCGAACCCGACTAGCCGCGTTGAAGCCACACCAAAAGATATTTTGCATTGGACTCAAGGTCAGGCACTTGTCGCGACAGGCAGCCCATTTGAGCCCGTAGTTGTTGACGACACCACCTATGAAATCGCTCAATGTAATAACAGTTATATCTTCCCGGGTATTGGTCTTGGCGTATTAGCATCTGGGGCAAAACGTGTCAGTGATGCCATGTTGATGGCATCGAGCCGCGCGTTAGCCGAGTGTTCACCATTAGCGCTTAATGGCGAAGGTTCGCTACTTCCTAAGCTTGAAGACATTCATATGGTGAGTAAGCGTATTGCGTTTGCGGTGGCCAGAATGGCGATTGAAGAAGGTCATGCTTTAGCGACAACCGATGAGCTGTTGACCTATGCGATTGAAGAGAACTTTTGGACAGCAGAGTATCGACGTTATAAAAGAACTTCTTTCTAGTTCTGAACGTTAGTATTCGCAACGTTTATTAGCGAAGTTGAAATCAAAAGCAGTCATATTTGGCTGCTTTTTTGTTTTTTGGATTTGGGGTTATCTGGTAGTTGGTTTGCTATCAGGCTTTGCCTGACCTTTAAGTTAGACTTCGTCTAACAGTTAACATCAGTGGTGATGCCACATTGGTAATGCATCAGGCTACGCCTGACTAGGGTCGTGAGCTTCCAGCTCACACTCGGGCAAAAGGGGGACAACAGCTTCCCCCTCTTGCATCACCCGAGCCGCCCCGACGAAGTTACATGCATTAGATACGGGCCTCATACTCCAATAAAAATCGCCTAACGGCTCAGATGGGACATCCATGTCCCCCCGAGCCTGAACCATCATCCATGATGGTTCCACGACATTTTCATCTACGTACTTCGGCAACTTCGATGGGGAATGGGTGTTTTCTGTAAGTGTCGCAACTCACTTTTGCCCCAAAACATGTTTACCTTCAAATGAAGGCTGATTACATTTTTTGGGTAGTTGCTACGGGGAAGCGAGTTCTCAATTGTCGCTTTAGAGTTATCAATCGCCTGCTGCGGGTGCTGGACAGGACGTCCGAATGTCGTGATCACATGGATGTGAAGGAACGACCTTATGTGCAGACACTGCCGTGACACGCAACAAGTCCATCCTTGGAAGCTCGGCCATGACGTCCATGTCATGGACGGTCACGGCCGCATCTACACCGGATAATTGGTGCCTTCATTTGGGCCGTGCAGGTTTGATTGCTAGCTTGGAAATGCCCCTTTATCAGTTTCACAGTTAAAAAGTAAGTATGCCAAATGCAACTTTGGCTTTAGAAAAGCTAATGTACTAGGGGTTTACTTAGCAGGAAGATTTTGCCTGCCACGTCCTTTGTTTTTATCGAAGCTAAAATTAGCTTAAAATGCATCGATGAATTTCAAATTAAAATATAATTGTTACATTTCAAAGGTTTAATTTTAGTGTGGACTTGCAATAGACTCGATAAATGTTCTTGTTCAACTTTGCGGAGTGATCAACCAGAAAATCACATGGAAATGAGAGGTTAGTCGCTTTACACCAATAGGTTACATTGATATTTTAATGGAAATTTTTTATAGGCAGATATTTATCCGAGACGCAGGATAAATAAGCTGTTAGCAGGTATGGCGATTACCCGTACCTTGAAGTATCAATACAGGAAAGTATTAAAATGAAAATAATATCGGTTTTCAATAACAAAGGCGGAGTAGGTAAAACAACATTAACTTATCATGTTGCCAATGCTCTGTCAGAGATGGGAAAAAAAGTACTAGTTATTGATGCAGACCCACAATGTAACCTCACTATTTATGCATTAAAACAAGAATACATACATGATCTTTGGGCCACAGAAGACTCCTTTATTGATGAGGGTTTTGAAACATCCAAGAAAAAACTATCAGAGGCTGATTATGGAAAAGTTATTAATTCACCAAGGAGTATTCATTTTCTACTAAAACCTACAGAGGAAGGTACAGGGGATCACGAAAAATTACCCCCACCGATAGTTTTAAATAACAATTTACACATCATACCTGGGCGACTAACACTTCACCTGTATGAAGAAAAAGTTGCAAGTAGATGGACTGATATTTATAGAGGTGAACCTTTAGCCATTAGGACAATTACCAAAATTAGAGCATTAGCAGAAGAGTATGCTGATCTTTATAGTTATGATTATGTAATTATCGATACATCACCAAGTTTAGGCTCCTTAAATAAGGTAATCATCTCTACTGTAGATGGATTTTTTGTTCCTGCATCACCTGATTTGTTTAGCTTATATGGTATAAAAAATATAGGGAAGGCTCTAAGTTCATGGAAGGCGGAGTTTGATGTTATTTATAAATTAATTTCAGATGAAAAAAGGCATGTTTTTCCTGAAAATTTTGTAACTTTCCTTGGGTATACGATATATAACGCTAAAAAATACACGGGTTATAACAAGTGGGATTTAGCTAAAGCTCACCTTAATTATGCAAGTAAAATCCCAGCTACAATCGAAGAAAATATTCAGCTTGAAATGAGGTCACACTTGACTCAAGAGGTAATGGAAGCGCCAATTGGTTTAACTTCAGTAATGCATACTCATAATACATTCCCGTCAATGGCTCAACATTATAATAACCCTATGTGGCTTGTACCTGATTTACCTAATTTAGATAAAGAGCACGTTAGTACTTTAGGTGGTTCTGGAAACAAATACAGGGAAACGAGACAAGGATATATTAGTTTTTGTGAAGATTTATTATCACGAATAGATTTATTGGGGTAATAATATGAGCATGGATGATGTAAATAAAATAATCGCAACATATGAGGATGAAAAACATTATTTTGAACGCTTTATGAATGGTGTTGTTGATACATTTAAATTAGAGCCAAAATTAAATGAATACGGAAATCCGATTATATATACAATAAAGAGTAGGTTAAAAGATCCTGATCATCTCCGAGATAAAATATCAAGAAAATGGGATGATGAAGATCCACTTACGCCAGATAATGTTTTTGAAAGGATTACTGATTTAGCTGGCGTTAGAGTACTCCACCTTTATCAAGATCAATTTAAAATTTTACATAAACATATTCAAAAACAAGTGGATAGTGGAGATTGGTTTTTAAAAGAGAATCCAGTAGCTTATTCATGGGATCCAGAATCCACAAGTTATTTTCAAGAACTTGGTTTAGATCCTAAAATCAAAGACTCTTATTACACCAGTATTCATTATGTGATTATGCCTAAGGCTAACTCGAATATTTGCTGTGAAATACAAGTTAGAACTCTTTTCGAAGAAATTTGGGGGGAAATTGATCACACAATTAATTACCCTCATCCGACAGAAAATATATCATGTAAAGAACAGCTTAGGGTTTTATCTAAATTAGTGTCTACAGGTACAAGATTAGCTGATTCAATATTTAGAACGCACAATCAATAAACTTGCTAAATCGGGTAGCCGGAGGTATCTAGCCTCCTGCCCCCACACCACCCTGCATGCGCCTTCGCACTGGGCAGTTAATTTAGAACACCTAGACTCTCTGGTTAGCTTCTTGTTTCGAGAATGAACTGCGATCCATCCATCTCTTAGTGAACATAAATGCACTTTCTTAAGATAGTCATTACAAATGATAATGCGTAGCATGAACTTTAGAGTTCAAGCCCTAGCTCATTTCTGTCCGTGCGACCTGAGGTCGTATGAAGCGCTGTTCACCGCGATAAGAGTGAACCATCTGTATCACCAGATGACCCTAAGACTCTGAATAAAGCAGCGAGTCTGACAATGTAACGATATTTGGCTTATGCCGAATGGGAACTGAATCGTGAGAGGACGTTCTTCCTGATAACCACAATCGGGTAAGTGCTAGGGTGTCAGTATGATGAACGTAAGTGAATCCATGTAAGGTGCGTTATATGAGAAACAGCGGAAGTGGTTAATACGCTGTGGCCAAAAGGCACGAGAGTTGGAAAGAGATTGGACAGTGCTCTTTCGTGATCAATATTACTCTCCGCACTATAGTGGGCATCTAACCTGACGTTGCGCGACATACGGAACAGGGTAAGCCTGTATTGCTCCCTTTGGGAACGCAGTCTGCGAAGGCTGCCGACAGTAATGCAGGTAAAGGAGGCTAGAAAAAGCGAATGCCGTGTTGTAATGATGCGGATACAGGTTGTTATCTGGCGCGAAAGCGAGCTGACTTCTAGCTGGTCTCCCATTGCAAGATGATTTGAAGAACTTTATTCAAGGAGAAACGCAAATGATGACTTCAATTGAAGTTAGTGCATCTCCTGACAATGCTCAATGGCAATCCATTAACTGGAAAGCGGTTAAGCAACATGTATTAAAGCTTCAAATGCGCATTGCAAAAGCAACCCGAGAAGGTAAACACGGCAAGGCGAAAGCATTGCAGTGGATATTAACTCACTCTCAATCAGCAAAATTGCTTGCTGTTAAAAGAGTTTCTCAAAATAAAGGCAGCAAAACGCCAGGAATTGACGGCATCATTTGGAACAGTGATGCTCGTTGTATGACTGCGGTTAATCAACTGAGTCGAAAAGGCTACCATGCCAAACCACTCAGGCGTATCTACATCCCCAAGAAAAATGGCAAACTCAGACCTTTAGGCATTCCCTGCATGATAGATAGAGCGCAGCAAGCGCTTCATCTTCTCGCTTTGGAGCCTATTTCGGAAACGGTAGCCGACCTCAATAGCTATGGCTTTCGACCTAACCGAAGCGCAGCAGATGCAATAGCACAGTGCTTCAAATGTTTATGTATGAAGCGCTCTAGCCAATGGGTTCTTGAGGGTGACATCAAAGCTTGTTTCGATAAGATAGGTCATCAATGGCTCATCGACAACATTCAATTAGATAAACGAATGCTGAAACAATGGCTTGGATGTGGTTATGTTGATAAAGGATTGTTCTACAAAACAGCAGAAGGAACACCGCAAGGCGGGATAATCTCCCCAACGCTTATGTTGCTCACACTTGCTGGGTTAGAACAATTAGTTAAGTCTATTGCCAGTAAAACAGGTAATAGGGTCAACTTTATCGGATACGCAGATGATTTTGTTATCACAGGTTCTTCGAAGGAAGTGCTGGTTAATGAAATCAAGCCGCAGCTAATTGGTTTTCTACAGGAAAGAGGCTTAACACTCTCTGATGAGAAAACGCACATAACTCATATCGATGATGGTTTTGACTTTCTGGGATTCAATCTTAGAAAGTACAAAGGCAAATTGCTCATTAAACCGAGCAAGAGCAATGTTCTATCATTTTTGAGTAATCTACGTGAATTCATCAGAAAACATCCAACAATCCCCGTTAACGATTTAATCAAAATATTGAATCCGAAACTGAGAGGATGGGCGAACTATTATCGCCACAGTGTTGCAAAGCAAGTTTTCGGTTATGTAGGCCATCAACTTTTCTGGTTGTTATGGCGTTGGGCAGTTAGGCGTCATCCAACGAAAAGTAAGGACTGGGTGAGGTGTAAATACTATATGAATCGCATAGGTGGGTGGCAATTTCACGGCTGGCAGAAGATTGCCAACATGGACTGCCATTTTAATCTGGTTCAGATAGCTCAAACGCCGATAAAGAGACATGTGAAAATCAGGAGCGCAGCCATACCTTACGACCCCGAATACGAAGCTTACTTAGGTAAGCGAAAACGGGCAAAGGAAGGCAGAAACTCTTGGTTTGATCCTGTTTTGGCTGCTATGTAGGGGGCTGGGTAACAGAATACGCCTTAGTGGAGGCTTGAGCCGTATGCAGTGAAAGTTGCACGTCCGGTTCTTAGGAGGGCGGTACTTGGTAACAAGTGCCGCCTATCCGACAGAAATGAGTTTGTAACATCTGAAGTAGCTAATTCTGAGAGATGAATGCTGAGATGTGAATACGGCAGTGACCTTCGGCAGCAGGGAAGCTGTCGTAGAGGCTATAGGGACACTTCTTACGAAATCAAAAGCCGCGCCGAGTCACTGAAGTGTTCGCACATTCAGCAACAGGCTATAAATCTAATGAAACAGAAAATCTAGAACAGGCATAACTCTTTCAAAGCACGAGTCTCACCACGAAGCGCTTCGCTTTCACGGAGGTCACGGAGGTCACGGAGAAGATCGTAGAGCAAAAGTTCAACATCTTGATGACGAGTCTTTTGCTGCTGCTTTTGTTATAGCTGTTGCTTTTCTTCGTGTAGCGTAGCGCTCCGTGTCCTTCGTGGTAAATGAGATCTTGCCCAGTAACGAGCTAGGGCTTTAGCCATAACTCCAAATGCCTAGAATGACGCTTGTCTAACCTAGTGTAGATGCGGCTGAGACCGTCGAAAACATGGATGTTTTCGTTGAGCTCACATGGATGTGCTTGCAGCGTGTCACGGCAGTGTCTGCACATGCGCAGGCCGCAGGCCATTGGAACCACTAATGGTTGATTTCAAGCAATGCTTGAATAAGTTTGCGTTGCCAAAAACCATACGCGAAATAGCAGAATGACTAATCTCAGCTAACAGAAACAAAAAAGGCTACAGAAACCCTGCAGCCTTTTTAAACTAACTTTTTAGCAAAAAGCTAAACCACTATTTGCCAGCAATCACTGTCTTAATGCTATACAGCATTGAGCGATCCGTTCGGGCTTTCTTAAGCTTGCGAACACTCTCTTTAAGTGATGCGTCAGCTAAGCGAGTGAAAATACCGTTGTATTCTTTCTCGGCAATCTCATCGTCAGTCTCAGCCATCTCGGCAATGTCTTGGGCAACGCGGCTAAGTTGAAACCAAGCGTTAGCAATGTAAAAACCATGGAAGTCTTCTTTCGGCAATAGGTTCTTGGCGCTCGCAGGTAGTGCATCCCAACCTGCGCTGAACTTAAGATCGGTATCTTCAATTAGCTCATTGCAAAGGTTTGCATAGGCTTCGAACAATCCCTCTGGAATGTCGCTCATCGGCATTACTGTGTTGCACACGTTTAATGCTACTTGCTCGGCGCGTTCTTTGTACGCTGCTGTTACTTCAGTCATTTCTTTCTCTCTACAGATATCGCTAAAAATTGTTTCTACAAACTGTTTCTATTCATTCACGCTAGAACTTACCGCTAACATATAGGCCGTAATGACCATTGCCAACCACTGGCGTGATGGTGATGCCTTTATATGGGTCGGTAAAGTATAGGCCTGATAATATGCCTATTGCGGCGCCAGCTAATACGTCTTCTACATGGTGCTTGTCGCTTTCTACGCGGGTATAGCCTACGTAAGTCGCACCTATATAAGCAGGTATAGCCCACTGCCAACCGTATCTTTGCTGCACAAAGGTTGCCGCGGCAAAACTGTCGGCGGTGTGCCCTGATGGAAACGAGTCATCGCCTGAGCCATCGGGGCGGTCTTTATCAACGCTGTACTTAAGGCCTTCCACGACTAAACGTGACACTATCCCCGTTTTGGCCAGCTGCCATGCGCCCTCAAAGTCGTCTTCATAAATAAGGCTTGTGCCCAATGCTGCGGCAGGAATTAATAGGTGCAATACATCACCTGACTTTTCTAAATCAGATGCTGCAAACGTTGACCCACTTGCCAGCAACAGTAAACAAGCAAAGACTTTTCTCATCCTTATGACCTTATTGACGAACTATTTTAAGGCCGTTGTTATACAGGCTGCTCAGCACAAATGCAAAAACTTGTCTAAGGTGTGATCTATTTGCGCTTACTCGCAATTTAAGTTTAGTTAAACTTCGTTACCATCGTGTATCCTACTGCATGAATATAAAGGACTTTAATACATAAAATAAATCTCAATGAACAAGCTGACCCTGTTACCTCTTTTTATGCTCGCCCTAAGCTTACTCTCTGTAAGCCGTCCAGTTACTGCTACTGAAATCGATATAATTCAAGCTGACAAGCTATTTGATATGTTCGATAGCGGCGTCGTTGAAAATAACGCCGAGAGAAAACAATACCTCAAAGAACTCAAATCATTAGTGCCTAAAAATGACATTGCTAGGCAGCTACTTTTAACTCGCGCCACCTGCTGGTCATTTAACATGAATGATGATGCTGAGACTGCCCAGGCCCTATTATTCGCGAAAGAGGCCCTAACCCGACCAGAGTTAGCCAGTTTTCCCGATGACAAATTAGATTTAGAGCTTTGCTACGCTTGGTTTTCAGAGCAAAGAGGCGATGTAGCCACCGCCGCCGCCTATTACGACCGACTCGTAAATGAAGCCTATAAGCTTGAAAATTTACGCCTGATGGCTGACGTGCGCATGATGCGTGGATTTTTAGCATCCCTCCAAGGTAACTACACCTTGGGGCTCGAAGACTTAATGACGGCTAAAACCCTTTATAAAAGTCTCAATGTCACAACCTGGGTACAACACAGCCTATACGAGATCGCGACCATCTATCGCCGTTTAGGTGATCAAGACAATGCCATTCGCTATTTCAACCAATTACGTGAGAGCCACATTGATAACGAGCAGTTTGATAAAGCCAATGTTGTGAGCTCATCAATTGCCATCGCAGAAGAAGAAGCGAATAATTTTGCTGAGGCTAAAAAGCTGTTTTTAGAAAGTTACCACTACTGGGATAGCAAAGGTGAAGCGTTCAAAAAAGCAGGCGTAGCCGTTAATATGGCGGGAACCTTAATCAAATTAGGAGAGATCAACTTAGCCCGCCAGTATTTAGACGAGGCCGCCCACGCTATCACTCCATCTGCGTCAGGGTTTTATAATTATATGCAGTTGTTTTATGCTCAGGTTTACTTGGCGCAAGGGCAATTTACCCAAGCTCACAACAGCATACAGTTAGCTCGACAAGCCTTTCAGCGAGTCAAAAGCTTGCGGGGTCTGGTGCAGCTGCAACTGGTAGAAAGCCAAATATTTCTTAAGCAGTACGATTGGCAAGCAGCCTATCAATCGCTACACAAATATATGGAGCTTCATATGGAGCTCGATAAAAAAATATTCTCTCGCTACAACACAGAGATGCGAACTCGCTTTAATGCTGAACAAATAGAGGAGGAAAATCGTCACTTAATTGAAAACCATAAGCTCAAAGAACTTGAGTTGGCGATGCTGGAACAAAATGAGGCGCAGCAATGGATTATCATTTTCATGGGTAGCATCATTCTGATTATCGTGTCGATTTTTACCTATAATCAGATACAAAAGAATAGGTTACTGTCTGTGTTAGCGCTCACAGACGATCTCACTCAGCTGCCTAACCGGCGTTATATTTACACTCAGGCCCAGCACCATTTTGAGCGTGCAAGCAAAACCCAGCAACCTTTGTCGGTTATTAGTTTCGATGCTGATTATTTTAAACGCATTAATGACAAGTATGGCCACGAAGTGGGCGACCTGACCTTAAAGCTGCTCGCCAATACCTGTAGAGAAGGGCTAAATTCTAAGTATGACGCTGCCAGAGTAGGCGGTGAGGAGTTCCTCATTCTTCTGCCAGATACAGATAAAGCCCAAGCCGTTAAGATAGCTCAGGACCTAGTCAATCAAGTTCGCGATGCTGATTTCAGTTCATTCCCGCCGGACTTCTCGATTACTATCAGTGCTGGCGTTTCGATGCTTCGCGAGAGTGACGATAAGCTGTCACTGCTACTAAAACGCGCCGATGACGCGCTTTATTTAGCAAAAACAAACGGCCGAGACCAGGTTAAAATGTGCTAAATGGCTAGGCTACTAAGGCTATTCTTTAGGCTTTTAACTGCTGCTTATTAGCGATATACCTAAGGCCTGCTATGTATAATAGCAGGCCTCTCCCCCTGTAATTCCAGTTGCAGTAACCGTCCCAATTACAGCCCCTGTTACTGCCCCCATTCTCGTCAATAGTACTGGCTAAGCCTGCATTCGCTTGTTATAGATGCAATCACACGCCATAACTAAGCAATGCACTAGAAGAGGTATTTGAGCATTCGCCATGATTGATTCTGTTAAAAAATAACTAAAATATATATTTTATCGTGTATGCTTGTGCATGATTATCAATGACTTTAATGCTAAGAAAGCGCTAAATGCCCAAGCCGTTTTTGTTAATAAAACTCATTCTGTTTTTAAGCTTACTTTGTGTGAGTGTTTTCGGTTATGCCGAGCAAAACTATGCAGAACAAAGCAATGCAGAAAAAGCCGATGCGATTTTTACACTACTCGATAGTGGCACCGTTAATAACAACCAAGTTCACCTCGCTTATGTCGCCGAGCTTGAAACGCTAATCGCTAAAGATGATATCGCAAGAAAGATGCGCCTAACCCGAGCGCAGTGCTGGTCATTTGATCCATTTAAAGAGGGAGAGGCAGCCAAAGCATTAGCGTTTGCTCAGCATGCACTTACCCACCCTGATCTAGCTCGCTTTCCTAACGACAAGCTAGATTTAGAACTCTGCCAGGCCTGGTATACCGAGCAAGACGGCAATGTTGAGCTAGCACTGCAAGGCTACAACAAGGCGATCAATCAAGCTTATGCGCTTGAGAACTTACGCCTAATTGCCGATGCCAGAGGTATGCGCGGTTACCTTCATTCTTATCAAGGTAACTTCACCCAGGGGCTAGAGGACTTAATCACCTCGCAATCCCTCTATAAAAGTCTTAACTTACCCGCTTGGGTCAGTATTAACCTGTACGAAATCGCCACTAGCTATCGCCGCTTTGGCGATCAGAAAAATGCCATTCGCTACTTTAAAAAGCTCGAAAAAAGTAAAATAGAGAGTAAAGACTTTGATGCCGCAAATAGCATTTCAGTCGCCATTGCCATTGCCGAAGAAGAGTTAGGGAATTTAGAGCATGCCAAGCAACTGTTTGAAACTAGTTACTTGTATTGGAAAGCTAAAGGGCGCGAACTCGAGCAAGCAACTGTCGCGGTCAATATTGCAGGAACGCTAATTAAACTGAGTGAACTTGATGAAGCAAAGCGATATTTAAATGAAGCTAAACCTTTTATTTTGCCATCTGATGAAGGTTTCTTCAGCTTCATGCATCTATTTCTCGCTCAAGTGGATTTAGCCGATGGTCAATTATCCCAGGCCCATGACAACATAGCACTGGCGCGTAGTGCCTTTAAACGGATAAAGAATATACGTGGCTTAGCACAGCTGCAGTTGGTCGAAAGCCAAATATTTCTCAGTCAAAATAACTGGAAACAAGCTTATCTGGCGCTTAAGCAGTACATGACTATCCACAACGAGCTTGATGCCAAACAGCTATCAAGCTACACCACCGAAATGCGCACACGGTTCAATGCCGATCAGATAGAGCAAGAGAATCGTCATCTCATCGAAAACCAAAAGCTCAGAGAGATAGAGCTGGCCATGTTGGAGAAAAATGAGCTCCAGCAATGGATCATCATCTTGCTAGGCGGCTTTTTGATGCTGATTGTGTCGGTGTTTGCTTACAAGCAGATCCAGAAAAACACATTATTATCAAAGTTGGCGCTCACAGACGATCTAACCCAACTACCAAATCGGCGCTATATCTATAGCAAAGCGCAAACATGCTTTGAAGAAACAAAAATAAAACAGAGCTGTTTTTCAGTCATCGCTTTCGATGCAGATAACTTTAAGCTGATTAACGATAACTTTGGACATGAGGTCGGCGACCAGGCTCTTGAGTTACTCGCTGAGATCTGCCGCAGTGCCCTCGCCCCGGAGCATCAAACCGCGCGTGTCGGCGGCGAAGAGTTTTTGATTATCCTGCCAGATACCGACAAGGCGCAGGCCTACAAAATAGCGCAAGCCTTAGTGCGAACCGTCTGTAATAGCAACTTTAGTCAGTTCCCACAGGGCTTTAGCATGACCATTAGCGCTGGCGTTGCCAGCTTAATGTCAAGCGACGACAAGCTGTCGCAGCTGCTAAAACGCGCCGATGATGCACTCTATCTAGCTAAGAGCGAAGGCCGTAATCAAGCTAGAGTGAGTTAGCCCATTGAGAGTCTAAGATGAGTCCAAGAAGAGTCGAATAACATCTCAGGATACCTATTTACTCTCAATAACTGCTATCATTAGCGCTTACTTAAAGCCGTTACTTTCGCCGATACTTTTCGCCGACAATAGACCTATGTCTGACTCTTCTTCACAACTTGCTGCAATCGACACCTTAACGCCCACTCAGCTCGGCGAATTAGCCCTTAATATTAAAATATGGGGTAAAGAGCTAGGCTTTGCTCAAATCGGTATTTGCGATACAAACTTAAGCGCTGAAGAGCCAAAATTACAGCAGTGGTTAGACAAGGGCTATCATGGTGATATGAGTTACATGGCCAATCACGGCATGATGCGCGCTAGACCTTATGAACTTCACCCCGGCACTAAGCGGGTTATTGCCGCTCGCATGAACTATCTACCACCCGAAGCCGGTTTTGCGGTTAACCTTAAAGACCCTAATCTTGGCTATATCTCGCGTTATGCTGGCGGGCGTGATTATCACAAGATGATCCGTAGCCGCCTTAAAAAGCTCGGTGATAGAATCGAAGCTGAGTTGAAAAACCTAGGCATTAGCAAACCAAACTCTCGCCCTTTCGTTGATTCTGCCCCTATTTTAGAGCGCCCTCTCGCCGATAAGGCAGGCCTTGGCTGGACAGGTAAACACAGCTTATTACTCAACCAAGACGCTGGCAGCTGGTTCTTCTTGGGTGAACTATTAATCGACCTGCCTTTGCCCGTCGATATTCCTATTAGTGAAGGCTGCAACACGTGCGTAGCGTGCATTAAATCTTGCCCGACCAACGCGATTATTGAGCCTTACGTTGTTGACGGTAGTCGCTGTATCTCTTACTTAACCATTGAGCTACAAGGCGCCATTCCAGTAGAGTTTAGACAAGCTATTGGTAACCGTATTTACGGCTGCGATGATTGCCAACTCGTCTGCCCAGTAAACGCTAACGCGCCACTCACCGATGAAACCGACTTTCATACTCGCCCCTCACTTAAGCAGCCACAGCTACTTGAGCTGTTTGCGTGGAGCGAAGCTGAATTTTTAAAGCTCACTGAAGGTAGCCCTATTCGCCGGATTGGCCATGCACGTTGGCTTAGAAATATCGCCGTTGCGCTGGGTAATGCGCCCCACAGTGAAGCGATTATCGCAGCGCTTGAGGCCCGTAAACTATCGAATGAAGTCGATGATATGGTGATAGAGCATATTGATTGGGCTCTACAGCAACAAGCAGCAGATGAGCAGAACCTAAGCCGCAAAACCCAAAGGGTGATCCGCAGTGTCGAAAAAGGCCTAGCGCGGGACGCGTAGGCCTAATAACAGATCATTAGAGAGCTGTTATGCATTTGGATCTAAGGTAAAGCCGACTTTAATTGTTACCTGCCAGTGCGCCACCAACCCCTCTTCAAGGTGGCCACGAGTTTCAACCACCTGAAACCATCTCAAATGCTTCAATGATTCATTTGCCGCGGCAATCGCATTCTTGATGGCCTCATCAGAACTAATAGGTGACGACCCGGTCAATTCAATAATTTTGTAGGTATGGCTCATAATGACTCCAGCGATGAGAAGGAAATAACTTTAGTCAGTATAGAACAACCTCTGTGATAGTCAGGACAAAGAATTCCCCCCAACACTCGCGGTAAATATGAGAGCAATTTTCCCTCAAAAGACAGCATGCACAGTTTATTTCAATCAGTATGATGCCAGAAACATACGCCATCCGATCCCGGGAAGGCTAGTAAAGCCGGTGGTATAAGACACCACTTTGCCTTCATTGATGATAATCAGAGTCGGTGTAACATGCACCGACCAATCTTTGGCACTGCGATTATCAGCATCATTAATCACAGGAAAGTGATAATCATGGTCCTGCATATAATCATTTATCTCACTATTAGTGCCCGATGCAATGGCCACGCTCACCACTGGAAAATAAGCCGAAATAGCCTCAACAGATGGGCTTACCGAACGGCAAATAGGACACCATGTACCCCAAAAATACACCAAAACGGGCCCATCGGTACTAAGCGTCGATACGTTAATCTTCTCACCTGTGATAGCAACACCACTAATCACCGGAAAATCATTGATCTCTAAGTTTCTACTACGCCACTTATCCATGACCCAAGCTACGGCGCTCAGCATGATAAGCAAAATCAATAACTGCTTAATCCAACCACCAATACGGTGCTTCAATGTCGGCTTTTTTTCTGGCGATTGTTTTTCTGTCATTTTCTTTTCAGTCGTTTTCTTTTCAGTCGCTTTCTTTTCGGTCGCTTTCTTTTCGGTCGCTTTCTTTTCGGCCATAGCGCTCAGCATTACCGGCATTATATTGCGGCAGTAAAATGAATATGACTCTATAAGACCGGATAAGTAAACAAATAGTTCATCACAGCACTCACTCTAGCAGCACTCGCCCCTTTAACCGCCAAGGATAACGGGCAAACAGACTAGGCAAGCACTCGAAAAAAACAGAATTGATAAACACACTAGGCTGACTAGGAAAACGAATACTGCCCCCCAACAAACTATCAGCTAATGACGAGCTAAAGACGAGCTAAAGACGAGCTAAAGACGAGCTAAAGCACCATAAAACAGGTAATGCTTTAGCTCGTTTGCTTAAGTTAACTCAGCAGGCGAGCAGCGCTAGCCTAATTTGCGCCGCAATATCTTAGTCGCCTCAACAAGGTTAACCAACGCGGGCTCCACTTCGTCCCAAGTGCGTGTCTTTAAGCCGCAATCAGGGTTAATCCACAGTTGTTCTACCGCAACTTTACTCGCCGCTTTTTCCATCAAACTGACAATTTCATCAACCCTTGGTGTATTGGGTGAGTGAATATCGTAAACACCCGGACCAATTTCATTTGGGTAGTTAAAGTCCTCAAATGCATTGAGTAGCTCCATTCTTGAACGCGATGTCTCAATGGTGATCACATCGGCGTCCATCGCCGCGATTTCTGCGATGGTTTCATTAAATTCGCTATAGCACATATGGGTATGAATTTGCGTTTCGTTGCTAACACCTGCCGCACTCAGCTTAAAGGCATTGACCGCCCAGTTAAGGTAATGCTGCCATTCACTCTTTTTAAGCGGCAAGCCTTCTCGAAATGCTGGCTCGTCGATTTGAATAATGCCAATACCGGCATTTTGTAGCTCAACCACCTCATCACGAATGGCGAGGCCGATTTGAGTCGCTATCTGCTCGCGACTGATATCTTCGCGCGCAAAAGACCAATGCAGTATGGTTACCGGCCCTGTCAGCATGCCTTTGACCGGCTTTTCTGTGAGGCTCTGAGCATATGTAGCCCACTCTACCGTCATCGCATTTGGGCGTGATACATCGCCATAAATAAGTGGTGGTTTAACACAGCGTGAGCCATAGCTTTGTACCCAACCAAACTGGGTAAAGCCGACACCATCGAGCTGTTCGCCAAAGTATTCCACCATATCGTTTCGCTCTGCTTCACCATGCACTAATACGTCGATACCTAGCTTTAACTGCCGCTCAATAGTGTCTCTGGTCACTTGGCGTAACTGATCATTATATTGCTCAAGGCTTATTTCACCTTTACGCCAGCGGCTACGCAGGCCACGAATTGCAGGCGTTTGAGGAAAACTCCCTATGGTGGTCGTTGGCAATAATGGTAAGCGGTATTTTTGTCTTTGCGCGGCTTGCCTGAGTGAAAATTCATCATCACGCAGGTAGTCTTGCTCAGTGAGAGCATCGACTCTGGCTATTACCTCTTGATTGGCCGCCTTTGCCCGTGCGCTACGTCGTTGTTGGCACTCAAGCACTATGGCTTTGGCCTCGACAGAGTTTGGAGCTGTGAGTAACGTCTTCAATTGACCCAATTCAGCCAGCTTCTGCTTGGCAAAAGAGAGTTGCAGCTTAAGTTCAGGCTTAAGCTGAGTTTCTACCTCTAAATCGACCGGACTATGTAGCAAAGAGCACGAAGGCGACAGCCATAAACGCTGCTTAAGATCCCGCGCTACACTCGATAATCCCTCTGCGAGTGTATCGAGCTCTGCCGCCCACACATTGCGGCCGTTAATCACCCCTGCTGACAGTATTTGATCTTGCCTTAGGCTGATGGAAAAAGCGCTGAGCTGCTCTGGCGCTGTAACCAAGTCTAAGTGTAACCCTGCCACGTTAAGCGATGCGACAAGCTGATGGTGGTGCTCAATACTGCCGTAGTAACTGGCGAGCAAGATGTTTAGGTTACAACGCTCAAAATCACGATAGGCTTGGCTAATCGCGGCTTGCCAATCACTGTCTAGCTCTAGGGCTAAAACAGGTTCATCAAGCTGAACCCATTCGACACCCTGACTAGCAAAGCGGGCCAATATTTTATGGTACGCTTGCAGAAGTTGCGGTAATAAACTCAGCTTATCGAACGATGAACCAACAGTTTTAGACAGGTATAGAAATGACACTGGCCCCAAGATCACAGGCTTGACCTGATAGCCTAAAGCCTGAGCTTCACTCACTTCATCAAACAATTGCTCATAACCAATATCAAAGCTTTGATCGACCGTTAGCTCCGGTACGATATAGTGATAATTACTGTTAAAAAACTTGGTCATTTCAGCAGCGGCAGCGTCTTTCCCCGTTGGCGCTCGGCCTCGTCCGATACGGAATAAGGTATCAATATCGGTGGGGGTATCACTTTGATGACGCTCTGGGATCACATCCAAAGTGGCACTTAAGGTTAATACCTGATCATAGAAAGCAAAATCGCCAACAGGCAACAATCTCACCCCGGCATCAGCCTGCCAGCGCCAATGTGTTTGGCGTAGTTCTTTTGCAATTTCAACTAACTGCGACTGCTTAATTTCACCACGCCAATACTTCTCTAAAGCAAATTTTAGCTCTCGTAAACGACCAATTCGTGGAAATCCCAAACTATTTAATTGCATATTGTATACCTTTTGATGTTAAGATGAGCAAAATTCAGAGTTAACGCCCCTCTGAATTTCATATAACTAAACAGAACAATGGGCGTCTGGACGTCTAGAAGTTTATTGTGTTAGCCTTAGTATTCGCAATCGAAACGAATTCAAGCGCAACATGAGCGAATTTCATGTGAGGATAAAATGATAGAGCTTAGACATTTACGTACGTTAGTTGCCCTAAAGGAAAGCGGCAGCCTCGCTGGGGCTGCAAAAAAACGCTTCGTCACCCAGTCGGCACTGTCTCATCAGATCAAGGAATTAGAGACTCGCATTAACTCAGCTATTTTTGTGCGCAAGAGTAAGCCCCTCTCTTTCACACAAGAGGGTGCGCGATTGCTCAACCTTGCTGAAGATATTCTGCCGAAAGTGATCGAAACCGAATTTGATTTAAAGAAAGGCTTAGCTGAAGGGGATAATCATTTAGGCGTAGGTATTGAGTGCCACAGCTGCTTCCGTTGGTTAATGCCGGTAATGGAGCAATTTAGAAAACAATACCCACAGGCGGATCTCGACCTCTCTAGTCGCCACTTATTCGACTCATTAAACGCGCTTGAGTTAGGTGAGCTAGATGTCGTGCTGACATCGGATCCAGTACCTGCTCAGTCGATTGCTTATCAGCACTTGTTTGATTTTGAAGTTAGATTAGTGGTTGCCAGCGACCATCCGCTGGCGCAGCAAGAGTATGTTACACCGAAACAGTTAGAAAACTTGGCGATTTTAAGCTACCCAGTTTCACTTGAGCGCTTAGATATTTATCGCCACTTCTTAGAGCCTGCAGGCATAAAGCCTGGGCCACAGGTAAAGTGTGATTTAACCATGATGTTACTGCAGCGTATTGCCTGTAAAGATGGTATTGCGGCGCTGCCTAGTTGGTCGATTAACGAAGCTCATGGACTTAGCCTTACCAGCGTTAAGTTGGGGCCAGATGGCCTTAAACGCCCGCTGTTTGGCGCATACCGTCGTAACGGTGCCAATGCACGCTTAGCCCAACATTGGTTAGAGCTCGTCTCAAAAGAAGGGTTAGCGAAGCAGAGATTGAACTGAACAATCCGTACTATAGTGAGCACTACGCTCTGTAGCATACAAAAAAGCCTGCATATTGCAGGCTTTCTTTTTATAGCGCTTTAAGTAGCAAATTTCTTCTCGCTAATACCCGTCTCAAGACCAAACCTGGAGAGTTAGCGTTATGGGTTTGACGTAAGTTATGCGCGATTAAGAACTCATCACGTAAATCATCATCTAGCCCTAATGACTCAAAAGCTTCAAGCGTTAAGGTTTCTTGTTTATCTTCAATCACAGACTTAAGCAGGCTCAGTGGGTAATCCTGTTCAAGTTCTGAGTTTAAGTAAGCAAATGCCGTTAGTGCAATAATGTCACCAAATACGCTAAATAGTGCCAGGGTTTGCACTTCATCAGGGCTAATTTGCAAACTTTCTAGCTGATGCAGTTGATCAACGGCGTCCGCTGCAATCGCTTCGGTAAGCGCCCAATAACCATGAACCAGCTTTTTGTAAGGCTCATTCAATTCGTCTAAACGCTCTTTCAGATAGAAAGTAAACGCATAACGATAAATATTAACCTGACCTAAACGTACTAAAGCATCTTTTAATGAGCGATTCTTACTCGATTGCGGTGTGGCGTGATCTGCACTGTTGCTGCGCCAAAGCAGATGGGCAGATACGGCCGGATCGGATGACACGATATCGATAACATTACGGATATCACCGTCTGCAATAATGGCCTTTTTCAATGGGATAAGGATCCCTCTACGACCAATTACCTGCTCTTCGTTGCTGATAATTGCGCGTACTTGAGTAAATACTTGCTGCTCAAGATCTGTCATGCGAAACATTAAACCTTATTATTTTTAATCATGATGTGCACTCAATTCCGTGGCAAATTAACCCACACAATGACGTCAAAGGTCAAGCCATATAAGCGACAACCTTAACAAGTTTCAACAATTTTATTCACCTCCACTAAATAAGTAGCTGATAAAACCTGCCATCAGTAGCAAGAGCCAGGAATAGTATTAAAACCGGAGGGATTTTGGCTACGCTAATATATTAATGTAAGCCTTTGTTATATAGCCTGATAAATCGCTTTGGCAAGGTCAAAATAGCCTGCGTCATTTAAATGTATCGCATCCGATTTTTTACTCGGACTTTTCAATAAGCGACTTAACGCATCGTCGACTAAAACCAACTCATATTGCTCTGCAAGCTCCTCATAAATCGGTGACGCCGATAAAAATAGGCTCTTTTGTGGCACCGCAACCAGTAAAACTGGGATCTGTTTCGACTGGGCCATCTCTATCATGGCGGCCAAATTAGATTTAGTCGTCGTGATAGCATGGTTTCTTAAGAAGTCATTACCGCCCTCTAACAAAATTAATAGCTCTGGTGAATGCTTATCTAATAACGAAGCTAAACGTGCTGCACCACCCGTTGTTGTCTCGCCCGATACGCCCGCATTAATCACCTCAAAACCACTAAGAGAAGCAAGCTGGCTAGGGTAGTCTTGGCCCTTCGACGCGCCAACGCCATAGGTAAGGCTATCGCCAAAAGCTAATATCCGTGCATTATCTGATAAGGGCGGAATACTCGCCCCAGAGCAAGCTTGCAATAACAGCAGTGCGCAACTAACGAGCAATAGGACAATAGGGCGACGCTTAAATAATGGTTTCATCAATAACTTTTAACTTGAGACTGTAGCCAAAAAATAACATAAAAAAAGCCAGACACAAGGTCTGACTTAAGTACGCATATCATTTTAAATATGTCACAAAAAACTAGAATGCTTGATAGCTAACACTCAAAAATAGCTCTCTACCAGGGCTAAAGTAGTTTTGAGCGGAGATAATCTCTGCGTCAAAGATGTTGTTCGCTTTTAAACGTAAGCTCCAAGCATCATCGAGCTGATAACCCACACTTAAATCAACTTTATGATAGGCATCCAAAAACGCATCATAACCAGCATAACGCTTACCTTGATAATGGTAGTTAGCCAAGAGATCAAAACGTTGCCAGCTATAGCTCAGCATATAGTTAAACTCATTCTCGCTACGGCCAACAAGCTGCTCACCTGTTTGTTTATTCTCAGCATCCAGATAGGTATAACCCAGTTGGTGCTCAAGGCTCAATAACTGGAAATTAGCAGACAGTTCGATACCGCTGATCTCAGCTTCATTGATATTCGCAGGCTTCCAGATATCCCAACCATAATCGTCTTTCTCACCCGTAGGGGCCCAAGCAATCAGATTATCGATAGTATTTTTAAATACACTGATATAAGCACGCACATCTTTAGCATTAAAATGCAGCGTTAGATCGTAACTCTCAGCGGTTTCTGAGAGCAACTCTGCGTTACCAGAACCTGGCCAGTACAGGTCGTTAAAGGTTGGCACTTTAAAGGCCGTACCCGTTGTCGCGGCCAAACTCCATTGAGCATTAAACTGATATGCGAGACTAGCGTTATATGAAACTTCGCTGTCGATATTTTCCACATCATCATAACGCACCGCAACTTCAGCCAGTATATTGCTCCACTGCTTTTGCACTAAGGCGTAGACACCTAAGATATCTCGCTCATCTTGGGCATAATCGCCCTTAACAGACTCATTTGACCAATCGACACCGCCCGTCAGGGTCAAGTCGCTTGCCGCTAGGTATTGGTTACTCCAATTGACCTGATCGCGTTTGGTTTCAAACTCAGATATTGGCACACTGATATCGTTACCACGAAAGTTCTCGTTTGAATCGCGAGACTGGCTTAAGGCTAATTTGCTGGTAAATCGGTCATTACTGTATTGCGTAGCAAGATCCCAAAAGTAATTCTCATAGTCTGACTCATCTGCCGAACCTGAGGCATAGATATCGTCGTACTGAGTGTTACCTTTATCGTATTGTCCGGTCCAAAGTGCTTGCCAGTTTTGATTAATTTGCTGAGAGCCGTTTACTGAAAGCGCGTTGCGCTTATAACCATCATCATCATTTTCAACCTCTGCGCCGTTATATACATCATAACCTTCTGATTGCTCATGGTTAACGCTCAGTGTTGTACTACCATCGCCATGGGTCATACCTGCGCCAAATGAGCCGCGAATATATTCATTGCTGCCATATTCAGCACCCGCAAACCATTCACCGCCCTTGAGTTGGCGAGTAAAAATCTGAATGACGCCGCCAATAGCATCACTGCCCCACACAGACGCTCGAGGCCCTTTTAGGACTTCGATTCGCTCAATATTTTCAGGTGATAAACTGTTAAAGCTAACTGTACCTAATGTGGCAGAGCCGACTTTAACGCCATCGATTAGGACTAATACATGGTTGGAGTTACTGCCGCGAATACTGACAGATGTTGCCTGACCCGCACCGCCATTGCGCGATACACTAACACCCGGAAGTGTTTCTAATACGTCAGCCACAGACTTTGGATTAAGACGCGCTATCTCTTCACGTTCAATGGTATTAATGACGGTTAGCTGCTGATCGGCGCTTCTATCAAAACGAGAACCGGTTACGGTAATCGTTTCATCAACATTTGCTAAGTGAGATGCGACTTCTTCGGCCGAAACTGAAAAGGCTGATAAGCTAACAAGACTACTGACTAGTAGTGCGATTTTTGATGGTTGTGTTCCCATTTACCTTTTTACTCCTAAAGGAAAACGGGGCAAATACGTCACGGTGACACGACCCATAAATGAAAAAAATCACTCGTTTATTGGTTCGTTTAATTGCCGCATTTCGAGATCTGCCCGCCGAAATCATCGAAATCACTTTGCTGGCCGGTCTCCGGACTTAGGTTCTGTATTAACGTATTAATACCCGAATACAAGCTTTCAACACCTATCCATTAAGGCGCACTTGTCTCTCACCATTCACCGTTGCGGGGGCAGTGTCAGAATTTAACTGACTTCCCGATTATCCCTAAGTTACAGCCGTAACCTGAGGCACCAATAAAGTTGACTAAATATCGTTATAAGTTTTTGTTACTCAAAAGTGAACAAATATCACTATCAAGAGTTCCGCGCATTATAGACGTCTATACGGTTAAATGTCTAACTTAACACCACTTAAAACCCGTATTTAAGCCGAGGAATATTCACCTTGTACCTAGCGATCTAATGTTTCACATTAATATCAGCAACATATAATTATCACATTGAGTCTACCAAGCCTTTAATACAAGCCTTTAATACAAGCTCAGAGGGGTAATACTAGATAAAAACTCTTGCTGATTTTGCGCTTTGATGGGAGGATTTTCTTTGCTAAATGCGTCACCACGAATCGATTTATGAATTAAATACAGATCCAGTTTCCCCCTGATAGCGGTGTAATGGCCAATCTCTCCTAGAGTTTGCACCTCATCATAAGCAATACCTGCTACCGACTTAATATGAGAGTTGGGCATCTTAGTGCAGCCGATAATCGCGCTTGCTGTTTCATGGCCGTTGAGTGGCTCACTTTGCAAGGTTTCAAACACCGTTTCCCCTTGGCAACTGTCGAAGTATACCTCTGCCATAGTCTCTAAAAATTTTTGTGGGCTCACATCTTCAGCGATCCCTTTAAACCCTTGCACACACAGCATAGATGACCAGGTTTGTAACGCTTGAGAAGCGGGAACAAACTCAGCAGAGAACATCGTCTCTTGTTGATTTGAATAAGCGAGTTTCCAGTCTAACGGCAAACTAAAATTAAATGTTTGACTAAAAATCGCTAGTTGCTTGGGAGTTTTATCGACGTGCGCTGTAACCGCTTCATCACTTAAACCGTATGATGGAAAAGCTAGAAATATTACACATAACAGGCCTGCTGCCATGCGCGGAGATAATGACGTCATACCTTTACAATCCTTGTTGGGGGTACTTTTATGAACAGATATTCTATCTGTGCATCTGTCAAAGTGGTACTTAAAAAGTCATTAAATTGAATCCGCATAAATGCACAGTCATCTTCAATGGCTATCACCTCCGCCCTTCTATATTTAACAATAGCTTATATACCGACAGTTAATCTAGAACAAAAAAAACACCAAAAAGTACTTGCGCAATACAATTACATTTGTAATCTTAAATATACATTACAGCTGTAATCGTAAAGAACATTCAGCAAAGGATGACTTTGAAAGAGGCCGACTTTGAAAGAGAGCAACTATGAAAAAGGTTTTACTATGAAAGAGGTTTTACTATGAAAGAAATCAGTAATGCCGAGCTGTGTGTGCTCAATATCCTTTGGCAATCATCGCCAATGAGTGCTAACGATGTCATCAGTGAATTATCTCGCAGCAATGACTGGCACGAAAAAACGGTCAAGACGCTACTTAACCGCCTAGTAAAAAAACAAGCCATTGGCTTTGACAAGCAGGGCCGCTCATATCTTTACTTCCCTCTCATCGAACAGAGTGAATACCAGCTTAAAGAGAGTGAGTCTTTCATCGAGCGCTTATTCTCTGGTCGCGTCGCTCCCTTAGTGGCCGGTTTTGCCAAGCAAAACAAGCTCAGCGCCGAAGACGTGGCCGAATTACAACAACTGATTGATACCTGGCAAAAGGACAACAAATCATGATGCTATGGATGGCACAGCAAACCCTGTTACTTACTCTTGTTTGTGGTGGTTTACTCATAAGCCACCGCTTTTTACAGCAGCGATTGGGGGCACGTAAAACCTACCAGCTATGGTTAGCAGTTCCCGCTTTACTGATAAGCTCTGCGTTAATCGCAAGCATGCCCAACACTCTTGCTGCAGCCCAGGCAGAACAATTCGCTCACTATAGTGTTATCGCTAGCAAAGCTATGGCTACAGTTCAAACCAGCGATTACGCCAAGATTGCGCTGTCGATATGGTTAGTTGGCATTGCGGCTATGGTGACTCTGCTCAGCCTACAAGCGATAGCTTTAACTCGTATATTAAGCACTGCGACTAGAGTCCATCACACTGGCGCCAACTTACCGACCTATAGCCACCCCGGTGTGCAATCACCTATGCTCGTCGGGGTCATTAACCCGAAAATCATACTGCCCTCTAATTTTATTCAGCTTAACGCCGATGAGCAGCAATCGATTATCGCCCATGAGCAATACCACCACCAGCGCCGAGATCTGCTCAGTAATTTATTGGCCTACAGCGCACTCAGCCTGTTCTGGTTTAATCCTATTTGTTGGCTCGCTTATCGACGCTTTAGAGATGATCAAGAGTTAGCCTGTGACGCCTTTGTCACTCAATCATTGAATAAACAACAAAAGATCTGCTATAGCCAAGTGCTGTTAGCCTACTCCCAGCAAGCTCATCACGGCCTGCTACACACACATTATGGAAATAAAAACATACTCAAGGAGCGTATTATGCAAATGAAGACATTTCAACAAGGTCAGAGCGGTTTTGCCATTATCGGTTTGACTATCGCATTAGGGATCAGTGGCTTGCTGCTCAATCAGCAGGTGCAGGCCGGCGATCACAACCATGACGCTGTTCACCCAACAATCCGTATCGAGCCTAAGTATCCTATTGAGGCAGCTAACGCTCACCAAAGTGGTTTTGTTGTCTTACAGTTTGATATCAGCCCAAGTGGTGCGGTTAGCAATGTAAGCGTTGTTAAGTCATCACCTGAAGGGGTATTTGATAGCTCTGCGACAACTGCACTTAAGCAGTGGCAGTACAGTGAAAGCAGTAAAGGCCTTAAACAGGCAAAGGTACAGCTCGACTTTATGATTGATCCACCAGCGACTGACGTTGAGCGCATCAAAGTTACGCCTTAAACAAGCGGTTATCACTTAAACGAGCTCTGATAAAGAATCTCGCGATATACATGTGATGTGATAAAAAATAGCTAAACCGATAAAAGCGCCAGCAGCTGGCGCTTTTATCGGTTAAAAAATAATGATATCAATAGGTCACACCTCAACCCTTGTTTATTTAAACCTTAGCTTATTTAAACTTTAACTTATTTCAATAAAACGACCGCTTCTTTCAACGCCGCTACAAGTTCAGGATTTCTCAACACTTGCGTTTCCATATCGAAGTTATCAAAAAAGCTTGGCACTGAGAGCGTTGCCCTGACATCTGCAGCAAAGTATGGCGCAGATCCTGAAGCTGCAGCTAATACGCTTGATGCACCGCCCGGCCCCGGAGAGGTAGCAAGTAATAGCATTGGCTTGTTTTGAAACACTTTCATGTCGATACGTGATGTCCAGTCAAACAGGTTTTTATAAGCGGCAGTGTATGAACCATTATGCTCAGCAAAAGAGATAATAATGGCGTCGGCTTCACCAATCTTGGCAAAAAACTGCTGCGCCAGCTCTGGGTGACCAAGCTCTTCTTCTCGGTCCTGACTAAAAAGTGGCATCTCATAATCGTTAATATCAAGAATTTCAACCTCAGCTCCCTGCACTAATGATGCTGCATAGGTTGCAAGTTGCTTGTTGATTGACTTAGTGCTGCTGCTAGCTGCAAAGGCTAATAGTTTCATAATAGGACTCTCATATTCAGTGACTGCAGTTAACTCTGCAAATTGCGTTGGGTTCAAGTACCGTGCTCACAATTAAGCAAAGGTTAAGTTTAGAACGACAACTCGATGTAGAGCAGTGTATATTGATGACAAATAAAGATTAATAACCTCAAAAGATATTTACTATTTCCATATGGCTTTTAATTAAGGGGGATATGACTATAAATAAACTATTTGATGGAATTGTAATATTTGTCCAAGTCGTAAAAAGTGCTGGCTTCTCAGCCGCGGCAGAGGCTTTAGGTCACTCTACCTCTTATGTGAGTAAAGAGGTCAATAAGCTTGAAGCTCGACTTGGGGTCAGGCTACTCAATAGAACCACCCGCTCTATCGGCTTAACACCCGAGGGAGAGGCTTACTATCAGCAGTGCTTACAGTTAATAATTGATGCCGAACAGGCGGTGGGCTTGGTCACTCAACACGATGTCAGCCCCCGCGGTGTACTTAAATTAAGTTGCCCGGTCGGCTTTGCGCAAAACTACCTTAAGCCCATTATTTCTGAATACCTGCAGCGATACCCCAATGTAAGTTTAGACTTAGATTTAAGCGATAAACGCACCGATGTGATTGCCGACGGTTATGATTTAGCCATTAGAGCATCAGCACACCTTGAAGAGTCGAGCCTTATTTGCCGCAAACTTTATAGCTGCAAAGCCTACACTGTGGCGTCGAAAGCGTATATTTCACGCCACGGAAAACCCCACCATCCCAGAGAATTAGAAACACACTACGGCATCTGCTACTCCAATCATAAGCAGCCAAGCCGCTGGGATTATATTGATCATGACGGCAAACATTTTGTCGTTGATATTCGCCCAAAAATACTCTGCAACAATGGTGATATGCAGCTGGATATGGCACTGGCGGGTCATGGTATCACTCGTTTACCGAGTTTCTATATGCGAGATGCGCTTGAAAGTGATCAGTTAGAGATTTTATTTGAACACTTGCCTAATTCCGATATCGATGTTTTTGTCGTTTACCCGAGCCGTAAACACTTATCGCCTAAAGTCAGGGCATTTATCGACTTAGCGGCTAAACACTTAACCCGCTGCTAATGTTAACCTTTATGCCCAAATTTTAAATTTATTACTTTAAAGTAAACCAATACCGAACTTATAATAAATAACATTTCCCAGTCACAGTTAACGCTTCTTTTTAACTGTGCTAAAAATCTTTCCACTGGGATCTCAAACTACTTAGGTGATGTGCGTGCTAAAGAAAGCTCTTGCAATGTCCAGCTCAACCCAGATGTTAGTGGCCATGTTTGTTGGTTTTGCCGTGGGGCTGTTTTTCGGGGAATCCATCGCTTGGATGGCGACCATAGGCACAGGGGTGATCTTGCTGATGCAGATGACGGTACTGCCCTATATCGTTGTGTCACTCGTTGGCGGTATTGGTAAACTGCAAAAAAATACAGCCAAACTTATTTTTAGCCGCGCCGGTCTTATCATGTTGCTGCTTTGGCTATTAGCGATTGTAATGATTGCTTTAATGCCGCTGTCTTTCCCTGTTATCGAATCGGCCTCCTTCTTTAGTACCAGCAGCATTGAACCTGTTACACCAATCGATTATTTCAAGCTGTATATTCCCTCTAACCCCTTTGAGTCCATGGCTGATGGTTATGTACCTGCCATGGTGGTATTTAGCATCGCTATGGGGCTTGCGCTTATCGGCATGCAAGGCGAGCATAAACAGCAAATACTGACCTTTATGCATACCAGCTCAGAAATTTTTTCGCGCATTACTCAAGGTCTAGTGAAAATTCTACCTATCGGTATTTTTGCTATGTCGGCCTCGGCAGCAGGCACCATGGGAGTCGATGAGTTTGCCAGTATGCAGGTTTACCTTATCAGCTACTTTGTGCTGTGTTTGCTACTCACATTTTGGGTATTGCCCTGGATTGTAGCTTCGTTGACGCCCATTACCTTTGCTCAAGCACTGCGCATTTCTAAATCCAGCCTAGTCACCGCTTTTGCTACCGGTAACATCTTCATCGTAATCCCGGTGATTGTTGAAGAGTGTAAGCAGGTGATGCGCGAGCACGACGACTTATGCGAAGACGGCGCCACCTTGATTGAAATTTTGGTGCCTATCGCCTTTACCTTCCCTAATATCGGTAAGCTCACCGTTATTATGTTTATCTATTTTGCAGGTTGGTTTAATGGTACTCCTGTTGATATTACCAGTATCCCTTCGCTTTCTATCAGTGGGCTATTAGCGCTATTTGGCAGTGTCTATGTGGCCATTCCGTTTATGCTCGACTTAGTTAAACTCCCAACTGATCTATTCCAGTTATTTGTCATGTCTGGCTTTATCACAGGTAAATTTAATTCTATTGCGGCGGTAATGAACCTGTTTGCACTCACCTTATTAACGGCATCGCTGTTTCAAAAATCACTCAAAATACGCCCACCGCAACTATTGAAGATGAGTTTAGGCATTGGTATCAGTGTGTTTGCAACCTTATTAGTTTGCCGTGTCGGCATGGGGATGTTTATTCATAGCCCAGAGATCACCAGTGGCGTTATCGCCAACATGCAGGTGGCCGATAAAGTACCTACCAAAGTAAAAAAACAGTTCCCGATTGTAGGCCAAACTCCCGCAACCCCCATCCGAGGGGTACAAGCGATTCGAGATGCGGGCACCCTCAGAGTGGGTTATATCCCAAGTAACGTGCCCTTTAGTTATTACAACAATGCTGGACACTTAGTCGGGTTTGATACCGCTATGGCGACGAAACTTGCAGAAGACTTAAAGGTGAAAATTGAATTTATTCCCTTTAAAAAAGACCAACTGGTCGCCTCTCTAAAAGCGGGTTTTTTTGATATTGCCATGTCAGGACTTGCCATGGACATCGAGCAGATGGATGCCTTAAGTTACGCTAACCCAGTGCTTGAGCTTAACCTTGCTATAGCGACTAAAGACTATTTGGTGAACGACTTTAAGAGTAACGAAAAAATTAAACAGATGCAGGGCATGACCATAGCTTATGTTGAACATAGCGATGCTATCGAAGAGGCTAGGCGTTTCGCCCCCAACCTCAAGTTTGTAAAAATTGAAGGCTACAAAGACTTCTTTAGGCAGAAAAAACACAAATATGATGCGGTAGTGATCAGTGCCCAGGCAGGCTCAGCCTGGACCTTGTTCTTCCCGGGCTACGGTATTGCACTGCTAGAAAATAAAACACATTATCCTGTGGCGTACGCGGTCGCACAATATAACCAGTCGCTGCTCAACTACATCAATAATTGGCAGCGCTTACGTAAAGTTGATGGTACCCAAGCAGCTATTTACGATTATTGGATGCTAGGTAAAGGCGCTAAAAAAGTAGAGCCGCGTTGGTCAATCATTCACAATGTACTGCACTGGACAGACTAATCACTAAATGAGGCTGGTGCCCAGTGAGCTTGAGTTTAAGTTTAAGTTTAAGTTTGAGCCAAGTGGTTACTTAGCAGACTATTGCTTTAAGGGCTATGTCGGCGTTGGCGTCGACAATTGCTTAACTTCAACCTCGCTCAGATAGCGCCACAGCCCCAGCTCAACATCGAGTTTAAGCTCGCCTATCTGCTCACGATGCAAGCCGTTGACGCGATTCCCCACTGCGGCAAACATCCGCTTCACCTGATGATACTTGCCCTCGGTAATGGTAAGTAACACCTCTTTAGGCGTGACAATCTCAAGCTTCGCTGGGAGTGTTAGCGCCTTTTCATTTTGCAATTGCACACCCTGTTTAAACTTTTCAGCAACGTCTTCGGCAACTGGGTCTCTTAAGGTCACTCGGTAGGTCTTTTCACACTGTTTGTCGGGTCTGATAATATCAAACGACCAACGACCGTCATCGGTCAGTAGCACTAAGCCTGTCGTGTCGGCATCAAGCCTACCTACAATGTGTAAATCTTCCACTCTTTCGAGCTTAATACAGTTAAACAGGCTTGGATA
Organism: Shewanella sp. 0m-6; assembly: GCF_052977325.1. Lineage (NCBI taxonomy): Bacteria > Pseudomonadati > Pseudomonadota > Gammaproteobacteria > Alteromonadales > Shewanellaceae > Shewanella > Shewanella sp. 0m-6. The sequence continues at coordinate 69,150 of NZ_JBRIMD010000010.1, forward strand.
ATCGCCATCCACATTCGAGCTTAGCGTATGCATAGGTTTATGCAGCATGATGTAACGCGATGGCCGCGCCACTAATCTGCCCCCTTGATAGCGGATCTCATTGCTTTCATGTACCTGAAAAGCCACATCCGTGATGGTCTCGCCATTGACGCTAATTTCAGCGCGCTCAATACAATCGCTAGCCTGAGCACGACTGAGATCGGTACTTTTACAGATAAATTTGTCTAAACGCATGTTACTTAGTTATCACCCAATATTTTTACTGTACTTTTTTACAATACGACTCACCGTACTAGCCCCAGCATTAGCGCCGAGACGACTTACTGTAGTTAGCCCCTGTATTAGCGCAAAGAGGACTTACAGCACCCCAATACTAAGCTGGATTATCGCAAGCAGCCAAAATTGCACAAGCGCTCATTTTAAAATGGTCAGTATTTATCGACTCTTATAGAGGTTCAGCTATTAAGCGGCCGCGATTTCAGGCACAATACCGGCCTAAGAAAAGGCTGAAAAAGCCAGTTACTTTGTCGTAAACGCTTAGGAACCCCAAATGACGCAGATCACCCTACTTACCCCTGACGATTGGCACCTACATTTTCGCGATGGCGATATGTTACAAGAAACGGTTCCCGCAACAGCGCGCCTGTTTCAACGTGCGATTGTTATGCCTAACCTTTTACCACCTGTCACCGATGCAAAGATGGTAACTGAGTATCGTGAACGTATTTTGGCTGCGCGCCCAACAGGTTCGACTTTTGAACCGCTTATGACCATCTTCTTGACCAACAACACCACAGAGCAAGACATCATTGATGCTAAAGCTGCCGGCGTTGTTGCTGCAAAGCTTTACCCTGCAGGTGCAACCACCAACTCAGACGCGGCTGTCAAAACGCTTGATGCGCTGTTCCCTGTATTTGAAGCCATGGCTAAACACGGTATGTTGCTATTGGTACACGGTGAAGTCACTGAATCGCATATCGATATTTTCGACCGTGAAGCCATATTTATTGAGCGCTACCTTGCCCGCATCGTTGCCTCTTTCCCAAGCCTAAAAGTGGTATTTGAACACATCACCACTAAAGATGCGGCTGACTTTGTTATGTCAGCAGCGGACAATGTGGCGGCAACGATTACCCCGCAGCATTTATTACTTAACCGTAATGACTTGCTTGTAGGTGGCGTTCGCCCACATAACTTCTGCTTGCCAGTTCTTAAGCGCAGCACCCACCAAGAAGCGCTTCGCGCTGCGGTTGCAACAGGCTCAAGTAAGTTCTTCTTAGGCACCGACTCCGCGCCGCACGAGAAGCACCGCAAAGAGTCAGCTTGTGGCTGCGCCGGTTGTTATAGCGCGTGGAGTGCATTAGAGCTATATGCACAGGTCTTTGATGACTTAGGTGCACTAGATAAACTTGAAGGCTTTGCTAGTAAGCATGGCCCTGACTTCTATGGCCTCGCTCGCAACACTAGCACGGTGACGCTAGTGAAAGAGAAATGGACGGTTCCGAGCGAAATCATCTTGCCAAACGGTAATCCAATCGTGCCATTCTTCGCCGGTGAAGAAGTTAACTGGAAAGTGAAGAACGCTTAACAAGCATTCCCGCCTTCACTTTTATTAAGATTGAAAAGCTCGCTTATTGCGGGCTTTTTTGTTTTTAAAGTCTCGTTATGTCGCCAAATGTATGCATATTTGCGCCACATACACATGTTGTTACCTGCAGACATCAACTGAATTGAGAATAAGATAAAGATACACTTGTATACAAAGTTAACACATCATTTATCATCAGCTTGCGCTTAAATAGCTCCATGCAAACGCATAACTTAAAGTCTTTTTAAGTCCCCCACGCAAGGAGCAACCGATGAAGAAAATGATTACATTAACCGCGATTATACTGACCTCAATCACTTTTAATGCATCAGCCGCAATGGAACCTAATTTAGAGAAAACACTCATCGCAGTCTGTAAAACAGGCTTAAATAACAACCTCTTTTTGTATAACAGAACCATGCAGGAACATAAAATCAACAAGCGCAGAGTGTTTCCAAAACTCGTGTGTAACGGTCAGAGTTTCCATCAATTCGCACTCTCTAATGGCGCTAACAAAATTGCCGCTAAAATTACCCCCTATAGCTTAGGTACAACAACGATTACCGATATCGCAATGACGCCCCCACAAGACGCAAACTACTCAGTCACGTTTTAACACCATTAAGCTAACGAAAAGCCACCAGCTTTTCGTTAGTTTCTCTGATTTAAGATGACTGCGACTCTCGCCCTATCGCATCACCTAAAGGCTCAAAATAAGCGATGAGCGCATTAAAAATCTGCGCTCTATGCTCAATACTTGGGTAACCTCCAGCATCAAATAAGGACGACTTTAAGGTTTCATCAACCAAGTAAGGGTTACAAATCTCTTGATAAGACTCAATGCAGCTCTCAAAGGCCCGCGCCATTAACTCGGTTGGCCGCGAAAAATACTGAGTACCGTACTGCTTATCGAGCACAATTGCCCGACTAACATAGTCATGGCCATCGTTGCCATTATCAGAAAGCATCGTCACCTCAAATACCCGCTCTAAACGCTGATTCAACGGATGCTTTATCGGTTTAACATCGGCTATCCAGCTGTGGCTAGCAAATGAGATCCCCCGTGGTGACGTATGGTAGGATTTTGGCGCAATATAATGGTCAAACGCATGCCAGAATTCATGGGCAAGCGCCCCAGCTCCTGCATTTTTGGCCAGTGCTAACTCACACCGGTGCGGCGCATAATGGGCCTGTACGCCTTTTTGACCACCACTACCAAAAGCGAGGTTTAAGGTTTCGCGCAGGCCGATTGCTTTAGGAGGGAGTTTTAAGATAAACGCCAAATCTGCTAACGAATCAAAAATCAGGTTAGCCGCTTTATCCCGCTCCTCGTTTTCAACCCACTTACCAAGGCGAATATGACCAAGACCGAATACCTGTTTGATATCAACAAAACTCACTTGCTCATCGAACCGATAATCTGGACCTATACGTTTATAACTGCGGCTTTTTAACACTTATCGATTCCCAGCTGAGACTGTTATGTGACTTTAAGGCCATCATTATAGAGCAACCAATAACGACACACGAATGCGTATATCAGCGTCACTTTAGCTTAACGCTAGCCTAAGACACGCCATAAACGATATAATCTCGCCCATTAGTTTCAAATTATATAGGCCTTAAGATGGCGCGCACTGCAGCCGCATTACACATTTTGGTGAAACACCAAACACTTGCCGAAGATATTATTAAGCAGCTCAATAAAGGGGCTAAGTTTGACGTACTAGCCAAGAAGCACTCAACCTGCCCATCGGGTAAGAAAGGCGGTAGCTTAGGCGAATTTAAGAAAGGCCAGATGGTGCCGCAATTTGATAAGGTTTGCTTTACAGGTGAGCTCATCACACCGCATTTGGTTAAGACTAAGTTCGGTTGGCATGTGATAAAAGTGTTGTACAGAACATAAATCAACCAAGTTACTGGCAATGATCACGTAACTAAAGTGTTGTACAGAACTTAAGGTTAGAGCATAGGCCCTAGAACCTAGGACGCTTCGCTGCGAGGACGGGCTTCGCCCTGCTAGGAAAAGCACAAGCTTGACGGGCTAAAGCCCGACCTACAACAGCCACCGCTTTTCCGACTTTCCTAGGACCTAGGACCTTTCTTAGCTTTTCAACCCGTTCCGTAAGTGACGCAGTCACGTACGCAAGACCGCAGGCCGTCCGCCTTAGCTTTTCCGACTTTTCTAGGACCTAGGACCTTTCTTAGCTTTTCCTAGCACCTATCTTTTAAGCTTATAAATATTACCGCTATCAGTACTGAAATAGATATCGCCTTTGGGCGAGACTTCAATATCACGAATCCGCTCGCCAAGCTCTGACATTATTCGCTGCTCTGCAATAGCCTCATCAGCATCATTAATGCTAATCACATTGATGTGAGTTAGCTTCAATGCGCCAGCTAGCAGCTTCCCCTTTAACTGCGGAAATTTATCGCCTCGATAAAGCACTAAACTACCGGGTGCGATAGAGGGGATATACACCTTAACTGGTGGTTCAACCCCTTCTTTTAATTTACCGTCGCCAACACTAAGCGGCCCCCAATACTCTTTACCGTGTGAGGTTATTGGCCAGCCATAATTTGCGCCCTTTTTAATAAGGTTAAGCTCATCGCCGCCGCGGGGTCCATGCTCAATTGACCACAGATTTTGGCTATCAGCATCAAAGAATAAGCCTTGTGGATTGCGGTGTCCGTAGCTCCAGATCTCATCAAGCACCGTTGCATTATCGATAAATGGGTTATCACTTGGCACTGTGCCATCGGGGCTTAGGCGTAAGATAGCACCAGCATGAGTTGTTGTGTTCTGGCCGTTATCGCGTACACCGCGATCGCCAATGGAAAAGTAAATACTGTTATTATCAAAGGTAATTCGGCTACCAAAGTGCCTACCGGTATCTGAGCGGGAGTTTGATACAAACACATCTTGCCAGGCAGACAATTTTCCGTCTTTATATATCGCACTTGCTAGTGTGGTGGCGCCCTCACCTTGAATATCTTTACTGTAAGTAAAGTAAATTTTATTCGCTTCGAAAGGAGAGAGTGCGATATCAAGCAGACCACCCTGACCTTCTGCCCAAACATTGGCAGGCTCAAGCAAGGTCTTATGCAGCCCAGTTTTAAGGTCCAACTGTTTAATCGCCCCATCTCTTTGGGTAACGAGCATAGTGTTAGCATCAATGTAAGCCAAGCCCCACGGAGTGCCCAGTCCACTAGCAACCTTTTCAACCTCAAATGCCTGAGGGCTAGTTACCGCGACAAGCGTTAACATCAACGCGCTTATTCGTTGGCATATTTTCATCGTCATCCCTTCCTTTGGTCATTTGATGTTATACCAAACCATAACGCTTTATGAGGCTGTAGAGAATAGTTTTAGCAATAAACTCAAACGGTCTGCCAGGTACAACTTACTTATAAATGGTACCGAATAGGCAATAAAAAACGCCCTGTTACGTGAGTAACAAGGCGCTTTATTAACACTCTAGCTTGTATTAGCGGATTGCCGATATAAGGTAGTCGATCACGGCTGTCTCAGGTGTCGATTTATGCTTAAGCTCAAATAACGGGATTGGACGCTCTAACATATTACGCTCAACCATTTCGTTGATAATCGGTAAATCAAGCGTACCCGCTTTACCTGCTAGTAAGTTATCTAACGACGTGGTTTTGCTTAAGTTAACGATATCTCTAAAGCCTTTTAAGTAAAGGAAATCTTTAGTTAATCCACCGCCACGGTAAACACGTGTGGTTAAGGTAAAGGCTTGCTCTGTTGTTTGACCATACTCACGCTTAAGCGTTTCAAAGGTCATCGAGAAATCACGCTGCTCTAGCATCAGATTCACCGCAATAACTCGCAATGCCAAGATCTTAAGGCGATTTAAGGTCAAGTTGCCCGAGCAATACTCACTGTAAATTGCCACACCTTCTTGAGTATGGGTGTTACCCACAAGCCCTAAGGACAACACCCTTAACTTTTGGCGGCGAGCATTAACAGTGGTCAGCATATGTACGCCCAGCTCATGGTAGGCAAACGCAATCAACTCTTTGCTAGTAAACATGGCATCTTTGTTGATTAACAAGCTACCACGCTCATTGTTTACCATCGCCTTAGCAACAATACGCGATGACTTTTCAACCTTACACTTAAGACCCCATTCATCCGCTTGCTGTTGGAATGACTTCACCGCATAGGCAGAATCATAAATGGCCTCTTCGTCATCACCTTCAAGATCGGGTGCTCGCAGTAAGAACTCAGCATTAGCAATATCGTCTTTATCTGGCTGACCGTAATATTTAAGCGAGTTATAAACAAACTCGTCAGTGCCAATAGAGCATAACAGATCAATTTTTGTTGCTAAGTTATCAATCACATGGCGATAAAGCTGTTGAATATCCGCATCCATAATATTGGCCACTGGCAGCTTATATAGTTGCTCGCGGAACTGATATGGGTTTAGGTTTAGCTGCTTATAGCTAAACTCTGGCGCAGCGACACCTTTACGGGCTAAAAACTTTTTCCGCTCACTGGCAATATTAATCGGGTTAATATATTTCAGTGTGGCGACGTTACTGGCTAGCTTAAATAGGCTCTTATCAAGCGACAAGATCTCAGGCGGTAAGCTTGACGATAGTAAGTCAACATTTCTGACCGATTTTCGCTTACCAAAACGGCGCATAAAATAAGCCGCCGTCTCAGAGATAGCCTGCTTAGTGCCCGCTTTCAGCTCCTCTAAAACCAATGGGTATAGCTCACCAGAGGTTTCATCCATAAACACTTTTTTCACTTCAAGTGGCAACACTAAGGTGTTATCGAAATGCGCGTTCACATGTGCGATAAGATAGCCGCGACCTTGGAACACTTCATCTCTTGCTGCGCGTACAGCAAGGTTCGGTAACTCAATTTTACTCAGCTGCTTTTCAAAGTTCTGGCAAGTCGTCCCCCAACGTTCAATATCAATCTGGCTGGTTCCAATATTAAATGTTGGCGTATCGGCTTCAATTTTTTGGTAATTATATGAGTGAACATCAAATACAATGCTGTTTTTGAACTGCTTCTCTAAACGCGCAACCAATGCACTCAGTACATTATAAAAAGACTGATGTTTTGCATGGCTTTCGTTACGCTGCTTAATGGTTAATGGCTTTTCCCAGGCCGTTTTAAAATGAGTTGAATGCGCCTTTGGGCGGTTCAAGTCATATTCAAAACGTGAGTCGTTACCCACTAATACAATAGGAAAAGACGACAACATTTCTGCGGTATAAGGCGCCTCAGCATAAAGACGTTCTTCATCGGTTAATTTGCAGTTCTTTTTCAGTTCATCTCGCAGACGATGGCCGTTATGGATAGCGGTACACACAAACGGCGAGTACTCATCAATCTTGACCGTAAATGAACCAGACTCAACTTCAGCGTGGAAACACTCACCTTTATTAATTAACGTAATACATTCTTTTTCAGATAACGTGAGCATCTTCTATCGCCTTTCTAAATTCTGTTTTTCTTGTGTTTAATGCTTGTTTGGCATTGATTACACTTTCAATAAAATCAATAACTTTCTTTTGAAGCTTAACGTTATTCAGCTTGTTTATACGCATAATGCCACCAGGGCTTTGTACGTTAACTTCAATCAACTTTTCACTGATAACATCAATACCTACAAAAAATAAGCCATCACGCACTAACTTGGGGCCAATATGCTTGCATAGCTCTTTTTCTTTCTTGGTCAATGTGTGCTTAACCACACTGCCACCTGCATGAATGTTGGAGCGAACCTCTCCTTCTGCAGGCACACGCTTCATGGCACCAATAGGTTCGCCATTGAGCATTAAAATACGCACATCGCCAGCTTCAGCACCCGCTACATATTCTTGTAAAATAACGTAGTTGCCGCCTTTGCCACTGTTGATATAAAACTGCAGCAGTGAGTGGAAACTCTTTTGCGCCGCTTTCTCAACTAAAATAACCCCTTGACCGCCAAAACCATCTAGCGGTTTCATGATCATCTTGTCCGTCTTTGACTCACGCAGCACCTGCTCTAAATACTCAGGTGTTTTCGAAACGTGAGTAACCGGAATAAAGGTATTATTGGGGTCATCAAATGATGCGGTATAGAGCTTATTATTGGCGATACGCAAACCATCAATATCGTTCATGATGAACACATCATCACGCACAGAATCAAGGAAGTTTAGCGCGATAGGATCCAGCGGCGGGCTGGCACGCATAAAGATGCTGTCAAATCCAGCCAGTGGCAACTGAACCGTTTTAAACCGCGCCTTCTTATAAAAAGACACGATGTTACTCGGCGCTGATGCCTCTTTATTGAATACTTGGCAAAATGCACTGGCTTCAGAGTCACGCATGGTTAAATTACTTGTGGTGGCAAGCGCAACGGTATGCCCCCTTGCAACACACTCATGAATTAACCGCAGCGTTGTGTCGGTCTCCGGCACAATCGTCGACCACGGATACATCAAAAATAGAATATTCAATGGGATCTCTTAATAAAACGGAATGCTCTAAAGATCTTGGGCCAGGTGGTGGCTTGGGGAGGAGTAGAGTATTCAAAATAAACAACACAATGACTTAGGTGAAATGACCTAAACCGGACTATGGCATCTATCTATCAATACAAGTTGAACTAGATAAGGTAGCGGTAATTTACACCAAAACTTGCAATTGGAATATAAAAATATTCACACAAAATAAAATAAATTTATTCACTAATCACACAACAAGTCGACAAGCCCCGATGCCCTGTAGCATAGGCTTTCAGGGCTTTTGGGTTATACGTATATGTAGCTATATAGAGCAGCGCTAAGCACGACTGACAGGGTCCAGAAAGTAGATGAATGCAGAGGCCGTTACCGGGAGCGCTACCGCCATGGATACTATGACGATGGATACTAGCGCTGAGACACAATTAATGACCTTGCCTTAACAGCGCAAAGTCATCAAAGGTCACCAAAAGACATCACTCAAAAAACATCATCAACCAGAGATACGCGAACGTTCGAGTCAATAGCAATTTATTGGCACTGACACACGGCAGACGCTCCACATGGATCAGCCTGAGCCACGGTGCACATGCCACTAGTATTGCCCGTCCCAACACACCAGGCATTACAATCAAATACATCAGGGTGACCGGTATCATCGGTATGACGGTGCAGCACATCTTTACCTGGGTTTGACTCCACCAGCAAGCCATTTTCAAGGCAGGCTTCTCCAAAGGTTCTTCCGTTTAAGTTACCTTCTATATCGGTAGCCACGTGACATCCAGCCACATCAGGGGCCACACCGTCGGTATCTTTCCACCAGGTTGTTTCACCGGCTATCCAATCTGTAGGTTTAAAAGCAAAGGTGCCCTTTGCCCCGGGCATATCTTTAGCGCCTTTAGAGGGAGCATCATAGTGCTCTTGAGCACTTAACATGGCACAAAAGAAAACACTGATGATGACTAGTAACTTTTTTAACTGGCTCATTTTGGTACCTTCATATAGAGCGACTCTATAAGGCTCTTTAGCTTTTCGCTAATCCTGCAAGTGGTAAAGAGTGGACTCTGAATAAGTAAAAGACTCAGCTAAAAAACTTAGTCGTGATTTATCAAATGTTCAAGCCGAGTTAACTGCTGGCCCAAGGCTTTAAATAGAAAGCTTTCTATTTAAAGCTTGAACTCCCCCCTTGAACAAGTGTGCTTAATCAAGAGCGCTGGCAGTCATCCTAATCCGCAAGCTAAGCCTTAATTCAAATCCATCAGCATGTTAAAAACATCAAGTGAATAGATTTATGGCTATGCTTTAAGCAACTTTCGACGTCCAATTTTTAGTGGTGCACACCTTAAGGGGGGGAAATGAAACCTATCATTGCCGATAACAAACCAGCTAAAGTCACCCTAGTACAGGGAAAAGAGTACTACTTTTGTCGCTGCGGTCGCTCTAAAAGCCAGCCTTTTTGTGACGGTTCCCATGCTGGTACCGAGTTTACACCTCTGGCATTCACTGCTGATAACAACGAAGAAGCCTATCTGTGTCAGTGTAAATACAGTGCTAATCCGCCTCTTTGCGACGGCTCACATGAACAATTTGTTCAAGCCGATGTAGGTAAACAAGGCCCTGAAGTCACTCTTATCAGCGACGCGCCTCCCCAGGCTACCAATACGCCAGCAGAGCCGACCCTTGAATATATCCACCTACTGGCACGAGAAGGCTTATCTAAAGTTGGCCGCCATGGCCCAATGACCGCGATGGGCGTACCGCGCAACGAGCTACCACACTGGGACGATTTACAATTGATGGTGGCACAAATGGCCACAAAACCTTTAATGGAAGACATAGAAGTATCAACCGAGCTCATCATTGGCCCACAGGCACGTAAACCACTTAAATTAGCCATCCCACTGTTTGTTTCTGATATGAGTTTTGGGGCCCTATCTGAGGAGGCCAAAATAGCACTCGCCCGTGGCGCTGAACTCGCAGGCACTGGGATCTGCTCTGGTGAGGGAGGGATGTTAGCGGAGGAGAAAGCCGAAAACTCGCGTTATTTCTATGAACTTGCCAGCGCAAAATTTGGCTATAAAGAAGCCTTGCTGAGCCAAGTGCAAAGCTTTCACTTTAAAGGCGGCCAAGGCGCAAAAACAGGTACTGGTGGCCACTTACCCGCGAGTAAAAATGTTGGAAAAATATCTGAAGTGCGTGGTTTACCTGAAGGCACTGATGCTATCTCGCCCCCTACCTTTACCGATCTTAAAAGTAGCGCTGACTTTAAGCGGTTTGCCGACCGTGTCCGAGAAGTATCGGGCGGTATTCCCATTGGCTTCAAGCTCAGCGCTAACCATATCGAACGCGATATTCAATTTGCTTTAGATGCCAGTGCCGATTACATCATACTTGACGGCCGAGGAGGCAGCACCGGAGCGGCACCTGACATTTTTCGCAACCATATCAGTGTGCCGACTATTCCTGCGATTGCTAGAGCAAGACGTTACCTTGAGCAACAAGGTGAGAGTGGTCGAGTCACGTTAATTGCCACTGGCGGTATACGTACTCCCATCGACTTTGTCAAAGCGCTCGCCTTAGGCGCCGATGGTGTAGCAATATCAAATAGTGCAATACAATCAATTGGCTGTGTTGCCGCGCGAATATGTAATACCAACAACTGCCCTTCTGGCATCGCGACTCAAAACCCTGAGCTTCGCAAAAGGCTTAACATTGATAAATCTGCCAAGCAATTACAGAATTTTTTTAACGCTTCGGTGCAACTTATGCAGGTCATGGCCCGCGCTTGTGGCCATGACGACTTGAGTCAGTTTAATAAGGACGATTTAGCCACATGGCATATTGAAATGGCTCGATTAACCGGGGTTGAATATTCCGGATTTATGGCGCCTTAACAGTCCACAGAGCACTAGCCAAGACTTTAAAGTTCCATTAATGGTTAATACATTATTTTTAAAAGCCCTAGTGAGAAACTAGGGCTTTAATATTTACAACGTTGACAACTAACAAGAGTAGCCCCTTTACTGCTCCACTCCCCGCATATAGGCTTTATCAGCCAGCGCCAACATGGCTAAATCCTCTTTAGTGTCACCATAAGCATAAATGATATTGTACTGGCTTAAATCAAACTGTTTACTGACCTTGTCAGCTTTGACATGGCAACTGCAATCATCAGCACTGTAGTAGCCAGTATAGCGCTGATCATGGTAGGCCATTTCGCTGCAGATAAGCTCAATATTCATCATCTGACACCAAGGTTTAAGGTAGAGATCTAGTGAGGCTGAGACGAGGACAATGGTCGCACCATCTGCTTGATGTTGCTTGAGGGTTTGCATTGCATCGAGTCGAATATGGCTGGGGATGATCTTATCTGCATAAACTTGCCCTATTGCCTCAACTTGCTGTTTATTGCGGCCAGCAAACGCAAAAAAACTCACAAACGGCCGAAGCCTTCTCGCAGGGATAATACCTAACTTGTATAGCAGATAAAGCGGTGACATAAATACCATGCCAAGCACTAATCGCACAGGCGTGGCAGAGTAAAGGATAAATTTGGTAAACATATCTTGTTGAGTCAAGGTGCCATCAAAATCAAACAAAACCAATTTCAAATCGTTCTCCTAACGCCTAACTCTTAATGCTTAATGCTTAATGCTTAATGCTTAATGCTTAATGCTTAATTAATGTCTAACATCTAACTCTTAACTCTAACCCTAGCCTTAACCACAAATTAATCAGGCATTTTAACTGAGGTTAGGCTATCTCTTCTTCAATAATATCCACGAGTTTTAACTGTTCATCATGACCAAAGGAACTGTTTTCTGCGTTAGAGACCAAAAATACATTTTCGGTACATTCCCCTAAGGTACTAATTTTCGCCGAGTGGATACTCAGGTTACGTTCAGATAATAGATTACAGATCTGCTCTAAATAAATAGGGTCATCTAAGGTATTTACCTTTAGTAGGGCTCTATTTTTCTTTGTGGTGTGCAGCACTGTTACGACCGGAGGACTATCGAAATTCTTCAATGCTCTTGGCGTCATGAGTTTTCTAGGTCTGTCTTTTTGGTCAATAGCGCGATAGATCCGCTTAACTATTTGCTCTAACCTTGGCTCATCATCAATAGGCTCATCTTTATGATCTAGCACCTTAATTATCTCCAATACTTGACCATTTTTAGTCTGCATCATCTGTGCATCTTTCACCTTAAGCTTCGAACTTGCTAACGTCTTAAACAGGTCAACAAACAGCTTAGGCCTATCCTCGGTATAAACAAAAATACTGGTAAAGCCGTTTTCACCATTTTTACCCACCAACACTCGAGTCGTGCCCGCTTCCCCCGCCAAAATACCTTGGCTTATCTCAATGATATCCACTAACGAATTACCACTAAAGAAGTTATTCGGTAAACTGTGCCAGAAGCGATTAAGGCGATCTTCCTCAACCCCCTGTTTTAGCAACTCAGCCTTGGCATCCGCCTGGTTTTCACGGATAACTGTTCGCACTTCGAATATATTTTCAATCCCCTGCTTTAACGTCTCACGAACCGCCATATACAGTTGAGTTAACTGGCTTTCTTGCCAGTCATTCCAGTAGCTTTCGTTGGTCGCCATCATATCGGCAATGGTAAACAAAAACAGTGCGTTTAGCTTACCCTCCGAGCCAATGGATTTAGCCAAGTGTTTTATAACATCAGGATCGCTAATATCTTGGGTTTGAATGGCACTAATGAGTACATCTTGATTCGCCACTAGCCAATAAATCAGCGCTGTGGTCGAGGCTTTAAGCAAATGTTCCTCGGCTAACTCTTTCGCTTGAATTGCACTTAATTCGCTGTTTTCAATCGCCTGCTTCCCAGATAGGTGATGACAGAGTGTGGCAAATACCAGTGCGAATCGATTACCAATATTTTGATAAATACTATAGGTAAGGCTGTTTTTCTTATTGAGGGCAAAGCTATCGATATATTGGATCGCTTTAAAGGTGTGCTCATCCACAGTAAAAGCGTTATGCATGTCAAACTGCATCTGACCTTCAATAGCATGCCACTGTGAGCAATACGCAGCGAGTACGCCGTAACGGTGCATTAAACCTAAACATTTACGCAGTCCCTTAGGGTGCGCCAAAATCGCTAAAAACTCTTCACGACACCCTTGATAATCTTGTAACTCACCCAATAAACCACGGCGAGTTTGCCTAAGTAATCTAAGGGTTTGCGGCGCAATGCCATCAATATTATCGTTCTCAGCAATAAGCTTGAACATCCGCATCACTTGGCGTTTATCAATAAACGCCTGAGTAAACTTAACCTCAATCAGTCCGTTACAAACACTGAAGTATTTATCAATTGATTGCAGATTGCCGCGCTCGGTTTCGTTTAGCGTATCAAGCTTAAATGAGTCACAGATAATTTGATTTAACTCTCGCACACGCGTCATGGCTCTAAAGAGTTGACGCATCATACGTTCGATCGCCAACTGGCTATTATCGCCTTGGCCAAACTGCATAAACTCGGCCACACCTGCTTGATGCTCAAATAACAAAACATCCTGCGCCGATTGTGTCACGCAGTGAAGCGCCCATCTAACACGGCAGATGAAGTCATACGCTTCGAGCAGCTCATACACTTCATCTTGCTGTAAAAAGCCTATGGTTTTAAGGGCGTTGGCATTAGCCAATGAGAAATGCTTTTGCGCAATCCACATGATCGTATGCACATCGCGCAATCCACCAGGGTTATTCTTAAGATTGGGCTCTAAATAAAGTGCGGTGTTTAGCGCTTTATTGTGCCTTAATTGCTGCTCAGCCATTTTAGCATCGTAGAAAGACAGGCTGGTCCATAGCTGATTTTGATAAAGCTGCTCTTTAATGGTTTGCGCATGTTTTTTGGCGCCAACTAAACAGCGGATATCGAGCAGGTTGGTGGCAATGGTAATATCTGAGCGGGCTGATTCTGTCGATTCAGAGAGTGTTCTAACGGTTTGGCCTATATCTAAACCAAAATCCCAGAGGCGGGTGAGAAAAAGTGATAATTGTTCTTGCTGATGTGGGGTCAGTTCTTGCTCGACAATAATGGCTAAATCGATATCAGACCTTGGATGCAGTGCCCTTCGACCATATCCTCCCACCGCATTAAGTGACATAGAGGTATTATGCAGGTTGTACATCTTCCATAATGCAACCAACATTTCGTCTATATGCTTAGCGCGCCTCTTAAGTAGAGTTTGCACAGGCAGCGTTAAAAACTGCTCGTTAAGCTTTTCGTCGAAGGTTTTTATATGAAACTTCAACTCCGAGAGAGAATTCAGTTCCACTATATTAGACATAATAAGGTACTTTCCTATTCGCTATATAACCACTGGTTTATACCTTAAGACACCAAGGTAGATGACAACATTCAACGTGCTATTTAGTTCGCTGAAAACATGATTTGACTGGATTAATCGCGACACAACCATAACAATTACAGGACTTTTTTTCAACAAATCACAGATTTAGCTAGCGTTACCTAGCAAGATAAGCCTACCTTTATCAACAAAAATGAATAGCCGTTGCAATAACATTGTGAAAGTATTTTCGCTAACCCACCGTCATTCCCCCTCTATAACCGCCTTGAATAATAAAGAGTTAATCATATTTACCGGTTAGTGCTAATAGAGTAATCTGTAGCGTTAAACAGACAAGACTCGCGTTATCAACGCCTCTAAATATTGCACGAAAATAACAGACTAAGGCGCATCAATGAAACAGAAAATAGTATTAGTGAAGAGCTATTTTGCCAAGATTGAAACCGATAAGCGTGAGGAGATGTGGGCCGCGAAGCCGAAAACATCTGACTTTGAATATTCAACCTGTAAGATTGATAACGAACGCCTCAATGATGATCTGCAACAAGCTATCGAAGCCTTGAATAATGATGGCTTTAAAGTGCAGCAGATAACCCCTGTGACGTCTGGAGATTATGTCTTTAAAGATCACTTCAGCGACCCTCACCTACTCGGTAATGGCGTCAGCACTGAAGGTGGCTATGGCTATGGGTTTTCCTATACCGATAGTCTTATTATCTTGGCAGAGCAGCTAACAACCCCTGTCCTACAGGCTGAGATAAAAACCGAGCCTAGCATCAACGCGGTTATTGGTGTCGATTAATACTGTTAGCCAATAACAATAATGGCAAAGTTAATCCCAGTAGCAGTAATGCTACACATTCTGGAATAGCACTTCGAGAGAAAATGTAAGGATGAATTGATTGATACGCTCTGAAAACTCATCCTCTTTACTCCAATTATATTCAGGAGTGATCGAATAGAATAGCCAATCCCTGGCAACATTCTGCCGATAAGTGAGGCTGACACTGGCATTTTTCACATAATGATAAGGCTCATTAACGCCATAAATGCTGGCTTGGTAACTTAGCGCTTGTTTATTATTGATGTATTGATACAGCTTGGCACTTGAACCAAACTCCCAACCATTACCACGACTCTCGTACTGTGCTACCGCACTCCAGCGCCCCACAAATGTTTCGTTAAAAGCATGCTCAACATCAAATTCAGTCGACTCCCCCGTCACCTTTTTCTCCTGATAAAGCTTCTGAGTTAACCGAGTCACTGTACTGTCAGAAATGGGATAAGTGTAGCGCCAACGCGCTTCTACTTTAGGTTTAAAGTTAGCCTTAATATTAAAACTGACACGATCTTTGGCGTACCAGTCGTACCTCAGTCCAATGTCTCTTTCATTTTTGTCATTTGGAGATTTAATAAACGCAAAAGGGTCATCTTCGCCTGTTGAGTCCAAAATAAGCTTTACACGTTTAGTGACACCGGGTAAATGCAATCTAGCGTTAAGGTTAGCCCGATACTTAAACCCTTCTTTTTCATAATAAGAAAAGTCGTTATACCAGCGCACTATAGTGCCTGCTCTAGCATCCTCTTCGACGCGCTCATCCACAAAAAAGCTATCAAACCAAATAGCAGGCTGACAAAACTTAGTATTGAGGTAATCAAAAGCCCTATCGATTGTGCCTTCCATCTGCGACTGGCTATAGCAAGGATCGTCTTCAGCACTAAGAGACGACGGATCTTCATCCTGGCTCTGATCATTCGTTTCGGCCTGAGTATCCCTCTTTGTAGTATCAGCCTGAGTATCGCTCTTGGCAGTATTAGCCTCTGCCCCCCGTATTTCAGAGGCATGTACCGGGACAAATAAGCTGTGATAACACGCTAAAGCCAGAGGGAAGAATAATCGCTTATACAACAAGTATGGTACTCAAAACATGAAAGAAATGTTTCGCAAGAGTATCACTCATCACATCGGCTTTACATCTGGATTTTCAACCTTAACCCGCGAATATGACCAATAAGTTGCACCATGCTGCACTAACAATAGTTTTGCTCATCTATGGCGTATTTAAATAAAAGTGTCATACAAGCTCAATAAACTGGCGTTATATGGAGTAAGAATCTATCTAGCAGGATGCGCTAGCGCGATTAGCTCAACGATGTATTTAAGCTGAATCAAAATAGGATAGGCAGTGTCTTCAATCAATCCAGATTTATTTATCGACAAAGAACTCTCTTGGTTATCTTTCAACGAACGGGTATTACAAGAAGCGTGTGATAAGGCTGTTCCGCTAATCGAAAGGGTCAGATTCTTAGGGATCTACTCCAGTAATATGGACGAATTTTTCAAAGTCAGAGTGGCAGCGGTGAGGCGTGAAATATTACTCACTTACCCCAACGCATCAGATAAAAACCAGAAGCTGATGAATAAGATCCAAGATAAAGTGCTTAAGCTTCAGGAGCATTTCGATGACACTTATCATGCCTTGATGAAAGCCCTTGCACGAGAAAACATCTTCTTGATTAATGAGAAACAGCTCAGTGACTTTCATAGTGCCTGGCTAAATAAATACTTTAAAGATCAGCTTATTCGTCACATCGCCCCACTTATCATCACCAAGCAGAATAAACTTATTAACCATATTGATGATGACTCGACTTACCTTTGCACAAGCTTGCAAAAGGGAGAGGTGAGTCGCTATGCATTTGTAAAAATCCCCAATACCAACTTACCTCGCTTTATTGAGCTTCCCCATGAAAAATCAAGTAAGAATAGACATTTTATCTTACTAGACAATATCATTCGCCACTGTATCGACCAGCTGTTCCAGCCTTTCTTTGACTACGACAGCATCCAGGTCTATTCAATGAAAATGACCCGAGATGCAGACTTTGATATTACTGAGGAACTTGAAAAAACTCAGTTAGAACAAATGAGTAATGCCATTCGCAAGCGTTTACAGGCACAACCCGTAAGACTGGTTTTTGACCGAAACATGCCAAGCTCTATGCTAAAGATGTTAAAACGAAGCTTAAGCATCAGCTCAACCGAATGCTTAGTGCCTGGCGGGCGTTACCACAGCTTTAAAGACTTTATCGACTTTCCGGTATCGAGTCGACGCAAGCATAGCTATGAGACCCTTAGCGCCATCGAAAGTAGCCAATTCAATGCTTTCAACAACTGTTTTGACGCCATAAATCACAGCGATATTGCACTGAACTACCCGTATCATAAATTCTCTCACTTTACTGAGTTGGTGCGTCAAGCCGCATTCGATCCGGCTGTACATTCAATTAAGATTAACCTTTATCGCGTCGCCAAAAACAGCCACATCATGCAGTCTCTTATCGATGCTGTACAAAACGGCAAGCAAGTGACTGCGGTTATCGAACTCAGAGCCCGCTTTGATGAACAATCCAATATCGATTGGACCAAACGCTTAGCAGAGGCTGGCGTTAAGGTGCATCACGGGATCCCGAGCCTAAAAGTACACTCAAAACTTTGCCTGATCAGCCGTAAAGAAAACGACAAAACTCGGCTATACGCTCATATTGGTTCAGGCAACTTTAATGAAGGTACTGCGCGTTTTTATACTGATTTCTCACTGTTTACTGCTAACCAAGCCATTGCCCGAGAGGTTAAGCATGTCTTTGATCTACTTAAGCGTCCCTATCAGCGAGATTACTTTGATCACTTAATCGTATCGCCCTTTAATTCAAGGCAGCAATGGCTCAACCTTATCGATGATGAAATTGATAACGCTAAGCTGAGCAAGCCCGCGGCTATCACGCTGAAGCTAAACAATTTAGTCGATAAAGTCATGGTCGAAAAGCTGTATCAGGCCTCTCAAGCAGGTGTGATCATTAAGCTGATTATTCGCGGCATGTGCATACTCATCCCGCAACTTGCTGGAGTCAGTAGTAATATCGAGGTGTACAGTATTGTTGATCGCTATTTAGAGCATTCTCGCGTGATGCTATTTCATGCCAATGGTGAACAGAAACTCTTTTTAGGCTCATCTGACTGGATGACTCGCAACCTTGACGAGCGAGTTGAAGTTTGTACGCCAATTTACAGCCAGGCGCTCAAAAAGATGATTATCGATATCATCCATATCCAGCTAAGTGATAACACTAAATCTCGTATAGTCGATCAAGAGCAAAGTAATCAATACCGCTCCCGCGGTAATAGAAAAAAGGTACGTAGCCAAATGGCTATTCATCAATATTTACAACGCTACGAAGCAACTCAAGCACAAATACTAGCGAACTCTCCTGCGCCATTTGTTTATTGGCAAACTGACACCATACAAAAGAAGGCTTAATAGAACGTGGCCCCACAAGACAACTCAGTCCATTTTGTTGCTATCGATATGGGCTCTAATAGCTTTCACTTAGTGATTGCAAGAGAGCAAGACGGCACGATTCAGATCTTACATAAAGAAAAGCGCCAGGTTCAGCTCGCTGAAGGTATTGCAGACAACGGCCAGCTAGATCAGCAAGCCATTGAGCGCGGCCTCACTTGTTTAACTGAATTTCATCAGCGCTTTTCAGGATTAGAACAACCCAGAGTGCGTCTGGTGGCAACCCATGCCCTTAGAGTCGCTAAGAATGCCCGCCAGTTTATTAAGGCCGCCTATAAGATCATCCCCTACTCGATAGAGATTGTATCGGGCCATGAAGAGGCGAGATTGATCTACAGTGGGATCAGCAATAGCCAAAGCCTGCAAACACGCAATTTGGTTATCGATATTGGCGGTGGTTCGACCGAGGTTGTGATAGGCAAGCAAACAAAAGCCACAGCATTAGCCAGCCTCAAATGTGGCTGCGTGAGTTATAACAAGCGCTTTTTTTCTTCTGGCGTACTCGACAAAGCCAGCTTCAAGGCCGCACAGACTTCAGCCGATAAGCAGTTTTCTTTACTACCCAATGCCTATTTTAAGGGAAACTGGCAATTAGTGCTCGGAAGCTCAGGCAGTGTCAAAGCGATATATGAAGCGATAAATCACCAACAAGAAACACCGACTGACATTACATTAGAACGCTTAATTACGCTCAAACAATATCTGTTAGATGCACGTCATATCGATAATATAAACCTGCCCAATCTTGACCCCAAACGCATTGCGCTACTGCCTGCTGGTCTGTGTATATTGATCAGTTTTTTCAAACGCCTCGCCATAGATACCATGCAAGTTGCCCAAGGGGCTTTACGTGAGGGGATCTTGTACGAGCTGGCACAAATAGGCCAACAAAAAAGCATTAAGCAGCGCACCGTTACCAGCTTGGCACAGCTCTATCATGCCGATCCTGTCCAGGCGAGTAATGTCAGTCACTCTATCAATCATCTATTTGAGCAAGTCAGCGAGGACTGGCAGATTTCGCCTTACCTTTGGTTGCTAGAAAGCGGAGCCGAACTACACGAGATAGGCATCCATATTAACTCACGATCCCATCATAAACATGGTGGCTATATTATTGAAAATAGCGATCTTCCGGGTTTTAGTCAGCATCAACAGACCCTGCTCGCACTACTTGTGTTAAACCATAGAAAACGCATCAATCAAAATAGAGTTGAGCTACTGGAGCCAGAAGATAAATTACTCATAACCAGGTTACTCGTTATCTTTCGAATAGCTATCGTGGTTAACTTAGGACGGATTAGCACTCAACCGGTACAGTTGAAAATGGCTGTTAAAGATAACCATGTTATATTAATCATCCCTGACATGCCTGATGAAGAAAAACTGCTATTGAGTCGAGATTTAGCGGTTGAGCAATCGAAGATCGCCAAACTAGGCATTAAGCTTCACTTTTAACCCCAGAGAAACACCCTGTGAAGCGTAATAAAAAGTAACAACATAAAGAGCGGCCCTAAGGCTGCTCTTAGCTATCGATTGTTAAAGCTATTGTTATTGCGTTAACCAAACAAACTTAGGCAGTTGCGTGAGATCTAAACAGTTTCCCTGCTCAGCTATCGCACTGTGAGTTGGCGCATTGTGCGCATCTTCATTAAGTGCAGCCAACAACGCTTGCTGCGATTCACTCTCGCCATGCACCAGCACAAGAGGCGGCGAGTCGTTAAAATGTCGATACCAGCGCAGCAGTTCAGCCTGATCAGCATGAGCCGATAACCCACCAATCGTATGTAGCCTCGCTGCAACATTAATACTTTGGCCGCTGATGGTTAAACTTGTCGCACCATCGACTAACAGTCGTCCTGGCGTCCCCTGCGCTTGATAGCCACAAATAATCACATCAGACTGACTATTAGCTAGGTTATGCTCTAAATGACAACGAATACGACCACCGTTACACATACCACTGCCCGCGATAATAATCAGTCCTTGGTGAATATGGTTGAGCTCCATTGACTCTTCAGTGGAATCGATAAAATCCACATTCGATAGTAACGGGTGCTTACCGGGCGATAAGCGGGTGAAGCGCTTAAAATCCTCATCCATTAAGTTATAATTCTCGACATAGATCTTGGTCGCTTTTATTGCCATAGGGCTATCGAGACAAATACGCCAGTGAGACAGATCCCACTCTTTAGCGTAGAGGTGAAACAGATAGAGTAACTCCTGGGCTCGGCCAACTGAAAATGCAGGCAGTAAAATATTGCCACGGCTCTGCTCTATGGTACGTGCAAATATTGATTTAAGCTCTTCTAGCGTATCGTCCCAACTACGGTGTAACCTGTTACCGTAAGTGCTTTCCATCAATACCAAATCCGCCGTATCGATTAAACTTGGGTCATCTAATATCGGCATGCCTTCACGGCCAAGATCGCCGCTAAAGACGAGTTTTTTAGTCGCTTCGCCCTCACCTAGCCAAAGTTCCACCACAGCGGAGCCTAAAATATGTCCCGCATCAGACAAACACACCTTAAGCTGTGGGATCACTTGCGCTTTCTCGCCATAATCGAGCGCCACAAACTGCTGCATAACACGGTCAACGTCGCCATCATCGAATAACGGCTCTAATAAAGGTAAATCATTCCTTGCACGCTTCTTGTTGAGTCTCTCTATATCTCTGGCTTGGAGCATGGCGGCGTCTCTGAGCATTACCGCACAAAGCTCTACCGTCGCCTTATGGCTATATATAGGCCCAGTAAAGCCTGACTTTACCAGTAAGGGCAGCCGCCCAGAGTGATCGATGTGGGCGTGGCTTAATACCACCGCTTGGATCTGTGACGGCGTGAAAGCAAAAGGGTCATGATTTCGTAACACATCAGCCTTACTGCCCTGGATCAGGCCGCAATCGAGCAACACTTGCTGACCATCAATATTGAGTAGGTGACAAGAGCCTGTCACCTCTTGCGCAGCGCCAAGAAAAGAGAGAGTCATCTGCATAGCAATCTTCCTTATAAAGGCACCGTCCCCCTTTGGGTTACTTCAATATGGGGTGAGTCAACTCTGGTGCTTATCATTAAAAGATAAACCCTTAAGCTGATCCCGACTAGTTGGAGATCAAAATAAAGGAGCTTTAAAATCCACTGCCTTTATGACAATCATCAATGCCAAGGCTTTAAAGTCAGTTGACGCCAAAATTAAAGCTAAGGTTGTCAAGGTCATGGCCTGTAAATGTTACTTGTTCTATCGAGAATAGCTGCTTGGTTAACGACACAATCCGTACAATCGAATAAGTGTAATCGAGAGAACCAAGCCAGCTCAATAAGTAAGTTGTAACGTAAAATAGGCTGCAAATATCGCCCAGATTTTAGGTAAGATGAGCAGTTGTTACGTAAGCTTAATTGTGAAAGAAGTATTAAACCTCAACAAGTAACCTTGAAATTAATCCTACGATTAGCTTTACTTAGCTTTGTAACAATACTGTCCATTAACGATTTAGGGGTTGATATGTTAGGCGAAAACCACTCAATAATGCATGAGTTTCCTGAGTACCAAGATATCATTGTTAAGCTTTGCCAAACCGATGAAGCTTTTGCTAAAGATACCAAGCACTACAATGCGCTAGATAAAGAGATCCGCGAACTTGAATTAAGAGGCGCGCCTATTGATGACGACGCCATGAATCAACTGAAGCATGATAGAGCAGAGTTAAAAGACTCACTGTTTCATCGCCTCAATACCAACTCTTGATTAGCCAACACTTAACAAGTCAAAGCTAAACCAACTAAGGCTTAATCAACTATGGCTTAATCAGCTAATGTGAGTCAGCAAGTTCTGAGTCATTAGCTGACAACAAAAAGGGAGCCGAAGCTCCCTTTTTTAGTCATTGTTATTCATTACTGAGGCATGCTGCCCTGAATGATTGTCGCACTATTATGACTTCCTACAGAAGTCACTGTAGCAGCGTTACTTGCATCGTACTGAGTAACAGAAACATGATTACCTACGCCACCATAAACATGCACATCAGTAACATGAGACTCACCCGTTTGTGCAACAGTGATATCGTTTTGCTCTCCCCACCAAGATTCAACCGATGCCTCGTTGAAGTCACCTTGCTGAGAGATATCTACAGTAGACTGATCATGTGCTGCATCAGCATAAACGCGGTTACCCGTGCCGTCTTGAGAAACCATAAGTAAATTATCACGTCCCCAAGTACCCGCTCCAACGGTGTCACCATAACCACTTGGTGTATTACCACCGCCCATGATGACGTTATCAGTACCTTGCTGGTCAATCGTTATTTGGCTACCTGAACCAAAACGTGTGCCTGCTGCAGCAAAGTTACCTTGACCATTTTGATTAATGCTAATACTGTTACCGTAGCTGTCGTCTGCTTGTTCTACTACAGCAGTGTTGCTTTCGCCAAGTTGAGTAATGATGGCTGAATCACCGTCACCCAATTGGCTAACTGTTGCTGCATTACCGTTACCCGCAGTGCTGCCACTCTGAGTTAGTGAAAGCTGGTTATTCATACCACCTTGAGTCACGTTTGCAACGTTCGATTCATCAAACTGAGTAATAATTGCAGATTGCACAGTACCAGTTTGATTAACTGTCGCGCTGTTGCCAAAATCTTGCTGGTTTAACGAAACAACACTTAAATCACTTGCTTGAGTGATGCTAGCGCTTTGGCCTGCACCTGACTGATTCACTGTTGCCTGGTTTTCATTACCAATTTGATCAATCGATGCGGACTGTGAAGTCCCCGCATCCGCAGTTTGATTGACATAGATGTTGTTAAGGTTACCAGTTTGGCTAGCGCTTAACGTATTACCTAAATGCTCTGAACCCGCTTGATTAGCAAAAAGGCCGTTACCATTGCCTGTTTGTGTTGCGGTTACACTGTCTTTAGCTTGTTGGTTAATAAAGCCTTGGTTGTTATTACCAATTTGATCAAGGTTAGCTACAGCCTCTTCACCAGTTTGAGTAACACTGGCAATGTTTGCATCGCCTAACTGACTAACATTTGCCGTGGTTTGCATCGCTGTCTGGCTAATATAACCATTATTGCCTGCACCATTTTGATTCAATGTCGCGGTTGTTGAATCTGAGCTATCATCAAAATCATCAGCATTGGTGAACTGATCAATAGTACCAATGTTCGCACTACCCGTTTGGTTTAACTCTGCAGTTGCATAATCAGCATCACCTTGTTGAATCGTTGCGTTATTACCGCCACCCACATTTTGAGTAATCGTCGCACTTGCATGATCTGTTGCCATGTTATTGATAAATGCCGTATCACCAGAACCGTTTTGAGTAATGCTTGATAGTGAACCATCGGCACTGTCTTGGAAAATAGTCGCGTTGTTAGTATCACCATTTTGAGTGATGATTGCAGTCGCTTCTTCCTGCGTACCACGTTGCTGTCTAATGCTTGATACGTTCGCATTACCCGTAGTGTCGATTGTTGCCGTTGAGGTGCTGATCTCGTCATTTTGCTCAATATTAGCACGGTTACCTTGACCTACTTGGTCGATATCAGCCGTTGCATTTGCAGTTTCAGTTTGCGAAACAGATGCTTGGTTCGCACTACCATTTTGATCGACTGTCGTAGTGTTATTCACACTTTCGTTGGCTTGAAGAACATATGCTTGGTTACTGTCACCATTTTGAGTGACATCTGCGTTATTGTTGTTGCTTCCCGTCGCATAAGCGCTTGTCGATGCAAAAATAGCTGATGAGACCAGCAGTGCAATTTTAGTGTATTTCATATCCCTATACCTTTCCCTAAATTAACAATTTTGAGGTAACAGACCGAGCCCGCTTACCACGACAAGGAGCAATTGCAATAATAAAAACTCCAAAAAACAATTCTGAGTACTCGGCTGACAGCAAAAGATAGTCACTAGCTCGCAACAGGGGTAACCAGAATGTCGCCACAGATTATGCTTAGAGAAAAGCGTCCTTGAATCCGCTCAAAGTATTAAGCCAAACTAGCCTAAAGTTGTAAAAATCTCCCACACATAGACTTAACTACTAGTTATTTCGAGGGGAAGCAACCAGCCTTCACAGCATTAAAAACTAATAAAAATCCGATACCAAACACTATTAACCAAACAGTGTCAAAATAACGCCCAGCAGAAGTGTATAACGTATCCAAAGTGACAGTTGCCCCTATATTCTATTTTAGTGAATATGGCCGCGACTCCAAAAGTAAAATCAGCTACATGTGTTCAAAAAACTTCAGTTCTAACGTCACATCCTCTCGTGCTAATTGCTATGAATATACTAACTTGATTAGCTTGACTAGCTGCAAAGCTCGATAGTATTTAAGCCTATAAACTGAAGCCCTAATTAGTCATTACATCGGGCTATGGGGAGGTTCGGTAAATTTTTATTTAATTGCCTAGCTTGCTCAAGATCAAAGTATTAACCTTCTAATGTCACCACTTCCCAAAAGTCATTGAAACATAAAGCCATTATCAATATATTCAGCACCAAAATTGTCAGTAAATCGATTGAATATAGCGTAAAAAACTCGAATTAGAGGTACAGACAATAAACTGACCCAGTATTTGGAATAAGGATAAGCAACAAATGACATCATTGAAGTTAACCGCAGGCTTACTGGCATCAAGCCTGTTAGCCTTAAGCGGCTGCGCCCTAATACAAGCTCCAAAGCAAGTCAGCGAGGTTCAATTTACCGACCCACAATTTGCACAATGCGTTCAACAAAACGGCATCACGGAACTGGCCAAAATCACCCAACTTAGCTGTAATAGTCAGCAAATAACCAACGTAGACGAAATTAGCTTGATGCCTGCTCTGACAGCATTAGTGTTGCTGGATAATCAAATCAGCCACATTGATGTCAGTCATCTAGAGCAACTTGATAGGCTTATCGTAGGTAATAACCAGCTTACTGATATTGATCTGTCTAACAACCCATTACTCATTGCACTCAATATTTCAGGCAATAACATTACCACTGTCGATGTGAGTGAAAACCCACAGCTTATAAGCCTTTATGCCTATAAATTACCACTGACTCAAATTGATACTTCTACGCTACCAAAACTAAGAGATTTAGGCTTAAGCCGCCATCAGCTGACCGAGATTGACCTGTCTCATAATCCTGAATTACAGACATTAAATCTATCGGTTGGCACCTTGAGTAAAATAGATCTGTCCCATAATCCTAAGCTTAACCACCTTTACCTACCGAGCAATCAACTTACCGCGCTGGATCTCGAACACAACCCTGATCTCAGAGTTGTTGCGGTCAGAAATAACCAGCTCAAGCAATTGGATTTAAGCCAAAATCCACGCTTAATAAAAGTCAAAGCCGATTACAACCAGATTGATGATATGACATTGAGCCCTGCCGCACCTTTAATTGAACTAGAGCTCAACAATAACCGCATCACAGAGTTAGACATTTCAACCTTTAACAAACTGAATAAGCTCGTTGCATTTAATAACCCGCTACAAAGTTTGATACTTGATCCGCAATACCATCCTAAAATGCTATCGATAGAAGGCACACCGGTTTCAATCGCCAATAACGTCTTAAACCAACAGGATATCTCAAACCTATTATCGCCCCGAGTCAGTATCATCGAAGCCGGCACCATTACCCAGGATGGGGCTCAATATGATGTCAATTCCAGTCAATTAGTGATGCCGACACTTGGCCAATATATCGGTTATCGTTACGCGGTTAATTTACCTAAAGATGCCTCAGGTAAAGTCGATTCTCACCTTGCCAAGCAAAACCAATTTCCCATTACAGTTCGCATGACTCACCCAGAGATTGTCGACCCTAAAAGTGGTAAAGGCTTCACCACCTCAAGCTGGACGGACACCATGTTCAAGCACGACCGTAATCTGGCGATGTGGTATTTCGGCGACGCCCATGAGTTAGTAACTGGGCGATGGACACTTGAAATTCTTTATCGCGATTCAGTGGTCTCCAAAAAGTCTTTCATGTTGGTGAATATGGATGAAAAAAACGTGCTAAAAGGCGGGAAGAATAAGGCTGTTGAGCAAGCCTTAACGCTAGAGAAGTTAATCACTCAAGGTGAGTATTACCTTTGCAATCAGGATAAATACCAGCGTTGTTTAGGTTTTAAAGATGCCAAAAGCTGCGCAATTAAACTGCAGCCTTTTAAATCTCAATGCTTGAAGGACGCATTAACTGCGGTTAAACAACAATCGGCACTGCCAATGAACGACCAATTAAAAGAGTTCTTTAGTCATTACATCGCCTGTATGGGCAGTCAATACATCACCACTACCGAGCTTGATCCGCAGCAGGTCGGTAGCTGCTTAAAGCGTTAAAAACACGCATTAAAAAATAACCATTGTCGTTATAAGTAGAAGCCCTACCGCCCCCTTATGAAAGCAAACCCGCACCTAGCGGGTTTTCTTTATATCTAGCTATATCTATCAACATATATACCTATCATGCGCCTTTACACTTCTTTAATTGCAGTTGATAGTGATATTGATTATCATTCACACCTATTTAATTGCCGTAGCCAGTTTACTCAACCTATTAAAAAATAATTTTACACAGGTTGCTACGTTAAAACCCTTTCAGGGTCTTTTGGCAAAATGTGCCTAGACCGATTCGAGAATATCAATATGAATGTAGTACCTTTTTTAAAGTGGTTTCATAATTGGGTAGGTTTTTTTATCAGTATTACCATGCTGATTGTACTGACTACCGGTGTCTATCTTGGTAGCGTCGACATGTATAAAAGGCTTGATGATAAAGGTCAGCAATATGCGTCGCTATCTATTGAGCAAAAAGCGCATACCGTAGAAGTCTTATTTGAACGTTATCCAGCAATGAGTACCGTGCGCTTTCCAACAGAGCACAGCCCTTATATTCAAGCTGCAACTCGCGGAAAAACCATCGCATTAGATAACCAACTTAATGAGCTTTCTATCAGCTCATTTGGTGACATTCCGGGTTATGCCACTGTATTTTGGCTACACCGTAACTTCTTATTAGAAGACTTTGGCGGCAAGTACATTAATGCTTGGGCATCCCTGCTTGGCGGCGTGGTCACACTTGTCGGTATCTATCTTTGGTGGCGAGTACGTAAGGGCTTTAGATTGAAACAGAGTATTCCAACGAATACCCGTTCAAGCAGCTTAGTTAAGAGCCATATCCAGCTCGGCCTGTTTATCTCTGTACCGCTGTTTATCTTGTGCATTAGTGGTTTTTTAATTACTTACAAGAGTTTGTGGACCGGAGCACTTAAGCAACCAGCAACTGAAATGGTCTACCCGATTAGCCAAGCAAACAACTGGCAGAGTCAGCTACAAACAGCGCAAGATTTATGGCCAGAATCACACTTAGTCGCGATTAGTAAACCAAGAGTTAAAAAGGGAGAAACACCGACAGAGCTTAACTACAGTATACGTTTTGATAGTCATAGTGGTGTTTGGCTGCGTGAAGCCGACCGTATAACAATGAGCTTCGAGCAAGGTGTGATTAAAGACGCGATAAAGCACAGCGATAGACCGCTTTCAGGCCAAGTGGCAAGTTTTGTTAGACCACTGCATGACGCTTTAAACATGCCGCTCAGCTACTCCTTGTTTATCACCACTGTATCGCTGGTTGGTAGCTTAATCTTAATGTTCAGCGCAGTGACTTTCTATCGCCGTATATTTAAAAAGAGCATCAAACGTATTAATCGAGAAGTAACGGCATAGGTTTGTCACCGCTTAATTTACATTAAAAATAGCAGCCACTTGGCTGCTATTTTTATATCAGTAAAGCTAGGTGTCTTCGCATTCAGTCCTTCACTCAAACTTATTAACAATTCAAATGTTGACATTTTATGGCAATTCTACAAGATAGCTTGGTTAACAATAATAAAAAGTTTATTGCAAAATCATAATAAGAACCGTTACAAAAACGATAAAAACTATTGGCAAGGAAGAGATTAACATAATGAAAAAGTCCCTTATCGCAATGGCCCTAGCAACCTCCTTTTTGGGTGGCTGTGGCACGTCAGATGTAAATAACGAACCCCAAGCAAAAGTGACTGAAGCTGAAGTCACTAACACTGCTAACAACAAAGCAGAACTCGGGAGCTTTGGTGTCGATCTCAGCGCGCGTAACGAAGCCGTAAATCCAGGCGATGACTTCTTTATGTATGCTAGCGGCACATGGTACGACAACTATGTAATGCCAGCTGACAAAACCCGCTTTGGCGCCTTTACCGGTCTTGCTGAGCGCAGTGAAAAACAGGTTAAAGAGATCATCGATGATATCGCTAGCCGCACTGACCTTAATGCCGAAGAACAGCTAATCGCCGATTTTTACCAGTCATACATGGATACTGATACGATTAATAAACTCGGTATCACCCCTATCCAGAGCACGCTAGAGCAAATCAGTGCGATTAAGTCTACTGACGATTTAACTAAAGTATTTGGTCAAGCTTGGTTAACGGGCGCCACCTCCCCAATATCTGGTGGCATGTGGTTTAACCGTCTTGATCCAAACCAGTATGAAATGTCTATTGGTGCCGGGGGCTTAGGCTTACCCGATCGCTCTTACTACCTAGAAGACGCCGAGCGTTTCGTTAAAATCCGTGAAGCTTACGTCAATCATATTGCTGAAATGCTGGCCTTTGCTGGTATAAAAGATGGTCAAGCACGTGCAACCGCTATTCTTGCACTAGAGACTAAGATGGCTGAAGGCCAATGGCCACGTGAGAAGCGCCGTAACCGCGACCTAACACTGAACCAAGTGAAGCGCGCTGATTTAGCAAAAGACTACCCAGGATTTGATTGGGATGTTTATTTTGAACAAACTGGCTACCAAGTACCACAGCTAAATATCTCTCAGCCAGATCCTGTCAAAGCGATGATTGACCTCGTTAATACGCAACCTCTGAATGTATGGCTGGATTACCTGACCTTCCACACAGTCAGTAACAATGCTGGTCTTTTATCAGAAGATATTTACGCGGCCAACTTTGGTTTTTATGGTAAAACTCTAAGCGGTCAAGAAGAGCCTCGTCCACGCTGGAAACGCGCGGTATCAGAGATGTCAGGCACTCAGTCACTCGGCTTTGCTATCGGCAAGGTGTATGTGGCGCGTTACTTCCCAGAGTCATCTAAGCAACAAATGGCAGAGCTGGTTGAAAACCTGCGTACCGCTATGGGTGAGCGTATTGACGGCCTAGACTGGATGGGCGCTGAAACTAAGGTCAATGCCCACGCTAAGCTTGCAGCATTTAACCCTAAAATTGGTTACCCAGATGTGTGGCAAGAGTTTGATGGTTTAGCGCTCACCAACAAAGACCTCGTAGGTAATATTCAAAACCTACGTCAGTATTTTAATGCCGATAGTGTCGCTAAAGAGCTTAAGAAAACTGACCGTAACCGTTGGGGTATGACACCACAGCGCGTTAATGCCTATTACAACAGCTCGTTTAACGAGATTGTATTCCCAGCTGCAATTCTACAACCACCATTTTTCGATCCCAATGCCGACCCTGCCGTAAACTATGGTGGTATTGGCGCGGTTATCGGTCATGAAATGGGTCACGGTTTTGATGACCAAGGTTCAAAGTCTGACGCTAACGGGATCCAACGTAACTGGTGGACAGATGCTGACCGTGCTGCATTTGAAGCCAAAGCCGATCAGCTTGCCGCGCAATACAGTAAGTATGAACCAATCCCAGAAAATTTCGTCAACGGCCGTAACAGCCTAGGTGAAAACATTGGTGATGTTGGTGGTTTATCAATGGCTTACCATGCATACAAGTTGAGCCTAAACGGTAAAGAAGCTCCTGTGATTGATGGTGTAACTGGTGATCAGCGTTTCTTCCTTGCTTGGGCACAAGTATGGAAAGAAAAACGTACTGAACAAAGCATGCTAAACCAGCTACGTGCAGGCACTCATGCTCCGGGCCGCTACCGCGCTCAAGCACCACGTAACCACGATGCTTGGTACAAAGCATTTGACGTAAAACCGGGTGACGAGCTGTATCTACCAGAAGATCAGCGCGTACGCATTTGGTAATGGGCTAACTCACACTTTAACAAGTCCACTGAAGTTAAAGTAAGTTAAGTTCTCCCTTAAATGCCAGTCAGTCACCTGACTGGCATTTTTTATTCCTCATCGCTCTCAATCAGATTAAACGGTTATATTCATAACTCGATTTTAAGGGTTTAAAAAAGAGCAACTGACCCGATATCTATACTGTTAACACAAAGCAATCAATGTCGCTCGGCGCTAACAACAAATGCAGTTAACAATTGTCGTTAACAGAGCTAATACCTATTAGGACAGAACATGACAAACCCATACACACCAGCAAAAGTTTGGACCATGGATAATGAAAATGGCGGCGAGTGGGCCAGCATCAACCGCCCAGACTCTGGTCCAAGACATAAACACGTATTAGCCAAAGGTAAACATCCGCTGCAGCTGCATTCACTGGCGACACCTAATGGCCAAAAAGTCACGATTATGCTAGAAGAGTTACTCGCCAAAGGCGTGACTGGGGCTGAGTATGATGCCTATCTAATTAACATCGGCGAAGGCGATCAGTTCGGTTCAGGCTTTGTCGATATCAATCCAAACTCTAAAATCCCCGCCCTTATCGATACCACAGAGACAAAGCCAATTCGTGTGTTTGAGTCGGGTAATATTTTGCTTTATTTAGCCGAAAAATTTGGCTACTTTTTACCAACAGAGCTGGCGGCTAAAACCGAGGTCATGAACTGGTTATTCTGGTTACAAGGTTCTGCACCTTACCTTGGCGGCGGCTTTGGCCATTTCTATGCTTACGCACCAGAAAAGTTCGAGTACCCCATCAACCGCTTCACTATGGAAGCAAAGCGTCAGCTTGACGTGCTCGATAAGCAACTTGCTAACAATGAATATATTGCGGGTGACGAGTACAGTATTGCCGACATCGCAATATGGCCTTGGTACGGTAATTTAGTGCTTGGCAACTTATACGATGCCGCCGAATTTTTAGATGTTGCTAGCTACCCTAACCTACAGCGCTGGGCTAAACAGATTGAACAGCGCCAAGGCGTGCAGCGTGGCCGTATCGTTAACCGCTCATGGGGTGAGGAGTGGGAGCAACTAGCTGAGCGCCATAGTGCTGCCGATATTGATGCTGTGTTAGCAAAGCAGTCATAACGCTAAGTTAATAACTTGCTTAAGGACCTGCTTAAGGGCTTGCTTAATTACTAAGTTAAAGCTTGAGCTAAGGGCTGAGCTTAAGAAAAAAAAGGCGGCGGGTCACATCGCATTCGGCGCCTTTTTGCATCTGCAAGCGAGGGCTTCCACTAGCGTCTCATCCCCTATGCAGTCACTATTAGACTGTCACACTTAGGCAATCATTCTTAGACTGTCATAATTAGAGAGTCATCACTAGCTACCGACACCACTACGGCTAAGGCGCTTAATAATATCTTGATGCTGCGGGTAATCCGTCAACAAGGTTTCTTGGCTAAACAACTCAAAATCATCAAAGGTAAAACCTGGAGAAACCATACAACCGACCAGTGAAAAGCCTGGCTTATTCATCGCCGAACCAAAAATACAGCCCTTAGGGACTAAAAATTGTGGGCGCTCGCCCGCAGCCATATCTAAGCCTAATTGTGCGCTGGTCAGCTCCCCTTGCTCATCAATCATATAAATCGTTAATGATTCACCTGCGTGGAAATACCACATCTCATCCGCCGTTAAGCGATGAAAATTCGATACTTCGCCGGTACGCAATAAAAAATAAATACTCGTCCACAGTGCCCTTGTGTCATCGAACTGCTGCTTTGAGCGATATGACGAGCGAAAATAGCCACCTTCAACATGTTGTTCTAATTCGAGATGTTCAATAAATTTTTCAGCGGTTTGCATTGCAACTACCTATTATTTTGGTTGGGAACGTTTTAATTGAAAACGTTGTTGTAGGGAACGTTTCTAAAACAGAATATCCCGAAAGTGTAATCCAATACCGTAATAAAGACTGCGAGCAAAATTAGAATTTCGGGCATTGCTAATACTTTCTAATACTGTAAAAGGTGCAATAAAAAAGCCAAAACTCATTAAGCTCGGGCTTCCATAATCTATCCATAAAATAACGGATTTAGTGTTTGCCGGTCACGCCGTCACGCACCATATCTTTGCCAGTTTCATACACTTCATCGGTTACCCAACGGGCATGTAACAGCTTATGGTTATTATCAAATACGGCAACAAAGTGACGACCATCGGCATTATTAGTCGCCATGCCAACACCAGCTACACCTTCAAGACCCAAACCACCCGTTTCAATCGACACTAATAAACGTCTTAGGTCATCCAAATTATCGATAACTTTTTGCTCGTCACTCATCTTCAATACTCTTGTGTTCGTTACTTAGCAAATGGACCATATGACCCAAAGCCTACTATGTGGCGTACTTTACAGATCCTAGCTTCTGATGAAAAGACTGTAAAATGAATAAGCCAACGAATGTATCTATTGTGGCTAAATGAACGCTTATATCTATTTCACTGGCTGCATTTTAATCGTCTGCATATTGAGTCTATTAGCTTAGTCACAAAACGCGGCTTATTTTACTCAATCTGATTGCGCGCATGTAATACTCCCGCCGTGATAATACCAATCAGTTTAAAGATTTGGTCGCTCAGCGAGAATTTAGCGGTTATGAGGCAAGGTCATTAAATGCTCCAGCATGAATGACATTCACCACATCTGACCTTCAAGGATGGAGGAAATGTCTTATGTATGTCTGGAACATACAAGACCATGTGGTTTGCGATGAGTGAAGATCATAGTTGAACTAAAGTTTAGCTCCCTCTTGTTCATTAAGAGTCACAGCAGCTGAGCCGCTAAAACTCGCCATTCTGGAGCGATTTTGGCTGCCTACTTCTGCGTTGAACAGCTTTACAAGGGAATAACCATTCTTTCAGCTATTCGCCTTGAATTAGTTTGCCAAAAACCGCTCTGAGTAGAGCAACTTCTTATACTGATTGATATAACCCTACAAACAATAAGATGGATGCATACTGATGTCTGAGATTAAATTTGGTGTATTAGGACAGTATTTTCATTGTCCTGTGAAAGGTGATTTTGAGTACGCAGCTCAAGCGCTAATCTTGGTCGATAATAACGGTATTATTAAATCCGTTCTCACAGAAAAAAACGTCGATTTTGACCAGCAAATAAGTGCATTATCGAACAATAAGCAACTCATAGAATTGAGTCCTACTCAATATCTCATGCCCGGTATGGTCGATTTACATGTACATGCGCCGCAATTCCCACAAGCGGGGAAAGGGCTAGATCTGCCACTGTACGATTGGCTGCAAGATTATACTTTCCCGCTTGAAGCCAAGTTTGAAGATATGGGCTTTGCCAAGAAAGTTTATCCAGAGCTAGTGCAATCACTGCTCGCTAACGGCACCACCAGCGCCGTGTATTTTGCCACTATCCACAAAGACACTTCAGTTGAGCTTGCTCGTGAATGTGTAAAGCAAGGCCAGCGTGGCTATGTTGGCAAGGTCAATATGGATGAAGCCAGCCAATGTCCGCCATATTATATCGAAGCATCTACCCAAGATGCCCTTATCGAGACCGAAGACTTTATTAAGCAAGTCTTGGCACTTGAAGGCAACGAGCATCAGTTAGTATCACCGGTTGTCACCCCGCGTTTTGTGCCAAGCTGCACCAGTGAAATGCTACAAGGGCTGGGCACATTAGTACAAAAATACCAATGTCATGTGCAAACCCACTGCTCTGAGAGCGACTGGGCACGGGATTATAGCCAACAGATGTACGGCAAGACAGATGTTGAGATCTATAACGATTTTGGCTTAATGACCAGCAAAACCATTTTGGCGCACTCGATCTTTTTAACCCCAGAAGATCACCAAATGATTAAGGCTACAGGCGCAAGTATTGCCCACTGCCCGCTATCTAACATGTACTTTGCCAATGCGGCAATGCAGACTCGAGAGATTTTAGATAACGAACTTAAATGCGGTCTAGGTAGCGACTTAGCTGGCGCGCCAATCCCATCTATATTCCACACTTGCTTAGATGCCGTGAATCACTCTCGCGTACGCGAAGATGGCACTTCAACTTATTTGCCAGCTGATACTCGCGGTGAAAGCGGCAGTCGTATTTCATTCTTAGAGTCTTATTGGATGGCAACGGTTGGCGGCGGACAAGCCATTGATGTCAAGGTAGGCTTGTTCCAGCCAGGGTTTGAATTCGATGCGCTGGTGGTTGATACCTGCGTCACTGACAGCAACATCTTTATCCTCGATGAAATGGACAGTGCTAAAGATAAGCTTGAGAAAATCATCACCCTCAACAGTCGCCAAAACATCCGTAAGGTGTGGGTAAAGGGCCAGATGGTGGTTGAAAAATAATTGCCTAGTGACTACTAAGCCACGGCTATAAAAAAGGCTCAGAAGGATTACCTTCTGAGCCTTTTTTTATGCTTAACGCTTTTTTACAAGCTACTCATTAACACGGGAGTGATTAATGACCATCAACAAAAGCAAATTTGAAAATAAACAGTAGTGCAACGATAGCCACCCCTGGGTGAATTTCACGCCAGCGATTTGTGCCTAGCTTTAACACGCAATAGGTAATAAAGCCAGCCGCAACGCCTTCGGTGATAGAGAAGGTAAATGGCATCATCACTGCAGTAATAAAGGCTGGAGCTGACTCAGTTAAGTCTTTGCCATCTATTTTTGCTAGTTCAGATGACATTAAAATCCCCACATAAACCAAGGCGCCAGCAACCGCATAACCTGGAACCATTGCCGCCAGTGGCGAGAAGAAAATAACCAGGATAAACAGCAGACCCGCAACGATAGCAGTTAAGCCTGTGCGGCCACCAGCAGCAACACCGGCAGAACTTTCAATGTAAGCGGTCACTGTAGATGTGCCCATATAGGCACCAACCACAGAGGTTGCAGAGTCAGTAATCAACGCTTGCTTCATACGCGGAAAACGACCACGTTTATCGGTAAAACCACATTTCTCTGTTACACCTATCATGGTGCCAGAACTATCGAACAAGCTCACCAAGGCAAATGAGAAAATAACGCCCATCAGCGCCACATCAAGTGATCCAGCCAAGTCTAACTGACCGAAGGTATTAGCAATGCTCGGCGGCATAGACACAATACCGGTGTACTCAATATCACCCATCAAGGCCGCTATGGCGGTCACAATAGCAATAGACACCAGCACTGCAGAATGAATGCCGCGAGAGGCCAAAATAACGATAATAAAGAAGCCTAGCGCGCCCAAGACACATTGTAGCGAGCTCAAATCACCGACCGTGATCATAGTTGCAGGGCTTGCCACCACTATCCCCGCGTTACTAAAACCGACCATAGCGATCAGTAAGCCAATACCGCTAGGAATACCGATGCGCAGACATTTGGGAATGTTAGTTAAGATCCACGAGCGGATCCCGAGTAAGGACACTATGGCAAAACAAACTGCGCCCCAAAAAATGGTGCCCATACCGACTTGCCAACTGACGCCCATACCGACTACTACGGAGAAGGCAAAAAACGCATTCAGCCCCATGGCTGGTGCCAATGCTATCGGTAAGTTAGCAATCAAGCCCATACCAATACAGCCAATCGCACTGATCATACAAGTCACCACAAATACCGCACTGGCATCCATTCCTGCTGCAGAAAGGATTTGCGGGTTCACAAATACGATATAAACCATGGTCATAAAGGTGGTAATGCCTGCAATGACTTCGGTTGATACTGTAGTGTTATGGGCTGATAGTTTAAAAAAGTGCTCTAGCAACCCGCCTTTAGCTGGCACCTGCGCATCATTAACTGCGGCTGCGTCAAGGTTGTCGTTACCAACAGAGTTGGGTTTGTTGCTTGCGGTACTCATGAATAGATTGTTTCCATCTTTAACTCAGCGAATCTGCGCCCCAAACAGTAGGTATAAAGTGTATCGCGCTAATTTTTTTGTAAAAAACGCACGCACTTAATCGCCAGAAATATGCTTTCTGCCGACGACGACTTATTGATTATGATATGACATTACGAGATGGCGATATTGTAGGCTACGAGCCCCTTAACCATGAGTGATTAACTTCACATATTTCAGAGTTAATTTGAAAACAACCAATCTTGGCAATGCAAGCCTAAATAAGGCTTATGAATGATAGCTGCTATCAATATTGCTGCGAAAGCCGAGTGCACAATCATGCCAAGTACTGCTTTCACGGTGGTCAGTCTCAACAAGCACAGCAAGAACCGATCGTCACTCTTAATGCCATAGTCGTTAATAGCATTAATAACATAGACGTTAAAGCCGAAACCACTACTAAATCAGCAAGTGAAATAGTCGTATGCGAGCAACTAAGTTGCGCCAGTAGCCAAGCCCCAACGGCGGAACCGATAAAGGCTGCGAGCCCTCGTAAGAGCCCAGCGCAGATGCCACAGTCTGTGGTCAACTATGACAAGACCTGCTTTAGCGCCTAATTTTTGGTGGCACTACGACTGGGGTTAACGGTTACAGCGGCCTATTATAGTAGCGAGTACCTTATCTGCGCTTCTGTTCTTGGGGCAATCATGTCGACCGTTTACGGCCTAAGCTTGCGTAATGAACGCCGCAACCTAAAAACGGCAAATCAGGTAATTAAACCTATCATGGACATCCTATATCGGGTTCGCGATGGTAAGCAGCAACTTTTAGCCTTCTTACATAAGCTTAGCTAGAATAAAACGAGAGTTAATCTTGAAAGCCAGCAATCAATTGCTGGCTTTATTATTTGTCCTATTTTATAGGTTGCCAGCCTATCGGCATAAACATACCTTTGCTCTGCTTCTATTCTGGGATAGGTTTTTTTTCAACTTCGCGTTTAAGTTCATCGGCTTTTTTACGGGCTTCATTTTCATATTTATCAGCATCTTTTCTCACTTCGAACGCATCCTTGTCAGCCCTGCGCATATCCTCGCTCATATCTTTACGGGCATCACGCTCATACTTATCGGCATCTTTTCTCGCCTCGATCGCATCCTTGTCAGCCCTGCGCATATCCTCATTCATATCTTTGCGGGCCTCACGCTCGTATTTATCGGCATCCTTTCTAGCGTCTTGTGCCTCTTTCTTAGCTGCTTTCATGTCCTTATCAGCCGCTTTACGCGCTTCACGATCATACTTATCGGTATCCTTTCTAGCGTCTTGTGCTTCTTTCTTAGCAGCTTTCATGTCCTTATCAGCCGCTTTACGTGCTTCACGATCATACTTATCGGCATTCTTTCTTGCCTCGCGCGCCTCTTTAGCTGCCTGTTTTTCTTCTTTTCGCAGCGTTTTGTCTAGCTCTTGCTGCCCTTTATTCAATTCTTTTTGCGCTTGTTTTTCGGCTTTTTGTGGTGGCTCTGCTACTGCACTTGGTGCGAGCACCAACGAGGTCGATACTAGCAGTACACTGACTAGTTGTGTGGCTGTCATCTTCAAACTCCTTTTAGCTTAACCTAAGCAACTGAATAAATGAGTAATTAACTAAGTAACTGTCTAAGTAACTATAGCTCTGTCGGTAACATTTCAAGCTGCTGCTACCAAAAGAGCAAAATTGAATCATTCAAGTATAGTCAAAATATCAGCGTTAAACGCTTTATCCTCTGTAACTAAGAGCCTAATAGACTTGGGGTTTGTTGCGGACAATTTATAAAAAAAGATTAATGTGAAAACTCCGCGTTTTTTCTATATATGGGATATCTAAAACATAAATAAGTGTGGCAGTATATTCAGCCACAAAGGCATAGCCATAAAAATAAATCAATAAAAATAAAAAGTTAGCAACAAACTGGTGTTTTTTTTATAACGCCTTTATCTATTTTCTAGGAGTCATATGAATACAGTCTTTACCATTGGCGAACTGGAATCGTTTTTAGTTGCGATTCTGGTGCTTTTCATAGGTCATACGGTTAACCGCTATGTTCCACTGCTTAAGAAATACAATATCCCCGAACCCATTGTTGGTGGGCTTCTAATTGCAGCCCTTATCACTGTGCTGCACTTTAACAATATCACAGTGGCATTTAGCCTCTCGATGCAAAACACCCTAATGCTGATGTTCTTTAGCACCGTAGGATTAGCCGCAAACTATAAGTTATTACTCAAGGGCGGTAGTAAAGTATTCCAATTTCTCGGTGTCGCCTCACTGTTTATCGTTATTCAAAATATCGTCGGCATTAGCTTAGCGAACCTATTGGGTCTAGAGTCTTTCATGGGCTTACTAGCAGGTTCCATTACCCTTTCAGGTGGCCACGGTACCGGCGCGGCCTGGGCGGATACCTTTCAAAGTGAATATGGTGTCAATACCTTAGAGTTTGCTATGGCTGCTGCCACATTTGGTTTAGTCATGGGCGGGATTATCGGCGGACCTGTGGCGCAACGGCTTATTAATAAAAATAACTTAGTATCAAGTTACGGTGTGGGTGGAAATCATCATACCGACCACCCAGATCTGGTAACTTATGATCAGCTTGAAGAGGACAGAGTCACAGCTAAAAGTGTATTAGAAGTCCTGTTTATCATGCTGTTGTGTGTCGCGGGCGCGAAATGGACTAGCGCCATTATTGAAGCCCTAGGAGCGAGCTGGCTCAAGATGCCTGAGTTTGTCTATGCGCTGTTTATTGGCGTAATGATTACCAACTTAACTGAAATATCTCGCGGCTACAAAATCAACAGTGAATGTGTTGACGTACTGGGCTCAGTCTCGCTAGCGCTGTTTTTATCTATGGCTTTAATGAACTTAAAGCTTTGGGAGATCTTTGATCTCGCCATACCGCTACTTGCCATCTTAGTGGTACAAACAGCCGTGCTGGCGCTCTTTGCCTATTTTGTGACATTCAGAATAATGGGCAGTAACTATGATGCAGCAGTAATGGCGGGGGGCCATTGCGGTTTTGGCTTAGGCGCAACGCCTACTGCAGTGATGAACATGGGTGCGCTAGTATCAAGAACAGGCCCATCACCACAGGCCTTTATGGTGGTACCGATTGTGGGCGCTTTCTTTGTTGATATCGTTAACGCGTTGATCCTCAAAGGCTTCATGATTTTTATTGGCTAGGTTTCAATAGCAAACTGTATTCTAGCCGCAAAAAAGCCAGCGATTAACGCTGGCTTTTTTATCACAGTTTCTAGTCTCAGCTTGTACCGTCTCAGTACTCCCTAGCACCTTTCTTTGCCTTTTCTAGAACCTAAGGCCTTACTCGTCCCATAAGCGAAACGTTCTGTAGTGACCTAGTCACGTTCGCTAGGCCGTTCCACTCTTCTAAAACCATCTCATGTAACGTCTCAGCTCTTCCTAGGAGCTCGCACCTAGGACCTTCTTTCCCGCCTCAACTTGTCCGGCTTTTACTTGCTCAACCTTGGCATAGTATCTAGAAAGCTTGATATAGATAAGTAAGGATAAAAATATCACCCCACCACCAATAAGCTTTTGGCTTTCAAGGGATTCGCCTAGCACTATCACGCTAAGGATCAGCGTCCAAATCGGTTCTAAGATCATCAAAAGCGCGGCGGTTTCCATACTCACCTTATATTGACCCATCGTCTGTAATAGGTATCGCACAGACGTTGCGATTAAGGTAGATATGGCAAACCAGATAATCAGGTTACTCGAAAACACTATGGTGTGAGGCTGAGTAAAAATCGCATATACCACGCCCACAACCCCCACAACAAACAGCTGCAAGCAGATAGAAACAAGCGGTTTTAAGTTGCCACTGATTCGTTTATTCAGCACGAAATGTACCGACAGTAAAGACGATGCTAGCAAGAACAACAACTGGCTCACTTGCATATTCCAGCCGTTGGTTAGGCTAAGTAGCATCATGCCGCTAATACTCACGGGCAGTGCAATCCAAAAGGCGCGGTTAGGCTTAATTTGAAACAGTAACCAAGCCGTAAGCGGGGCTATAATCATCGCTAAGCTCATGATAAACGCGCCTTCAGATAAGCTCTCACTGATCGACACTGCGTATATCCAAACCTGCAATGCGCCGCCTAGAAATACACCGACACCACAAGCCGATAGCACTTGCTTCAAGCTCAATTTGAGCAAGCTTTTATAGCAAAATGGCACCAAGATCAGGCTTGCCAATATAAAACGCGTTCCAATAAAGACCTCGCCAGGTATCGATTGCACCACAATTTTTGAGGCTACCCACCCCACAGCGGCCAACAAGGTGGCGATAAATAGATACAACACTCCGCGCATTAATAGCACTCTTAAATAGAAGGCCTACAGCCAATTAGCAAATGGGATTAGGGGGTATAGCATGGGTGAAAAGTAATTCTTTCACCTTGCTAATAACAAAAATAGCAATCCCATTTACATGGGATTGCTATTGGCTTGTCGTGCTATTTTAAAGTAAGAACCGCTATTAACGCTACAGATTATACTCAGTGTAATCCGTTAAGCCTTTTTCAGCGCCGCCAAACAAGGTTGCCGGATCATGAGCGGCCAAAGGATAGCCATGCTTTATGCGATTAGGTAAATCTGGGTTAGCCACAAATGGACGACCAAAACCAATCATATCGGCAAGGCCATCAGCAATGGTTTGCGCCGCTTTGTCTGCGTCATATTTACCGGCATAAATCAAAATACCATCAAATGCTGCACGCACTGCATGTTTAAAGCTTTCTGGTGTTTCTGGCGCATCATCCCAGTCCACTTCAGCAAGATGTAAATAGGCAATCCTATGCTTATTGAGCAGCGCTGCCGCTGCGGTATACGTCTCTTCAGGGCTCGCATCCACTGTGCCGTTGAGTGAGGTAAATGGCGCTAAACGCACGCCCACTTTGTCGCTGCCAATAGCATCTACCATGGCGGCAACGACTTCATCTAAAAAGCGTAAACGATTTGCAATGCTGCCACCGTATTCATCGGTGCGATTGTTCGCTTCAGAATCAATAAACTGATTCACCAAGTAACCATTAGCTGCGTGCAGTTCAATGCCATCAAAACCTGCTTCTACGGCATTTAATGCAGCTTGTCGGTACTGAGCTATAACCTGTTCAATATCGTCCTTGGTCATTGCTCGTGGCTCAACCACCTCAACAAAACCAGGCTCCTCAGTACCATTATCGATAAACACTTTAACGCCTTCAGCTTTTAATGCTGATGAAGAGATAGGTTGCTCGCCGCCAATATTATCAGGATGAGTAACACGGCCTACATGCCATAATTGAGCAAAAATCACTCCGCCTTTTGCATGTACTGCGTCGGTAGTTTTCTTCCAACCGGCAATTTGCGATGGGCTATAAATACCAGGCGTCCAAGCATAACCTTGGCCCATTGGTGAGATTTGCGTGCCTTCGGCAACAATTAGACCCGCCGATGCTCGCTGAGCGTAATAAGTGGCCATAATATCG
The DNA here is from genome assembly GCF_052977325.1 of Shewanella sp. 0m-6. Classification (NCBI taxonomy): domain Bacteria; kingdom Pseudomonadati; phylum Pseudomonadota; class Gammaproteobacteria; order Alteromonadales; family Shewanellaceae; genus Shewanella; species Shewanella sp. 0m-6. The sequence continues at coordinate 111,371 of NZ_JBRIMD010000010.1, forward strand.
TTAGCTTCATTACCCGGCTGACTCGCTCGCGAGCGGGTCATTGGTGGCATCACAATACGGTTATTAAGAGTATGTCGGCCAAGCTGTACGGACTGAAATAATGCATTTTTCATCTTAAGTTCCTTATCAATAACCCGCTGTATTTACTCTTATAGACGCGCTCTGCTGCATGGCTATCTTGTTCGCCTAAATTGGCTATTAATCTGCTTACGCTACTGATCCGGCTTTAATCCAACAGGATCAGTTCTATTTGGTATCCATCAGGGTCTAGCCCAAATGCGATATGCGGCTCTTGCTAGTTTGTCTCTTGCTAGTTTGTCTCTTGCTAAGAGATTATTGCTAATAGTTTATGGCCGTCATATTAAGACAATTTAGATAAGATGAATAATTATGATATTTTCTGATAACAATAACTTTTTGTTATTAAGAGTTGTACTCAATCTTGCCGATGCAACCTATCCTGACACTGGGTCCGTATCAGCAGCATAAACAAAAAAGCGAACCTTCTGTAAAATACAAAAGATCCGCTTTCAACTATCTTATTACTATTGTTTTAAGCCCAATATGGCTTAAACAGTATAAAGACCTATCACTTAGCGATTAAGACAGGGCTCTACTGAGCCGCTTTCGCTCGTGCACTGTGCAGCTTTTTATAGCTTTCAATCAGTCTTAGATGTGGCTCGATGCCTTCAAGCGCCATGCTGGTTTTAGTTAAACCATAAAAACGCACGTCACCATTAACAGTACCAACGACATTATTCATCACTTCTTCACCAAACATACGCTTGAAGTTATAGATGAAGTGTTCAAGCTCAAGCTCTTCGTCCATCTCAACTTCAAGCACAGCACTAACCGCTTGATAGAATAAGCCACGCTCAACCGTGTTGTCGTTAAACTGTAAGAAACTATCGACTAGCTCCATCGCCTCTTCTGCGGCGCCAAGTGCTAGATAGATTAAGATCTTAAGCTCGATAATAGTTAGCTGACCCCAAACGGTATTTTCATCAAACACAATACCAATCATGGTGCGAATGTCGGTGTAGTTATCTAGCTGACTTTCTTCTAAACGATTCACTAAGTCCACTAACTCTTCATCACTTAATGAGTGCAGATTTAAAATATCTTCGCGGTACTCCAGCGCCTTATTGGTGTTATCCCAAATCAAGTCATCAACTGGATACACTTCAGAAAAATCAGGTACTAGCATACGACATGCTGACGCACCTAACTGGTTAAACTCAGCGGTATAAACCTCTTTACCTAAGTCAGCCAAAATGCCAAATAAGCTGTCAGCTTCTTCCTGGTTGGTACCAGAGAAATCCCATTCGCAGAAATCAAACTCTGCATTGCTGCTAAAGAAGCGCCATGAAATCACACCGGTTGAATCGATAAAGTGTTCAACAAAGTTTTCAGGCTCAGTTACCGCCATGCTGTTAAAGGTTGGCTTTGGCACATCGTTCAAACCTTCAAAGCTACGACCTTGCAATAGCTCGGTTAAGCTGCGCTCTAACGCCACTTCAAAGCTTGGATGCGCGCCAAATGAGGCAAATACGCCACCGGTTTTCGGGTTCATTAAGGTCACACACATCACCGGGAATTGACCACCTAATGATGCATCTTTAACCACTACCGGGAAGCCTTGCTCTTCAAGACCATTAATGCCAGCTAAGATACTTGGGTACTTTTCGAGTACTTCCATTGGCACTTCTGGCAGGACAATTTCTTGCTCGATGATTTGGCGTTTAATCGCACGCTCAAAGATCTCTGACAGACACTGAACCTGCGCTTCTTGGATATTGTTACCCGCGCTCATACCGTTACTTAAGAACAAGTTCTCAATCAGGTTTGATGGGAAGTAAACCGTCTCGCCATCTGAATGACGGGTGTAAGGAATAGTACAAATGCCGCGGTCGATATTACCCGAGTTGGTATCAATCAGGTTAGAACCCGCAAGTTCACCTTCTGGGTTATAAATGTCTAAGCAGTATTCATCAAGCATACCAGCAGGTAATGAGTCGTCGTCTTCCAACGCAAACCATTTTTCGTTCGGGTAATGTACGAACTCGCTATTAGCAATCTCTTCACCGAAGAACTGATCATTGTAGAAGAAGTTACAGTTTAGACGCTCGATAAATTCGCCCAATGCCGAACATAGTGCACTCTCTTTCGTCGCGCCTTTACCATTGGTAAAGCACATAGGTGATGCCGCATCACGAATATGTAGCGACCATACATTAGGAATAATGTTGCGCCATGATGAAATCTCAATCTTCATGCCTAAATCGGCAAGCATTCCAGTCATATTAGCAATGGTTTGCTCAAGTGGCAGATCTTTACCCAAAATATAGGTGCTAGCATCGCTATCACTTTGCCCCATCAGCATTGCATTGGCATCTGCATCTAGGTTTTCAACAGTTTCAATCTTAAACTCAGGGCCAGTTTGTACCACTTTTTTCACGGTACAGCGCTCAATTGAGCGCAAAATACCTTGGCGGTCTTTATCTGAAATATCGTCTGGCAACTCAACCTGGATTTGAAAAATCTGGTTATAGCGATCTTCAGGATCAACAATGTTGTTCTGCGACAGTTTGATGTTCTCTGTTGGAATATCGCGAGCCTTACAATACACCTTAATGAAATAGGCCGCACACAAGGCAGATGATGCTAAGAAGTAATCAAATGGACTCGGTGCAGAGCCATCGCCTTTATAGCGGATTGGCTGATCGGCGGTGACGGTAAAGTCATCGAACTTGGCTTCTAATCTCAAATTATCGAGAAAGTTAACTTTGATTTCCATTGAATATGATTTCCACTTTGTTGCGAGCGTTGCCCTTGGCACAGATATCAGCCTGTCACACAAGCATCTAGCTTAATTGTGGATCCAGACTGGGTATCAGCCCTGAGGCCAAATAAACGAATTGGGGGAATTATCGGTGTTTTTGGCGCATTAGTCTTGGGTTAATTACACAAAAGCTCAGATTCACAGCACTGACATCTAGAATAAGCATTGTCAATCAGTATCAAGCTGCGCGCTCATCGAGTTTTTTGCTTCCCAAAGCTTATTGATTCTTATCGGCCTCGCGCTTCACTAAGATAAACGTGAGGTACATTTTCGTCGGCAGTGACAGCACCATGCCAAATGCCACGCAAACGGCACTAATGATAATCCCGGTTACGCCCATAGCGTGGATGGTGTCGTTGAAGTTATGCAGGTAAATCCCAAGCAAGATTAAACATAACCCAATTCCGATACAGGTTTTAAGAATTAAGATTAGCTTTTGGTCTGTGACTTGACTATCTGACACCACGTCGCTCCTTACAATCAGCCTCTTGTAATCAGCTGTTTGCAATGAAGCTCTTGGCAATAAACCTTTTACACTAAACAATGTATGATTATGGCGACACGGTGTTTTTTTGTGCTGATGTAGATCAAGTTTAGTTAAGCTAGCGCTAATTAAAGCTCACTCTGTACAACCGCAAAGCCCTCAATATAAAACTGCAAATAGTCTCTAAGCTGTTTGTTAAAGCTATTTATTCAAGCTACTTGATAACTCGACTTGTGATGGCTGGTTAACCAAAGGCTATCTAATAACTTCACGATTAAAGACCTTTAGCTAAAAGAACTGGCGATTAATGGCCATCTATCGGCAGCGTTACCAAGGCTTTATCTGGCTTGGCATAACTTAAACGTGCCAACCTTTGTGTTTGGTGATAGCTATCAAGCCCTGATACCGCAACACTTTCCAGCGCTTCAATATCAATATAGCCATCGTCTTTTAGGCCTGACTCATCAACCATAATATGAGTGATTTCGCCTATCACTAAGATAGTACCGTTAATTGCCAGTGGCATTATCTCTCGTAGGTCAAGCGAGAATTTAAGCTGACTTTGCGCAACAAAAGGCGCCTCAATACCAGCAACAAATTCAGCTGATAGACCGACTTTATCGAATTCTGACACCTCTTCGGCATAACGCGCTGAAGTCTGATGTGCCTGACGATAAATATTGGCTGACACATGGTTAATGGTATAGCAGCCCATTTGCTCAATATTACTTAACGTATCGCGCGGTACGCTATCGGGACGAATAACCATCCCCATCAGTGCTGGGCTAGCGCCGAGATGAAAACACGAGCTAATTATCGCCACATTGTTATGTCCGTCTTCACTTATCGTTGCGACTAAATTGGCGCTTTTAAATCCTGATAAACTATTAATCAAGCGTGCGCGCACGCGTTGCTCCATCTGCTCAATGTCGTCAAACCCAATATGTTTCATTATCAATATCCTTATAAATTGTCGATATGGGCGAGTAAATGCTTAGCCCGCTGTAAAATAAGTTGCTGTGTTTGCTCTGGCTTTTTCAGCCAATTGGCGTAAACCATACGTGTGCGTGGATTAGCGCTGAAGTCATCAATATGCTGCTGCAAAAAATGCCAATACAGCGCATTAAGTGGGCAAGCATTATCGCTATGACTTTGTTTAACCTCGTACTGGCAACCACTGCAGTAATCACTCATTTTATTGATGTAGTTACCGCTCGCGGCATAAGCTTTAGAGCCCACAATGCCGCCATCGGCAAATTGACTCATGCCACGGGTATTCGGCATCTCTACCCACTCGATAGCGTCGATATAAATGCCAAGATACCAAGCGTCCACTTCATCAGGATCGATACCGGCGATTAAGCAAAAGTTTCCAGTAACCATTAAACGCTGAATATGGTGGGCGTAGGCATAATCGAGGGATTGTTTAATCGCGTGCTGCATACAGTTCATTTTAGTGTCGCCATCCCAAAACCAGCTTGGCAACTGACGATTAGCAGCAAGGTGATTAAGACTGGCGTAATCTGGCATATTGGCCCAATACACGCCCCTTACAAACTCGCGCCAACCTAGAATTTGCCGTACAAAACCTTCAATTTGCGCCAAGGTGATGGCGCCATCACTTTGCTCAAAGTAGCCAATGGCAGTGTCTATCACTTGTTGTGGGCTTAACATTTTAGCGTTGAGCGCAAACGACAACCGCGAGTGATACAGGCTCCACTGTTTTTTGTATTCTGTAATCGTGACTTGATCTATTTTGGCGCCTGAACCGGGTGCTAGCGCTAACTCGCCCATGGCAGGCGCTGCGGTCATGTCTAACTCATGAGTCATCGCATCTTGAAAGCGGCCAAAATTGACCAAGCAGTTCCGACAAAAAAACTGCAATAGTTCATTAGCTTGTTTGCGTGTAATCGGCCACAACAGCTCTTTGTGGGCTGCACCAATAGTGGCGACATGATGGCGCTCTAGCCTACGCAATATGGCGCTGACATCGTTAGCAAACATCAGCGGCGCTGGCACAGCGTCAAAGTCGTTTTTTTTAAGCTTCTGCCGATTATCAGCATCATAATTCCACTGGCCACCAGCGGGTTCATCACCTTGCATTAATAGATTAAAACGGCGGCGCAGCTTGCGGTAAAAGTGCTCTAAGCGATGCTTTTTATCTGCTGAAAAATAATCACGAAGTTCGGCATCTGCCAAATAAAAGTGCTCGGTTTCAAACGCGAGACTGGTAATCTCAAGCGAAGCAGCAAACTGCGACAACTGCTGACGCAGCCGATATTCATCAGGTAATTAATACTGAAACTCATTGATTTTATTCTGGTTAATTAACGCAGCTAAAAGCGCTGGTAAGTTCGGATACTGTGCAGTGTCATCAAGAGTAAGGTGCAGCACCTGGTGCCCTGCTTGTTGTAAGGCTTTTGCAAAGGCCTGCATCGCAGCAAAAAAAGCACACACTTTTTGCACATGATGCTTGGCATAATCAGTCTCTTGATGCAGTTCGGCAATCACATACAAGGTCTTATCATCTTGCTGCTGATACCATGAGTGAGCGGCGTTAAGCTGATCGCCTAAGATCAACCGTAAAGTGGTAAATTGCTGATTATGTTGATTCATACATCATTCCTTTACTGCAGAGCATCTTTGTTTTTTAAGCTCTGCTTTTGCCCTGCGCAGCGCTTAGAGCAATACTTAACCTGCTGCCAGTCTTTACGCCATTTCTTGCGCCAGCTAAATGGTCTTTCACAGACTAAGCAGATTTTTGATGCCAACGGATTATTACTCAATATCAAATTCCCTCCACTCAGTCGCTGGCAAAATCAACCCACAGCGCTAATAAACACTAATACGCACAGGTGAGCGTTACAGATTACTCTTGCTAACCAAATGGCGAGCTAAAATATAAGCTATTGCGGGGAGTTGAGCTGCCTAAAGCGTTTTTCTATAAGCAAATTGAACTCATTGTAGGTCAGCCGCTTTTGATACTCGTAAGCAAAACGGCCGTGAAACAACAGCGTCATCACTAAGTCTTGATAGCCTAAATAACAGGTATAACCATCAATATCATGCCAAGCCGTTAAGCCATCTAAATGATATTTATCATCACGTTTTGTGCCGTTAGTAACCAAATGATTAAAAACGAAAAGATATTTTGATAAAGACATAAATAACCCTTGAAAAGCTTTGGTAGTCACAGCGCTAATAACACGCAAACCACTTCCTTTGGTTGCAGTGATGAAGGCACTGATTGGCCTTTACTGGGTTAAATACGCATATACCGTCAGTCTGGTTTACAGTTTATTGCCTCATAAAAAAGGGATAAGCCGTAAAGCTTATCCCTTTAGTTCATACTGAACCTATCAATATCGAAAACGACTATTACATCGCCTGCTTTAGCATTTCAACAATGTCTTGATGCTCACGGTCTATAGCCAAATCCATTGCGCTTGAGTCATGAATATTCTGATGATGCATCGTCTTAGCAGCACCATTGGCAAGCAGTAACTCAACAATCGCAGTACGTTCATTATAGTTACCAATAACAGCATGGATAAGTGCAGTGTTACCATCGTCACTGAGCGCATTACAATCAGCGCCAGATTGCAGCAATAATGCTACCACCTCGGCTGTGCTGTTGCCGGCGGCGGCCATTAGCGCGCTTTCACCTTCATCATCTAAGCCGTTTACATCTGCGCCCTTTGATAACAGCAGCTGCATCTTTGACAACATACCGTTTTGGCTGGCGATATTAAGCGCTAGCGTGCCATAACTTCCCGCTTGATTAGGATTAGCACCCGACTCAAGTAGTAAGCTAACAATCTCAAGCGTACTTTTTTGGACCGCATGATTAAGCGGTGTATTCTTGTACCAATCGCCCTGATTCACGTCAGCTTCATTAGCTATCATTTTGGCTACCACTGCGGCATCTTTATCTAAAATAGCCTGAATAAGTGCAGTAAAACCATTGGCATCTAGACCATCCTTATCAAAACCATGTTCATCAAAACGATCATGGCTTTCATCGTCATCGTCATCGTCATCGTCATCAAAGTCATCGTCGTCTTCATCATAGGCTTTTTCATCATAGTTATAGCCTAAATCAGCGCCACTCCCCGGTTCACGCCCTTCAATGTAGTCGCTCAAACCTGGCCAATTTCCACGGTCGCAAAAGTCGTTGAACTCGACAATAGACTCGTTAGGCGACTTATCAATTAGGACTTCTAACAACTGAGTTGACCACTTTAAGGTCTCAATCGGTGCGCCTAAGCAGTTATGATGGAAAACAGCGATTTGCGCGGTAACATTATTCGCAGCAAAGGCGTCAAGTAACATGTTTGCAAGTGACTTTATCTCGTCAACTTCGCACTCAAGGCTGAGTAATAACAAGTGTTTTTCAAGTCTAAACGCATAAATATCGTCATCCAGATGATCAAGCTCTGGGATCAACATTTTTATCGCGTTATCGCTCGTGGTATTTAGCTTGATACAGATAAAATAAGGCTCATCATAACTATCTAGCCCGGCAAGATGCTCACTTAGTACATCGTCTAGCGTTAATCCATCGAAAATATTACTGCTAAGCATGTAAACCTCATTTTTGATTCATGTCTAAAGCGAACGCATCTTTATACTGACTAACATTAAAAATACACGCCAAATTTTTTGTAGACTAGTCCCTCGCCACAACAAGTGCAAGCCATTATTTTCAATGAAGATATTTAAAGTTACAAACTGCTTTGCTGAACAATTTAAAGGCGAATTTTGCAAAGAAAAATGCCCACGGTCTACCAGCTATCAGCCTCAAAACGCGCGGTTCTGGCCTCAGCCATGGTGCAATCAGTCATGTGCATCAACTCGGCTAAAGTGATGTTGGGATCTTGAGTGATTAAACGAGCGAGCTTTACAGCTAACGGCTCCAACTTATCGGCATGGCTCAATAAGCCGGTATCCACTTTTCGAATAAGGTAAGCAAACTCGCTACTACCAGCGCTTAATTGCACAGTTTTTAGCTGCTGACTAAAGGCCTGGATTTGCATAGCATCACCGCTTATCCCCCAGTTTCGAGAACGGCGCACACGCTTAAGCTCACAAGTAAATTGTTTAGCAACGGCTTGTGCTTGCTTTACCGCTTCGCGGCCAATTCGATGGATGAGCGAGGGAAGCGAGATAGTAATCTCATGTTTCATGGTGGTGTTTCGAGGGACCTTAAGTATTAATATCAATTAGTATAAAGATGTAATCGCTCAGCGAGAATTTAGCGCTTCAGAGGCAAGGTCATTAACGACTAAGCTATTTTTTCAGCCCTGAATCAAAAACTCAAGTGCTGTGCTTGTAACTGCTCTTGCAACAATTCTTACGAGTGCTCTTCAACAATGCGTTTAGCAATGAACAGGTAATGCCAACCAAACAAAAGTAACTATCGCTATAACCAACTGACTCCATACTATCTTTCAAAAAGACACTAACCTAACGCAAAACTCAGTGATTTATATCGCCACAATTTAAAAACAAAACCGCTATTTATCTTGCGTTTGATGTAGATCAATAACCGCCTACGCTTTTTCAGGTCATATAAAGGTGAGCAAGATCACAGGCAGCGCTTAAGTTTATCTCACAGAGCTCACACCATCGTGACATTGCGATGTTAAACAGCCGCTTATCATCATTAAACCTACAATATAGAGGTACCCTATGGAGCTACTACCAAATTGTTATACCGACTTATGCGTCAACGGCAAATGGTTTCACTACGATCATGGTACCCACTCAGTGTTCATGCTTAATGGCAGTAAACCACTGACGTTTGAGTTAAATTCATTGCCCTCAACTGAAGATGAACTCGAGATGCATTTAACTGCCATATCTTCAGAACTTATCTAAGCGCATCCAAAGCAAGCTTAGCGCTTTGCGGCTTGCCCATCACCTGAAAAGGCTCCGTCTACAGTATGAGAAACGTTGCCATTTTTTATGATAATTTTATTGATATAAGTAGAAAGTTAAAAATAAGTATGGACAACGCTCAATTATCGCGTAGTATCTACCTCGCTCTGCTATTGAGAGTGATTAATGAAAAATAAGTAAAAAGTAAAATCTCAGAATTCCTTCGTTATTGTTGTTATCCTCAGTTTTCCCTTATATTCATCATCACATTAAATAATTCAATTTTTCAGTGCACCGCATACTGCGACAATTTTTATTAATTTAATATTAAGGGACACATAATGTCTAATACAACTGGTATCGTAAAATGGTTTAACGAAGAGAAAGGTTTTGGTTTCATTACTCAAGACAATGGCGGCGCTGACGTATTCGTTCACTTCCGTGCAATCACTTCTGACGGCTTCAAGACTTTGGCTGAAGGCCAAAAAGTATCTTTCGAAGTAGAGCAAGGTCAAAAAGGCCTGCAAGCAGCTAACGTAAGCGCGCTGTAACTTCGTAAGTTGACGTAAATGGTTTTATACCATTTACGTCATTTAAAACTAACGCCAATAACACTGACGTTAAAAATCAACTTCAACAAAAAACTTTAATCCAAATTTATACTGTATCTGCGAAAACATTAACATTTCAATCATCTGCTTGTTGTATATGTCATTACGTTTCTGAATCACTTCGTTATATTCTTATAAATACAAATTAAATAAAAAAATAAGACTTATTTTAAGTTTTGCTTATTGTTAAGTCATTTTTCAAAAAGGTTAACTATGTCTCGTACATCGGGTCCAAAACGATTTTGGTTTCACCAATCTAAAAAGAAATCAGCACACACTAAAACAAACAAAAAAAGGTAATAAATGAGAGTAAATTTTAATATTTTTAAAGATAACATTTCTTGGAATGCACTAATCCACCAGCTAAATGGTGATGTACTATTACGTCATGTTCTCGTCAAGGGCAATGTCGTAGATAGAAATATAGACTTTATCTATTGTGATGAAACCTGCCAAGGTAAGATCATCAATGGCAATAACCAGCTTATCGGTAACTTTTCGACCACTCATTAGTAAGACTCGTTACGCAAGTTCAAAGTCATCAATAACGCTCTTAAGCCCTCCCCCACTTTAAGAGAAGCACCAGCCTCTATTTAGATCAATAATCTTTTTAGATCATCAATCTGTATTGCCGCTGTGGTAACCCGATGTAAAGAGCCTTGCCTACCATAGATAATGACACCATTTAGGTACACAAGACTCAACATATCACGCCAGGATTTAAGCGTGTTTTACTATATCAGCAATAAGACTGGCTCAGCAAAAGATCAGCTCAGCAGCTGCTCAGGTGCTTGATAACTAATATGTTGGTGGAATCGCACAATCAGCTCATCACGAGATTTGTCTAACGCCAATTCAGACGTGAGGCTCCTTAGCGCATCTTCAACTCGGTTCAAGTAGCGCCCAAGTGCGCCATCTTTACAATCATTAACGCCAGCGGCAATCGTAAAGCTAACCATTTCGACTAAGCGGCTACCGTCCCAATGACGAATAAACTGCTGCTCTTCGATATTAGGGTCAAAACCAAGCATTTGCACTTCGTCAGTGCCATCAACTAGATCGAATTTACTGTTACGCACAAGCGGGGTTAGCCCATTTGCAACCATGGCAATTCGTTTAAGCTGTTTGGCTGAAGCCGCCTGAATAAATACATCCTCAAGCTTCTGATACAGAGGCGTAAAGTCATTGCTCGGTTCTGGTAATATGGCCTGCTTAAGCTTACGGCTTAATGGTAGTTTGACCGTAACATAGCATAATGAACCGTGATCCTCTGGAAGCGGGCATTGTCTTGCTCTATACCTATCGCTGATTGAGCGTAGCTTATAACCATAACTCTCTTTATTGCCTTTCGCTTTAGCGAACAGATCATATGAAAGGTGCTGATGATCGCGAATTTTGATTTTTAGATTTTGCTCTGGTAACTGAGGCATCAATTTGGCAAGGAAGGTCTGCACCTTAATATGGAAATTAGCAGAGTTACTGCGAATTTCGTCACCCGTAGCCAAGAATACAATCCTAATTTTTCTTGCTCGGTAATCATCTTTACTATGAAGGCTTTGCGCTTCATGATATTCAGGATTGTAGAAGAATATGATCTGCTCTTCGGTTGGAAAGCAATATGCTTCAGCATGAAAACGCACCACAGGTAACTTATCGTTAGTGATCACATGAAGGTTATATAGCTCCTCTTGCTCCCCTAACGTAAAAATAGTGCGACTAAGAGACTCGTAACATGTTTTGTAATCCGGAAAATGAGCTAGCAACGCATCTGTTACTATGATCTCTGCAGTAATGTACTGATTGGCTCGAACGCCCTTGGGAATGTACACTTTCTGCTGATGGCTAAGGGACATAAATACTCCTTGTATTAAGTTAACCATATATATCTTGGTGCCAATAGTAGCGATATTTTTTGACAAAGATACTACGATAGAACACTCTTTTTACTAGTTAGAAACATAATACGCTTTGAATCTGATTTATTTCTTAAAATCGATATATAAAGACATTTCAAATAGTCATTAAATCCGCCAAGTCATATCCAATTAAATAGCCTCAAATACGCCTATTAACGCTCATCCTGTAACTATTACGCTATAACTATCACTCGGTAAAAAGTGTATTCAAATTTTAATCTATCAAGGTATAAGCAACTCTAATCACAAAAACACCAACAAAACAAAAGCGATACAAGTCACCATTAGCCACAACCGCCATTTACCATCCAGTAACAAACATTTAATATGCGGTTTATTGAAAGTTGTAGAGCGTGTTTAGAATGCAGAAGTCTTCTCTTAAAATAAAACTGTTACTAACGACTGCCTTAATAATAGTGTTGTCATTACTCCTTATTACTTGGGTCGGCATTACGTCAATGCAGACGACGGCTACGGAGTCACAGCAGTTGTCGGCAGATAGTTTACAGCGCATTACTCAAGCTAAACTGGATGAAATTGCCGCCAAATCAGCCGTCATTATTGAAAGTCGTTTAAACGGTGCATTTATGGTGCCGCTAACCTTAGCTGAGCTATTAGCCAGTAGTTCATCACATGCCGATGGCAATGTATTCTCCCGAGTTCAGGTTAAGTCGCTTAACCGACAATTCCTCAACGCTAACTCTCAGGTGAGTGCCATATACAGCCAGTTTGAACCCAATGGCTATGATCAAATTGATAGCCAATTTAAAGGAGATTTAACCCATAGTTCTGATCAAGGCACGCTTGAAATCTATTGGGTGAGAGAAGATGGAGAGTTAGCTTTTTATCCTGTCGACGATCCAGATGAAAAGTACCTAGATACCAGAGATGAGTTTGGCCAGCGAGAAGCCGAGTGGTATTTATGCAGTAAAAAGACCGGCAAGCCCTGTACTATAGAGCCTTACTGGTATGAGCTAGAGGGCGGAGAAAAAGTTCTAATGACCACCTTAGCGGCCCCCGTGACAGCCGGAGGTCAGTTTAGAGGCTTAGTCGGAGTAGATATAAACTTACCCCTATTACAAAAAATGATTGTGGCAATCGCCGCCGATCTCCCGCAAGCACAAGTCAATCTATTAAGTGAGCAGCAGCGCTTAGTGGCCAGCTCTAATCACAGCAAACAGTTGAACCGCCCACTGACCGAGGCCGACACACAACTGGCAAAAGAGTTACAGACTGCAAAGGTAAACAACCCTGACTATCTGACCACAGTAGCAAAAATCAATATTAGCGCCTCTAATACCGAGTGGACATTAGTCATCCGCCAACCTAAAGCTGTGGCACTGGCTGATAGCCAAACCTTGATAACGCAAATGAAGCAAGCAACAGAAGCAACAGCAGTAAAAATGGTCACTTACTCGCTGATTGCACTAGGTCTGGCTATGGTGCTGTTATATCTGTTTGTTAACAGTTTTGTGAAGCCCATGTCACAGATGGCGCAAAAGTTCGATAGCCTATCTAAGAGTGATGGTGATTTAACGCAAACTCTTGATATAGAAAGCCATAAAGAGCTCATCACCATGGCAAGTGGCTTTAACGCGTTTGCAGAAAAACTAAAGTTGATGGTGTTATCGATAAAAGGCCAGTCGAAACAATTAACTCAAGAAGCAACCGAACTGTCTAAAACCGCCCTAGCGACCCGAGTCGCCACTGAGAACCAGAAGCTCGCCACCAGCAGTATAGCCGCTGCTGTAGAAGAGATGTCGACCACGTCAAATGAAGTGGCAAATTTAGCCACCGATGTCTCTAACGGCGCAGGGGAAGCATTTGAATTTTTGAAGAACACTCATGGCAGTGTCGAAAACACGACTAATGAAATTAATGCACTCGCTGGCGAGATGAGCGTTGCATCTGAGCAAATCGCGCGAGTTTCTCAGCAAAGTCATAATATCAATACCATATTAGAAACCATTCGAAGTATTGCCGAACAAACCAATTTATTGGCATTGAACGCAGCGATTGAGGCTGCGCGAGCCGGTGAACAGGGACGTGGTTTTGCGGTTGTGGCTGATGAAGTACGCACTTTAGCTGGGCGAACTCAGGCATCTACCACTGAAATAGACAGCTTGATTAATAGCTTACAGCACGATGTTAGCCTTGCAGTTGAGCAGATAGATGCCAGTCAGCAACGAGTTAACCGAACCGCCAATGAAACTCAACAAAGCTATCAACAGTTAAGTGAAGTCACTGAAAGAATTAATCAGATTAATTCCAGTGTGCTCCAAGTCGCGACAGCGGCAGAGCAACAATCTGCCGTCAGCGTGGAGATCAGCGAGAAAATCACTCACATCAGTGACTCAGCTGATGAATTATTAGCGCTCGCAAGTGAAGTGGACTTAGTCAGCGACAAACTACAGAGTGTGGTGAATGAGCTAAATGAGGACCTGTCGACGCTAAAAGTTGAATAGTAAATACCTTATCAACTGAAAACAATAAGGCTCACCGTTTACGTGAGCCTTATTCGTATTGCTAGGTATCGAATACGCTGGTCACCATTACGCTCAGCCTCAATACCTTGCTATAACAGCTTATTAAGTACAAACCTGATTGCGGCCTTTCTTCTTCGCTTTATATAGGGCAACGTCAGCTCGCTTCATGGTTTGCTCAAAGTTTTCACCGCTTTGGTGCTCAGCAACACCAATAGAGATGGTGACACTCACCATTTTAGTTTTTTGCTGGGCCTTACCACGTGTGGCTTTTGATTGGCTCTTACGCTTCTCATCTCGCAGCACGATATCATATTCTTCTATCGCCTCGCGCACCTCTTCAAGGTAATCAAGCGTCGATGATGCGTCTTTACGGGGGAAGATAATGGTGAACTCCTCACCACCGTAACGGAAAGCCTTGCCACCACCGCGAACGCCGCCGATTTTACTCGAGACCAGCTTTAACACCTGATCACCCACATCGTGGCCATAGGTGTCGTTGAACTTCTTAAAGTGATCGATATCCAGCATCGCCACACTGTATTTACGGCCAAGTGAAAGCACTAAATTATATAGCGCGCGACGCGAGGCAAGCCCAGTCAGTTCATCGCGATAGGCTAAAAAATAAGAGTCGGTCAGAACCGTCAAAATGTAAATAGTGGCTAATGCCGTCATCGAAATAGACTGCGGCAGTAATGCAGGCGAAATAAAGTGTATAGCCCAAAGCACCAAGGTAATGAAGATGGAGGTGTTAACTAAGTTTGCCTGCCAAACCCCACGAATAAACACTAACGCGACGCAGAGATACAATGGGGACTGTATGCGAATATCTACATTCAAGGGTTCAATAAGATAAGAGTCCAGCTCCGTCTTAAATTGTGTGTTAGCCCAGATCCAAACGAAAGCAACCAAAAAGCTCAGTATTATCCCAAGCCCTCTCACCAAGCTATGTGGAGACAAAAGCCCCCTGTCTTTAATGAAAGCAAACCAGGTGATGGTGAACGCTCCCCCCAGCAACAGCAGATCCGAATGCTGACTCACTGCTAGCTTGCCAAAGAAAACACCCGACGAACACAGATAGTAAGCCAGCATTAACAGCGCCAGATACGCTAAGCGACTTCGGTTAAATTGCAGTGCAATCACTATCCCGGCAGGGAGCAACCAAAAAGGAAGTTGTTCAATCCTCCCTTGCCAAACCTGCAGCTGAGCTTGATAGATCTCACTCATCATCAGAGCCAGCGCAGTGAATAGAAGAGGGATAAAGAAATAGCGGCAACTATGGTAAAAAGCAGACAAAACAAACCTCTATATAAATCTAATTAAATGCATAACACTGCAATGACAGGGTTAAATAATCAGCTCAATAAGCAACATCGAGTCATCGAGGTAAGTAAAGAGCAGCTGAACATAGCCCTATAAGTCGACACTTTTTGAATAAGATGAAGCCAAGCGCCATTATACTCGCAACAAGGGCGAAATAACGGACTTAGGTACCAAGTTAATGCCGCCGATGACATAGGGCGAATGGATAGGCGCTATATGGCTAGCTAGGATGCTTGCTCGGTTTTAGTCTGAGGTTGAATTAACTGCAATATAATCAAACCCAGCATCACCGAAAATAAAATAGACCCAATTCGAATAAAATCATTATGCAGTGCATAACCCCCACTCTCAGTAATGCCTTTATAAAGCAAAATCACATAGCCACAATATAAGACTTGAAAATTATTGTTACTAGCGTGTTTTTTCATCGCATACATCCCCATCAACATGGCACAAACGATAGCGATGCCTAACTGCACGATAATGTTAACTTCAAAGGCTGCTGCCAACAACGGAGGTAAAGCAAACAACAGCCCAACACTGTTCATGATAAGACGGTTAATACCATAGCTTACCCCCTTCATCGGGTTAGGGTCCTTAATCACATTCGTTAAAGTGATCGCCATAAGTGCCGCTTGAGATAAGTTTAAGTCGATAAAGACCCACAAAAAAATAAATGAGCAAGCGGCTTTAAACAAAAGGTGCCAAATCTCCGTCTGCGCCGCCCCCTCTGGAACGGTTTGAGTTGTCGCGATAACCTCACCGCCAGGAAATAATAGAAAGGCAATACAGACCGTGAAACCGGCATAGATAAGCTCTAAAAATAGTCCTTTAGGCAGTTGAGTGATATCAAGCCCTTTTTGGCGGCTAAATACCGTCACTAACACCAAAGAAAGCAGCATAAACGAAGATACGATATCCGCTGGGTTTTCACGCGCCCTTTGCATGCACCAATAGAAGGTAACAAACAGTAACAGATAATAGATTAATGGGTCATCAAATAGGTATAGGCTGATTTTACCCTGTAGC
Source organism: Shewanella sp. 0m-6 (assembly GCF_052977325.1). Classification (NCBI taxonomy): domain Bacteria; kingdom Pseudomonadati; phylum Pseudomonadota; class Gammaproteobacteria; order Alteromonadales; family Shewanellaceae; genus Shewanella; species Shewanella sp. 0m-6. The sequence goes on from NZ_JBRIMD010000010.1 coordinate 127,939, forward strand.
CAAGTACTGACAAACAAGATGACACCTAGCTTTAAAATCATTTTTGTAGATGGCATTTGTGAACTGATGCAAAATAAAACCGCCACCAAAGCGGGCCCGAGTAGTGGTAGACGAGTACCGTAAAAATCCTGCCAATATAATAATAAAACAGGAAATACAGCCAATCTTATCAGCGCATTGGCTCGGCTATGAAACATAGGATAAGTAGCTCCAAGTCCAAGTCCATATATCCAGCAGCGTTTCACCCATCGTCGACTGCCCAGGATAAAAACTTATCATGGCTCGAGCGCCATAACGCTGCGGTAAGGCACTGGCCTCATGTCCGAGATTGATATTGACCGGAAAACGTTGCGAGTGTTGCAAGCCATCAGGAGAGATCAATAATCCCGTCGTTTGATCAGTTTGTAAATTGCCATTACCACTGCTGCCCCAACCTATAGATTGCACCTCACCACGAAAGGTTTGGCCGGGATAGGCATCAAATACGATTTTAACTGGAGTACCCGGTTTCAGATAAATGAGCGAGTTCTCCCTCAGCATCGCGGTGATCCAAGTGTGCTTGTTATTGATAAAGGTAATTAAAGGGTGGCCCGCTACGGCAAAGTTACCCGCAGCCAAATTAAGGTGAGTAATCACACCATCGCCAGGTGCTTGCAGGTGACAATATGACTCCTCAAGTAGCGCTTGATGGAGCTGATTTAGCGCGCTTTGTAGTTGAGGATTATTTTCTCCTTTTGGTCCAAGGGCTTTTTTTGAGCGTTCAAGCGCAGCCTTAGCTTGCACGACCATTGCTTCGGCATCTTTAAGCTGATCTTGACTGTCATCTAAAGATTGTTTGCTGATCACCCCTGTGCGGCCTAACGCCGTCATTCGCTGAGTATGTTTATAGGCATTGTCACGTTTTATTTGGCTAGCCACTAAGTTGGCTTGAGCCTCTTGGATCCCCGCCGAATCCGCCCCTAATGACAAACTCGTTTGCTGCAAGTGCAGACGAGCTGCGGTAACTTTTAGTAAAAAAGGCGCATTGTCTAATTCAACTAGGGCTTGCCCCTGACTGACCTCTGCATTATTGACCACAGATACCTTGTAAATATCAGCGGAGACTTGAGGAGTTATTTGGATCAATTGAGCGTTAATTCTGGCGTGATTATTCATGGGAGTCACACGATCAGCCCACAGCGTATAAATCCACAGTAAAAAGACCATAACTAATAAAATCCACGTGACTCGCTTAGAAGAGGCAACCGTTTTTTCCTGAGTATTTTCGGAAGCGACTTCTGCTGTATCTTTATTTGTTGGCATAATTGTTCATCTTTATTGTATGAGGAGATTGGTCTAGCCGATACACCCATAGCTGAGTCGCTGAAGCGGAAATGGTAAGCATAGGTAAATGAGCCTATTTGAAATATAGTTCAACATTAGCCTAGCTGAAGTGAAGAGAAGCAAAAGTAGTTACTATAAGATGCAAAGTAAGGTGTAAAAAATGTCCATCCTCATAAGCCATAAGCATTGTCCATAAGCATTGATATCTAACTAAAAGTGGCCGTTACCCCCATCAGATTATGTCAGCGTGCTGTCATTGACTAAGCGCAGACACAAGGGTTAACGCCTGTTTATATTGAGTTCTAGACGGGTACTGGTATGAGTTTCAGATTAAGGTTGAAATTAAGGTTTAGGTTGAGATGGAGATTTGAATGAATACTATCTTGTCGCTGTAGAGCGCAATATTGAAGGCAATGTTGCAGTAGGGAGAGGCTAAATAAGTTAAGAGGCTATATTATGTTAGGTGCCCATAAATGACAAAAAGCCTTGCCGCTTAAAACATCAGTAAACTAATGTTTTAATTAAAGACAAGGCTCAACATTTTAGCTCAACATCTCAGCCCAATATGATGGGCAGTTGATTGCGTTTATTTATAAAACGCTTCAACCTCACCCTTAACGGTAACCATCAGCGGTTGACCGCGACGGTCTAAGGCCTTGTGTGATGGAACTTTTACCCAGCCTTCGCTGATGCAGTATTCTTCAACATCAAAACGCTCTTTACCGTTAACCTTGATACCGATATCGTGCTCAAAAATAGCTTCCACATGATGCGGGCTACGTGGGTTAACAGAAAGACGATCAGGTAAAGTCGGTTGCGATGTAGTGTCAGTCATAATCCTGGCCTGTAGTAATAAAATTGCAGTAAATAAAAAGTGCGCTATTGTAGGCAATACAGGCCTAACGCTCAATAGCGGTTGCAATAAATGTTAGTGGACTCTCACTCATATTCAAGAAAGCTTATCGCTTCGCTCTCTCGCACTACAACGTCTCTAACGCTCACCTAACTTGCAAAGACAAAAGCCGACCTACTGTTTACACTGACTAAATATATCTAAACTGCTTTGGTACTCACGGGTTTCTACCTCCATCATGCCTAGCACCGAATGGAAAAGGTTATCGTGTGAATATGGATGACTCTTAGCCGCTTTTTCTAAACAGGCTGCATTAATATTTTTTGACTCTTTAAAGCCAGGTGACATCCACAGCATAAGAGGCACTTGAGTTTGATAGTCAGGGGCAAAACGATACGGCATACCATGTAAAAACATGCCATTCTCACCAAGGGACTCTCCGTGATCTGATATGTAAATAAGTGCTGTATTATAGTTTTTTTCTAGCTTTATTAACGTGGCAATCGTATTACTGAGCACATAGTCTGTGTACAAAATAGTATTGTCGTATGTGTTAACAATTTCTTCTATGGAGCAGTTTTCAATATCGCTTCTGGGGCAATCAGGGGCAAACGTTTTCATCTGTTCAGGGTAACGTTTGTAATAGGTTGGCCCATGGCTTCCTATAAGATGAAGCACAATCATTCGATTACCATTAAGAGAGCTTATATCTTGCTCAAATGTATCTAATAAGGCCATGTCGAAACATGTGGTCCCATCGCAAAACTCGTTAATTTCGGCACGTTCTATGGTGACCTTATCAATACGGGCTGCAACGTTTTTATCACCGCCATCATTTTCCTTCCACAATAATGAAATACCGGCACGCTTTAACACATCTAACAAATTATCTTGGTTATCAGCAATACTGCGATTGAACTCTTTTCGAGTCATATTAGAAAACATACAGGGAACAGAAACCGCTGTTGCTGTGCCACATGAACTTACGTTTTGGAATGAAATGATATCAAGCCCACGGGTATATTCATTCGTTTTTCGCGGGTAACCGTTAAGTTCAATATTTTGCGAACGGGCTGTTTCACCGATAACCAGCACCGTTAATGTCGGTTTGGTTTCGGCCATGATAAGCGCTGAATCTGCCTGCTTGGCATCTAAGCCAATTTGGCGATACACGATAGGCTCAGAAAAATAAGTGTCTTTAATATATCCAACTGAACTGTAAACAAACTGCGTCGGGATCACTAACTTTTTCAGATAGCGATTGTTACGCCCAACAGATGAGTAGTCTTGGTAGTAAAGTGCTGCAATAACCGCGATAACCATTAATGACAGCAGCATAGAGGTTACTTTCATCATTAGCATTTTCGCTGGGCTTTGCTTTATTCCTACAGGCACCATGAACACAATCAGTGCAGGTATGATCCCCATCAAAAATACCCAAAGCGTTGAGTAAGCGCTAAAGTAAGACCCTGCCTCACTGGTATCTGTTTCCGCTATATTAACTATCATATTGTAGTCAAATAGCGCGCCATAATTATAACCGGCGTAACTCACCATACTGGAAAGTATTAATAAGATAATAAAGAAGGGTTTGGCTACAATTGGCCAACTCAGTAAGTTAAAAACAAACACTAACACTGAGCAAAAAAATACCGGCAATGAAACAACAAAACCGAATTTAACACCATCAATTTGATTTAATACTTTATATAATTCAGCATATATAGGGATATTAATAACTAATGAAAAATACAGGGCCAGAGCAAAGCTAAAAAATGCGTAGGATATGCCGGAACGGAATAATTTACTGAAAGCAAGTTTCATATAACATCCCGTTACCTATAGAACGAATAGAGATATTGTTCTAACCTTTTATCACTCAAGCTCCTTCTTAAAGTCACAATACCTCCACGAAATTCAAGTATTAAAAGATTAAGATATTAAAAGACAAATGAAGCTCTTAGCCCCACAAAAGTACCTTTACCTTCATCGACTCTAATAACCGGTGACAAAATATACTGATCAGTTATATATGCACCGACGGCAGAGCCAAGGGCATGGGATGCAGCGTCTAACAATGCATTTTCAGCCGTATTTTCATCACGGCTGTATTGGTACAGTTCCGCCAAGCCGCCAGCGACAGCACTAACGGTAAAACCCACCCAGGCACGATTCTGTTCAGGCCAGTAGTAATCGCTTACAACCACCATTGCTCCTGCCGCGACCATGCCTCCGGCAAAATGGCTCACCTCACTACTAAAGCTGTTGTTACCTTGCGCCTTAGTATCGAAGGAAAAAAGTAACAGGCCCAATATGAATACAATTCGTAGCATTATCATTCTCTTTATCGTCTGTTTGTTTTGTCATTTTATGCTCTGTGTACAGTGTAGCAGCTGATAAGCAGATTGAATTTAGTTACACAAATAGGGGCGATTCACATAATAAATCATTCCCCGCCTCCCATACTCAGCAAAACAAACTAACCTTTATTATTACCAACCAATGATAGTCAAAGACATGGTGAAACTCGCAGGGTTCAAGTTGAAAGCAATGGCGACATTACTGTTATCAACACTTCCATTCACTTGCGCTGCAAGCTCTGGGCTCGAGTTTTCCTATGGCTATATTCCGGCAAAAAATGAGCGCTACGATTCAGGGGCAAGCTGGCGCTTATCCTACTTACAAGGTATAGACACAACCGATACCTTCTTAGATAACTACGGTATTGGGTTAAGGCTTGAGTTATCAGTACAGCGCTGGGAGGACAATTCCCCTAAGAGCAAGCATGAGAGCAATCATGTTTTTAGCCTTAATCCCATTTTTCAGTATCAATGGCACTTTAAACCAATGAGCCTCTACCTAGAGCTAGGGATCGGTGTCGCTTACGTCAATAACACCCTATATCTAGACCGTGATTTAGGCTCCAACTGGCTATTTGAGGATAAGCTCGGATTAGGACTAATTGTGAATAAGCATCATAGAATAGGCTTATCTTATAGCCATTATTCGAATGCAGAGCTTGCGAGCGCCAATGATGGTGCAGACTTAATCGGTATCAGTTACGGCTACACTTGGTAGGTACGCTTAAGTAGATAGATATGATTAAGTAGATATGCTTTAGCTGGTAAGCATTCTTAAGTAGACAGGTATGCTTTAGCTAGTAAGTATTCTCATAACAGATAGGTATACTTTAGTCGCTACCCCATTAAAACGAATGACCGTTTCACCTAGCATCCATTACCCTCCCCGAAGTTTATCGTTTACAAAAAATATTGATAACGGCTTTAATAACAAGAAGATAAGCGATAGTTAATATCAAAATCACGAGTAACAACATGCCTAATCATCAATAATCTGCAATCTAAAACGCTGCCATCTATCTTGAAAAACACCGAGCGTTAGACTTGTATTACTTACTTAACCCACTGTAAAATAGTTTAAAAAATAACCATCACTATTTGAACCAGTGCCATTTAAACCTGTGCTATTAGCACCAGTGTAATTTGAGCAGTAGGTATTGAAACAATACTTTCGCCGCACTTATGCAGCACTTAATAAAACACCCATCATCGATGCAGCCAATAATTGCATCGATACAAAATCGAAAAATAATTAATCTCTCAAGGAACCGAGAAGTAATATGAAACCCATTCAGTTAATCTTAGCCATTATCACTATGGGGCTTGCCGCCCCCGCCTTAGCCAGTGAAACAGGGTTAGATCTCACCCATTCTAGTATCGGTTACGCCTCGTTAGTGATATTTGCTCTGGCTTATTGTTTAGTGATGGCAGAGGAATACCTACAACTGCGCAAGTCTAAACCCGTACTATTAGCTGCTGGGTTAATTTGGCTGATGATAGGATTTGCCTATCAACAGCAGGGACAAACAGAGGTTGCCAAGCAGGCTTTAGAACATAACTTACTCGAATACTCTGAGTTATTGCTGTTTTTGTTAGTCGCCATGACCTATATCAGCGCCATGGAAGAAAGGCGCTTATTTGATGGTCTGCAAGCATGGATGGTCAGCAAGGGCTTTAATTTCAGAACTTTGTTTTGGTTAACCGGATTACTATCCTTTGTTATCTCGCCAATAGCCGATAACCTGACCACAGCATTATTAATGTGTGCCGTTGTCATGAAGGTCGGTGGCAGTAACATTAAATTTATTAATATTGCCTGTATCAATATCGTCATCGCCGCAAATGCTGGCGGTGCATTCAGTCCATTTGGTGATATCACCACCTTGATGGTCTGGCAAGCTGGCCTAGTCAATTTTATGCAGTTTACCGATTTGTTTATTCCTTCTCTGGTGAGCTACCTCGTGCCAGCCACAATCATGTCTTTTTTTGTACCGCTAACCAAACCTAACTTACCCAATGAACATGTTGAGCTTAAACGAGGCGCAAAGCGCATTGTGGCACTATTTATTCTCACCATCGCCACAGCCGTCAGTTTTCATGCCTTGGTACATTTCCCCCCCGTTATTGGCATGATGATGGGATTAGGCTACTTACAGTTTTTTGGTTTTTTTCTACGCAAAACTCTGCCACGCTCACTAGAGAAAAAGAAAGCCAATGCCATTGCTAATCATGATGAGGCAGCCCTGAAACGATTAGGATCTGTTGTACCATTTGATGTATTTAAACGCGTCTCTCATGCCGAGTGGGACACCTTACTGTTTTTCTACGGGGTCGTTATGTGCGTAGGAGGCCTTAGCTTATTAGGCTATCTAGGTGTAGTGTCTGATGTGATGTATAACCAGTGGGACCCTGTCTGGGCTAATATTATGGTCGGAGTGCTATCGGCTATTGTTGATAATATTCCGGTGATGTTTGCAGTACTGACGATGCAGCCCGAGCTGAGCTTAGGAAATTGGTTACTGGTAACACTCACTGCCGGTATTGGTGGCAGTATGCTCTCTATCGGTTCAGCGGCAGGTGTGGCGCTGATGGGGGCTGCACATGGAAAATATACATTCTTTGGTCACTTAAAATGGATGCCAGTTATTGCATTAGGGTATGCGGCAGGTATTGTGTGCCACCTTCTGCTCAACAGCCATCTGTTTTAAGGTTTGTGTATTAACTGCACATGATAAAGCTCGGCTAAAGCCGAGCTTTTAGGTGCTAGAAACTATGCAAGAACCTATGCTAGAAACATTAACTAGAATCATTAGCTAGAAACTAATCTGAGAAACTCATATTAGGAACTATGGTAAAAACATTAGTGAGTAACATTGGCAGGCCTCTCAAGCACAGCCCTCATAATGGCTAATATGTGATATTTAGTATGTGATATTAGCCGTGATTTGCTTAGCGAGTGTTAACAGCAAGCTTCTCATCTGGGTTACTGATTGCGAGTACCCGTCTGCTTCTAATAGCTCCTCAAAGGTGAAAGCTTGCTCAATACTTTGAGCCCCCTTTGATTCAGTTCCCATTTCAGAACTGTTGTTATATTGATAGCGCCCAGACAACACCACCTTAGATTGTGCTGTCACGTAAAAATAATCGATTTGGATTGATAGATGGGCTTGCTTATTGGTCTCGCTCACTTTTGCTGTGCTGACAAATTTGAGCGTGTTGCTTAAAGCATTTAAATCAAGCTGCAACGCTTTTAAGGTTTCATCGGCTAATGGTTCGGCCCACATATGAAAACTGGCATAGTTTAGTTTGTGCTGATTAATTTGCATCACAATATAAGGAGAGTTTAAGTACTCAGCCAACTGCACCGTAAGCTCAACGTTGGCTTTTTCACTTAGCTCACCGCGCTTGCTTAAGTCAGGTGCCGCAACGCCAGCTGACGTGTAGCTATTTAATAGGTAATAACTGCTAGTGTTTGACGCTGAACTGCAGCCAGTAAGAAACAAGACTGCGCCGATTAAACTGATTAAAATGAGTCTCATTGGTTAACCTCTGAATATTTTTTTGGCTCTTCGTCTTGGCTGCCAGAATCAAATATGAGCCCATTTGGCTTATGCTTTAGCTGCTCGAGTAAAGGCTTAAGCTCATACATCACATCTGAAATACTCTTCATCGCTTCCTGTAACTGCCCATAGCCTTGAGATCCTGAAGAGAAATCCTGACTCAGCGTAGCAAAACTCTCTAATGCAACTCTTAACTGCTTAACTAAACCTTGCTGCTCAGCACTGGCCAAGAGCTTATTTAGGTTTTGGCTCGTATGCTGTAACTCGCTAAGCAGACTAGCAGCATTAACTAATGTGACATTAGCATTACTTGTCATTTCATCTAACGGTAATCCATTGAGATTATCGACAAACAGCTCAACCTTATCAATTAGTTGTGAATACTGATCTTTAACCGTTGGGATCACAGAATACTTCTTATAACTTTCAAGCTTATCGATTCGTGGTAAATCAAAATGCTGTAATTCAACAAACAGGCTTCCTGTTAGTAAGCTGCCTGTTTTTAAGGTGGCCCTTAACCCCTCTTGGATCCAGAGCGTATTATGCTGCTTCATCAAGGCAACGCCTTGCTCATTATCAGGTAAGCCTATTCGCCCCGGCTGAATACTGAGTAGTACCGGAATTCGAACATTATCACTGTACAAAGCGCTTGGATCTGTCGTGATTAACTCAACCGAAGACACCTCGCCGACAGTCACGCCACGATACTCCACTGGTGCACCGACACTTAAACCTCGAATCGTATCACTCACTAACATCACATATTCTAATGAGTATTTATAGCGCGCATTACTCGCCCCTTGATAATCGGAATAAACTTCAAAGGAATCGAGTTCGGTAATTTTAGCGCCTAATGGCATTCCCTTTGGTATGCCAAAGGTCACCCCATTCGTTAATATGGTTTGAATACTGCCCGTTTTAAGTGAAATCCCCTCGGCATTGAGGTCGACAACTAAACCGCTGGCATCCCAAAATCGGGTGTTACTTGTGAGTAGCTCATGATATGGCGCATGAATAAACGCATTGTAATAGATGGCGCGATCTTTAATATTAAAGTGCACCTCTTCAATTTTACCGACGGTTAAGCCTTTATAAATAATCGGGTCGCCCTGGGAATAAGCAAATTGCTTATCACTGTTTAAGGTGACATGTAAGCCAGGCGTTCCCTTGGGGGTTATCGGGGGAGAGTTAAGCGCGGTAAATTCACTGCTACGTTGCTCAGATAAGCCCGGCGAAAGCTCAATATACACACCGGATATTAATGTATCCAAGCCCGTAACTCCTGACAGGGCAATTTGAGGGCTCACCACCCAAAACTTGCTGTCTTTCACCAGCATTTTTTCAGTATCGTTTGACATTCTTACTGTCACAATAACGCCATCATCTTGCTCATTGAGCTTAATGGTTTCAACTTCACCAATAGTGACCGATCTGGATTTTATTTTTGTTTTCCCGGCCTCCATCCCCTCGGCAGAGTTAAAAATAATGGTCACCGCGGGGCCTTGATTACTGAGGTGGTAATACACCATCCAGCCACCAATCAACAGCGCGACTATAGGTACAAACCAAACCTTAGAGATTGTTTTCACGCTTTTAATCTCTGCATCAAGGGGCTGTTGTGATTTCATAAATGTTGATACTCGTTATAAATTAATTTCGGCTCAAAGCTCATTGCAGCCAACATCGTCATGATCACGACAGCAGAGAAAGCTAGGCTAGCGGGCCCAGGAATAATGCTTATAGTATTACCAAGCTGAACCAAACTGGTTAGTGTAATCACCACAAATATATCCATCATAGACCAGCGACCAATAAACTCTGCAGCGCGATATAAAAATATGCGTTGATGCTCTAATCGACCAGAATGAGTCTGTACGCTGTAATTTAACCAGATAAGGATGACAATTTTGGTGATGGGCACCATGATGCTAGCAATAAACACTACGATAGCAATAGGATATGACTTATCTTGCCAAAGTAATAACACACCACCAATTATGGTATTAGGCTCACTTTGACCTAAAAACTCAGTGTTCATGATTGGCAATAAGTTAGCTGGAATATACAACAAAATAGAAGTAATAATAAACGCCCAGGTTTTTTGGATTGATAGGCTGTTAGCTTGCTGTTTATCGCGACCACCTTTTACTTGTCTCTCAGTCTCTGGCGCGTCTAATTTTGCCCCCACTAACTCTGATCCCACTAACTCTGACTCCACCAGCTTTAATTCTATTCGCTTAGCTTTAACTGACTCAGCTTTAACAGACTTAGCTGCAGCAGACTCTGCCACTTGCAGCAGCTCTTTTGCTGTTAGGCTCGTGGCTATCGCTTGATAAAATACTCTTTTATCTAAGTGTAATAATGCCGCTGTCATTGAAAGTGAAAATAAGATGAATGCAAAATAGGACGTGCCCAAGCCAATTTCTGCTATCGAAATGATTTTGACAAAGCTCACTAAGGTGCCAATTAAAAATATTTCAACCATATTCCAGTGGATCAATTTGAATATAACTCTTGTGAGCATAAGCCCGTGAGCAGGGTAGCGACCTTGCCTGAGAAAAAAGATTAAATAGCTAAGAGACATCAAAATAAAACTAGGAATAACAAACACGCTAATAACTTCGATAATGGCAAGCCATGCATAACCATTTTCAACAAGAATACTCACACTGTCCAGGAGCTTAATGCTGTCCCCCAGGCCATTATATTCAAATGAAATAAACCCAAATGGAAATGATAGTAATAAAAAAATTAAAGCAGAAATGGCAAATGCAAACACACGCTCTAAGGAGTTTGTACGTTTAGCGGTTAAAAGATAACCACAACGTGGGCAAAGTGCTTTTTGGTTTTCGGCTAATCTGGGGATCAACACGGTAAGATCACACTCATGGCAAACATCGGTTTCATCTAAACTATTGTTTTCATCTTTCTTAATGACCATATAGTTAATCAAACCTAATTAAGGTGTTTTGACTTAAGCGGCAGGAAAAGTCTAGGCCAAAAGTTTACAACTCAGCATAACAATACTCAAGTCAATAAATGAAGTGGCACTTTCATTATAGGCAGAGGATCAAATATAACCACTTGATGTATAAGCTCAGATATCGCTGCCAGAAACAGCAGACACTTTACTTATTCATTGTCTATTCATTGGCTATAGGTTGATTTATCACTGTTCACCATAGAGAATAACACCTAGTTTGAGTTGGTTATTCAATAGCACACATAAGGAGTATCTGTTAAATGATGACAAAATGGGCGACACGTTTTTTGCAGATGGCCGAGCTTGTAGCATCTTGGAGTAAAGATCCCTCCACTCAAGTAGGTGCGGTGATCACCGAAGATAACCGAATTGTCTCCTTAGGTTTCAACGGTTACCCACATGGGATCTCCGATAGTGCCGAAACTGACAACCGAGAGATGAAGCTGCTAAAAACCCTCCATGCAGAAGAGAATGCCATTCTCTATGCTAAGCGTGATCTCAGCGGCTGCGAAATATGGGTGACTCACTTCCCCTGCCCTAATTGCGCAGCAAAGATAATCCAAACAGGATTAAGCACAGTACACAGTCCAAAACCAAGCGAAGATTTCCTGTCACGCTGGGCTGAAAAGATTCAAATAAGCCAAGATATGTTTGACCAAGCCGGCGTTAACGTCGATTGGATGCAGCAGTAATATAAAGGCAGAGTAAACTGAAAAAAAGTCGACTCTGCCTTTATCTTCATCAGACTACACTGCTTTATCATCAACAAGATAAGTACTGCTTTATCATCAGCAAGGTAAGTACTGTTTTATCACCAGCAAAATAAGTACTGTTTTATCATCAGCAAAATGCACTAGGCATAATACTCGCCAAGTTCAGCACTCGCATACATCACGCTCAAATAAATGACTGCCACGCACACACAAAGAGGTGCCAAAGACAAATCACATAAATGCCAAAGAGGTGCCACAAGCATGCCTCAGATACGCCGTCCCTATAATGGCTTTAGATAAGCCACTACAGCGTAATTTGATGCAAAATATCCTCAGTTGTCCCTGTTTCCGCCAGCTTAGGAAGCGTCACTCTAATAGCATGTTTATGGTTATCTGCTACCACATCAGTTACAGCATCGATGCCGAGTGTTACGTTGTAACCAAGCTCAAAAGCCTGCATCGCGGTAGACTCAACTCCCATACTGGTCGCTATACCAACAATAACAACTTGTGTAACCCCTAACCCTTGCAGGGTTGCATGCAGCTTGGTATGACTAAAGGCTCCCCAGCTTCTTTTCGTGAACAATATCTCCTCTTCATGACGGTTCAGGTCAGCTATTAATGTCGACCAGTTATCAGCAGTATTGCCAGAACTCACAGCTTGGTCTGTACGCCCCGAGGGACGGCCAGAAACATTAACCAGCACAACAGGCCAATGACGGCGGTGAAAAGCTTCAATCAAGTGGTTAGTGTTTTCAATGACACGCTGTACATCTATAGGATCAGGTAGGGCAACAATGCCATACTGCAAGTCAATTACAATAAGCGCTGTGTCGTCATCAAGCTTGGTAATAGCCATGTTTAATTTCTCTAAGGTGCTGAGTGTTAGAAAAGTATAGCAACACTTAGATGCTGCACTTTTGTATACCAACATACTTATTTCTCGATAAAACATCTTCTGGGTTAATGTTTTAACCATAAGCTGAGGGAGTATATTAATAAAACGTGTTTCGAATTAATCGAGCCTAATCATAGAAGCCTATAAGTACAAAAATGCCTGCTTTAATCCACAGCAAACACAGATGATGGCAGTGTGTATTTGAAAGATGAACTATTGATGATTTTTAATTAATTTCAGCCTTTGACAAAGATTGACATAGATCACAACTTTGCTTTTAGCTTAAGCGCAACCTAGACTCATCAATCGTTAGCTACCCAGTTCAGAGGTTCAATAATGAGTCACAAATCCAAGCACGGTGAAACAAAAAAAGAAGATCATAAAACCCATAATCATGGTCATCAGCATACTGCCGAAGCACAACATGAGCGTATGGAACATAGATATGATGATGGGAATGAGCATAAGCACAATAAAGATCATCATGCATCACGAGACCATGAAAAAAGCCACCCGCACACTCAACATGGTGGAAACCCTACAGGCCATAAACATTCAGTGCAAACCCATGATGATCGTCATGAACATGATGAACATCAGCACCACAAAGTAAAAAAACATGACCATAAAGAATCATCTCGAGAACACCATAAAACAGGCCATAAAGACTAATTAATATTGTAATGCTCGTAAGCTGACATGGTAGTAAGAGACTCTTACTGCCATGCTTACAATAAAAAGTGTAACACCTGAAATAACGAGCCCTCATTAAAACTCAATCAACTCTCTTATCAATCAGTTATGCCAATGTGACGGTTCATGGCTGCCCGGCTTAATTCACTAAAGCTAAATCCATATCGAACAAAACCTAAACTCTAGGCCTCCAGCATACTGAACTCATTAAAAAAGAGCCCAAGAGTAACGGCCAATCTCAATCAGTAACATCATAACAAACAGAATTTTGATAACTTTGTTGCCCCCCTTCAACGCTATGCGTGTACCTATTTGCGAGCCAATAAGAGTGCCAAGCATCATAATTAACGCCAGTTTAATATCAAAATATCCATGACTGATAAACCAAACTAACGCACTGACATTAAACAGGGTTGATAACACTTGAGATGACGCCATGGCATGAAGAAAATCCATACCAAAGGCACGAATATTACCGAGTATAATAAAGGTTAACGTTGCAGGACCAAACATGCCTTGATAGAAGCCAAGCATAGCGCCCATTACCGCACTCACTCCCCTTTGGTGCTGGTGAAACAATGGTTCAACAGCCTTCTCTCCCATCTCTTTATTACGGAAGGTATAGATAGCCAGTGCAATCATAATCACTAATAAAATAGGCTTAAACCAAGACTCTGACACATCATCTAGCAAGGAGGAGCCAATAAAGGCAAATATACAGCCACTAATGATGGCAGGGACAATTAACCGCCAAGGTAAATCCATTGAAAATGCATAGCGCCTAACATTATTAACACCACTTGCCAGCATCGCTAGCTTGTTGGTACCAATCACAATTGGAATTGCGACGCCTGGCATAGCATTAAATAATGCCGGTAGTTGTAATAGTCCGCCGCCACCGACTGTCGCCTGTGCTATACCGCTTATAATCGCAATCATGCCCAAATACAGATATTCAGTAATAGACACAGCTATGTCTCCTTTAGTTATTTGATACAAGCGTAGTCAAAAGATAGCGATTGAGCATAAGGACTTAGAAACTTTAATGCGGCGTAAGTAACAGTTTCCCTTATATTATTAATACTATGTGCAAATAATGCGCACTCGGCCCTATCTCCACAGCAAAACTGTCGCGGCGATCCTATACTTTTGTCTCTCATCTAGGCTTTGGAGTTCCCATGACAAAAAAAATCAACTTGGCAGTTCTACTCACTATGTCGCTTGCCACTATAGCGGGATGCACCAGCCCCAACCCGTATGGGGACGCTTACGGAGCAGCAGAAACACAAACAATTGGGCAGGTGTATTACGGTACGATAGTCAAAGCAGAACCGGTGACGATTGCTGAATCAGATAAAACAAACGTTATAGCAATGATTGCTGGCGCAGCAATCGGAGGGATCCTAGGCTCCGAGATTGGCGGCGGAGCTGGATCGGATATTGCGGCAATTGGCGGTAGTGTCGCTGGTGGATACGCTGGTAGCGAAATCGCTGATAAAACAGGTGAGCGCAATGGCGTAAATCTGACGATTCGCTTGGATGATGGACGCGTTATTTCTATTGTTCAAGAAGTTAATCCAAACATGATTTTCCAACAAGGTGAAGCTGTACAAATTAATGTCGACGGTAATACCGCAAGAGTAGAGCCACGTTGATCAACGAGTTGTTATGCCTCTAGCGCGAGGCATAACACATGGTCTTGTATGCTCCCGACATACATAAGACATTTCCTCCATCCCTGGAGGTCAGATGTGGTGAATGTCATTAATGCACGACTATATGGATATAGGCGGTAGAGTAACGCAAGAGCAGTTACCGAGGAGCATTTAATGACCTTGTCTCTATGCCGCTAAACTCTCGCTGAACGACCAAATCCTTATACTGATTGGTATAAGTCACAGGACGTAATGACAGGGCCCAGACATAAAAGCAGACTCTTTTAGCAGCGAAATATGTAGATGCAAGCAGCTATTTTGACGTAAAAAAAATAGATAAAAAATTGAGCGCCCCATTATAAATCGTTAAGTTTCCGTACAGCATTCTGTTGCTATATTAATTATCAAGTTAACAAGATTAAGCAGAGGCGACAGATGAAGCAATTAACTAAAATGCTAGCAACCGCTGTAAATATGTCAGCAACAGCAGTGAAAACGGCAACCACTATCGCTCTAACCTTATTTATCTCAATGGGCAGCGTTCACGCCTCACCAAATACGGCTGTAACCGCCAATCTAGTCAGCTCAAAAACTGATGACAACTTGCTAATTTGCCAATATCAAACACTCTCTTCTAGCCATTTTCAGGTGTTTGACAAGGTTTTAGACAATGAATCTGCCTGCCCAACTAACATGCAGGTCGCCTACGAGCCAATGCTAAGCAGTGCCGAAAAGGCGCAGCTCAAACTCAGCCTGAATCAATAAATTCAAACCGTGAGCTTCAATGGTGAGCAAAAGCATATTATCGATATAAATCAGCAATTAAGTTTTGTTAGTACATTCTCTGCAGAGTTACAGTCAGCCCAACAGACTTAAGCCATAACGATAGGCTTGGGTGTTTTTCAAGGTAGTTGTCATCAATTTATAAAGCTGAGAGAAAGCTAGCATGTCGATTCAAGATGAGTATTTCGTTTTTTCAAATGACTACTCCAAAGTCAGTTTTGTGGTCAATATGAACGATACTCGCAGACTGGGGATATTAAGAGACCAAGCGATATCAACAACAATACCTGCGAGTTTTGAATGTAAAAGCCTGAAAACCTTTAAACCTATCGCGGCGAAATTTGATATTTCAGCTAGTACCAAGCTACTGTTTGATATGGATTATGCAAAGCCCTTCGTGGAGCTGAATTTATAGTAAGAACTCTGTTGTTCCCGCTAAGATTCAAGATAAAGATTATCTTTACCTTCAATGCTACAACATCATTAACATTCTTGATGATGAGGTAGGTTTTGACTTTGAAGAGCTAAATTCTACTCCTTTAGAAAATAGGCTCGTATTTAAACCCTCATTTGAGTCAATCATGGTGTTTTTTCATCAGTCAGTTGTTAACGCCATTGAAGCAATAAAACCTTCTATATACGCAAAACCAATCAAAGTATCTGATTGGACAATAGAGCAGGAAATGTCCTAGGTATAAAACCTGCTCGCAGAGCGATTCATTTGCTTATCTAGTTAATGACTTATTAAATTAGCGTTTTAAAAATAAACGTTTAAATATACCGCTTATAAAACTTGTTAAGCTAAATAAGCAATTTATAAACAGCAGCCTTTCATGCAGCCATGAGTAAACACATCACCTCAAGTTTAGTCATAACATGCAAGATTCGCTCGCAAAAAAATAAGTCAATTTTCCGACTTAAGTCAATAACTTAACATAAGCAATACCAACTGACTCTTATTTATTCTATTGAGCTTTAAGCCATTAAAAACTGAGTGTGTTACGGCTGTCTACCTGATATCTTCGCCGAGAATTAGTTTCTTATATTAGCAATTCATATGGCGACCCATACAGCTAACTTAGTGGTTACCATGGCGCTTATAGGCCACTAACTCTCTAATCAATACCAAAGTGTGCTGGTTATTCTTGGACTTTAACAATTAAGTACCATCGATAACGCACACTTTTAATTACTGATGAATTTATCTGTAAAAGATAAATGAATAAAAGAAGAGCTAAATCTTGATAAAAATAAATAAAATAACTATCGCATTGACCAGCGTTATGTTCAGTGGCTACCTGTATGCCGCTGACGCAACGCTAACCTCAGGTGTTGTCACTTTTGTTCCGGGAGAAACAAAAGTTCAGAATGGCGATACCGTTGCTTTTAATGGCGAGTGCTTTATTGCCAAAAACACCCCAGGTGTTTGGGAATCACCAAATGCTGGTTCATGGTTTTGGGATACCACAGTATGTTCGGGCGAACCTGAGCCTGAACCAGAGCCTGAACCAGAACCTGAGCCAGAACCAGAACCAGAACCGGGCGACATCATTGCCTTTATCCCAGGGCAAACCAAGGTTAACAATGGCGATATAGTCTCTTATGCTAACCAATGCTTTATTGCTAAAAACAATCCAGGTGTATGGGAAACCCCAAGTGCAGACTCGTGGTTTTGGCAGTTAACCGAGTGTTCAGCTGAACCTGGTGAGCCGGAACCAACCGAATTATCAATTCTATCTCCAGTAGCCGGTCAGGTATTAAAAGCGGAAGCAGCAACAAGCATCCAAGCAAAAGTTGATGGTGAACTCGCTGCAAAAGTTGAATTTTGGGCTAACAATCAAAAACTGTCTCAAAAAGCCATTAACCCAAGCCAGACGATTTACTCGCAAAGCTGGACACCAACTGAAGCAGGCAGCGCCACAGTTAAGGTATTTGTATTCGATAAAAATAACCAAAAAATCGAACAACAATCTGTTGTGGTAACCGTAAAAGCGGATGCTGAAGAAGACTTTACCGCACCAGTAGTGAGATTTATTGCCCCTAACAATGGTGTAATTTTTAATGAAACTGAGACAGTGTCTATTTCTGTTAATGCCACCGATGTTGATGATGATTTAACTAAGCTGGTTATTAAAGCTAATAACGCGCAAATTTGTTCGTTTAATGCCACCAATGCAGCCACCTATGCGTGCAACTGGCAGCCGACTCAAGAAGGCAAGGTAACACTTAAAGCAATTGCCACCGACGCAGAAGGCCTAACTTCAACAGTGAGTGTGAGCATTACTGTAGAAGCTGAAGAACTTACCGCACCAGTGGTGAAGTTCATTACACCAAGCAATGGTGCAAGCTTTATTGATACTGAGACCGTCTCTATTGCTGTTAATGCCACTGATGCTGATGATGATTTAGCCAAACTGGTTGTTAAAGCCAATAACACACAAATTTGTAGCTTTGATGCCGCTCAAGCAGCAACATTTACCTGTGACTGGCAGCCTACGCAAGTGGGCGGCGTCACTCTAAAAGCTATCGCCACTGATGCTGAAGGGCTTTCTTCAAATGTAAGTGTAAACATCACTATTGAAGAAGACGTTATTGATCCGCCAGTCACACCACCAGGTGGACTATGTGCTGATTTCAATGTTTACCCAGACTGGCCCCGTGTTGACCATGCTACCGGTGGCGACATTATGGTGCATAACAACATCGCCTACTCAGCGATTTACTGGACACAAACAGTTCCTGGTAGTGACAGCTCATGGGCACTTCACTTAAATTGTGACGGCACAGAGCCAGGCACCGCACCACTGCTTTCACTGCCAAACCCGATGGACCCTGTTCGTCTAGAAGTGGCTGGCTGGCCAAATACCTTGGTGGTTGCTAGCCCATCGACTACTGCTCCAGTTACATTGACTATCGAAACCAATAACAGTGCAGAACTGGCTGATGTTAACAAGTTAACAGCGGCTTTCGTGTCAATCATGGAACTGGCTGCACAGACAGAGTCGGCATCGATTATCATCAGCAGTGATGTGCTTGATAAAGCCACCCAAGATAAAGCTTTAGCGACAAGCAGCATTGCGGTTCAAGCTGCGCTAATCAACGCGATGGATATCACAGGCAATAGTGTTGATCTTGATGACATCAACGCGCTAAGCAACGACCTGAAAGGTTGGGCTCACGCTCACCAGCTGATCATTGCCACTCTAGCGCCACAAGCAACCTATGGCTGGTCTTTAAGTATTGGTGACTTTGCTTTTGATACGCATTCTGGTCGCCAGTCTGTTTGGGATGAAGCATCGGTATTCACAGCCGATCTACTCGATAAGCTTGAACTATATCAAGCTGACGCTGCAAACAAAGCTGACTTTGTTGCTTTCACTAAATCTAGCTCAACGCAGGCCTTATCAAGTGCGCAATGGCACAATGCGCTAGAGTACGTAAAGCAAGTGACTGACTTTGTTAAAACACCTGCAATGCTGAAAAATATTCCAACAGACCAAGCTGCTAGTTACTTTATGGGTAACAACACCAGCAAGCCGCAAATTCGTAAAGCGGCATTCAGCAACGTATTTGCTATTTTGTTTGACAAAGATTCTGAACAATTGACCAGCAAAATTGCACATTACCAAGATGCTAAAATGCCACTGTACTATGTTGGTAAATCAACAGAAAATGGCAAGTTAACCATCATTGATGCGTTAAACCGCGAATTGGCAAATGCTGAAGAGTCAATGAACAACACAGCATTCCTATATGAAACGCCTCAATCACAATGGGTTCCGTCTACCGTTTACAAGTGGGCTGACTTCATGACGGGCTTAAATGCCATGCATAACGTTGGTGTAGCGGGTAACAAGTTCTGGCTACTCGATGAAAATGTTGATGATGCAACCAACATCAAATATGCAAAAGTGGCGATTGCAGCCTTCTTAGCACAAAGTATGCAAGAAACGATTCGCTACAATGCATGTGATGAGAATAACTGGGCTGAAATTAAATACGGTGCAGCCACAGATTACCCAATGTCAGCGAGCTGTGGTCAACTTGATCAGAAGTACGCAGATTACGGTGTTAACCCTGACTCTGGTTTAGATCACGCTTACTCTTGTCCCCGTGATGACAAGATGGAAGTAAGTGCACTAACTCATGCTAAATGGTACGGTGCTCCGGCTCCTGTTTTCGCTGCACCAAATGCAGTACTTGAAGAGCGTGGTTTGCTTGTTAACGGTAACGTTGGTCGTTGGACAAACAGCGGACACTGTAATGACGTACCTACATCAGTAGATGGCTCTAAGCAAGTATGGGAACGTGACGAATGTAAAACTTACGTTGACCAAAAAGCAGGTAAGTTCATCTGGGATGGTAGCAGCCAAGAAGACGTGGAAGGTTGTGGTTGGTGGGGCCGTGGCGTGATTCAAACTACAGGACGCCAAAACTTCGGTACGCTGAACCACTACTTAGGTCGTTCACACGTTGACCCAGAAAATATTGGCAAAACCATTGATGGTGTTGTGGTTGAAGCGCCACCAGCGAACCCGCTATATGCAGAGCTAGATTTCTGTTCAAACCCAGGCTTAATTTGTAGCTCTGAAGAGAATAAAGAAATCAAATGGATTGCAGGTCTGTTCTACTGGGTTACCTCAGTACAAGCCTACCCTGACGAAAGCGGCCAATACGGTGGCTGGAACTACCACAACGAACTGAAAAAGTATGTTGAAGGTGGTATGAAAGGCACCGACTTTATTGATGATGTTTCTGGTATCGTTAACCGTGGTTGCCCTGATTTAACCTGTTCAACCGGTGACGTGCACAACGTCAAAGAGCGCCGTGAGAACTTTAAGTTAGTACTAGAGCAGCTAGGTTTGACTCCGCAATAAGCGCTAAAAGCGATAACTTTTCTAGCTAAACATAATAGTTAAAAATAATAGTTAAACATAAAGCCAGTCAGTGCAAACTGACTGGCTTTTATCTGAGTTCAATTCCGAAGTGCGGTACTCGGCTCTATCAAACTAGCCATATCAAAAAAGATAGTCACCACACTAAATCATTAACAGCTTCATTTTTAGAGCGTTATACCCCTCTATACGCAACTTGGGCACCGTCTTGGGAAATGACTTTATCCCCTTGGATCACAATACCAAAGCCATGCTCTTCATCCCAAGCACATTCAAAAATCATCCCAACGGCATTTTTGTCAGGGTGATGTAAAATAAATCCGGACAGTTGCATTAACTTAAAGATATCCCCAGCCTGCATATCGGCTTCGTTCACCTCGCCGACACAGGTTTCGTAAGACTCTGAATCTTCGTCAAACACATCTAGAAACTCAGAGTCTTCAAGCAGCTCTTGATAGTTTTGATTAACATAATCGCAGACAAGCGCATAAATACGCTTTTCATTATCAATAAACCATTGCTGCATGCTATCGGCAATAGCAAGGTCTTCTTTGGTGAGAAATTCAACACTTCCGTAGGCTTTAAAATCATGCCAAGCATTCAGCCCCGTCGTGCCTTCATGAAACTCTTCGCCTTCTTTCCAAGTAATATTTATTGTTTTCATAATGAACTCGTAAAAAGTGAAGATTATATTTGAAGTGGTTTCTCAAGAATGTGCAGCTAAAGCGAAAACGGACACTTTTCTTAAAGAAAACAAAGATAATGAATTCGTGGAGTTCCCTCAGAGTCAGTATTAAGGATAGGTTTCTATGATGACTCTTCTACACGAATGATACATATAGATACAACCCACTATTTTTAAAGTAAAAACTTATAGATGCATATTGAATTCACTGTTGAAAAACACATCACTTCTAGGTTAATCTATCGCCAGCTAAGGAAATGCAGGCAAGAATCTGTTCTCGAAAGAGAAAGTCTAAATGCGATAAGCATAAGACAAGAGACACTGCCAATCAGGGAAGAAATCAGCTCGCCGCAGTCGTACCCAAGGTACAAACAGCAAGCTCACCATTTATGACTTACGCAAGCAATTGATTTAAATCAATCTTCCCTATCTATTCATCACAAACTTGTGACGAAAGCGCATATCCTAAATATTCTAAATCAGATAAATTTGGCAATAGACACTAGTTACAGCCCTATTGGTTTAATTAACTCTTAAAAAACTTTACTTCAAAATTCATCAACATGAAAAAAAACAATACAAAACAGAGAGAAAGGGTTAAGTCCTACAATTTAAAACTCAGAAAAGAAACCAAAAAATCACAAAAAAAAGAAAAAAATAAAAAGAAGGTTGTGCCTGTTGTAGCCATAAAAAACTGGGTAAAGGAAAATGAGGAATTTATATCCCTTATTGATACGAAGAAAAATATCTACTCAATAAACTTCCCACCTAACATGAACTTTTCAGTGGATTATTATAACTCAATAAAATCAATCAACTCTATCAGAAAGCTTGTAGGGTTTCATGGTAACAGGTATCAACTTAAAACTGTAAACCTTAACAACATAGTAAATATTTCTACTTCTGCAAGTTTAGTTTTAACTGCTGAAATTGATAAGTGGAACGATAAGGTAGGAAAGCGACTAGTACCACAAACTGAAAATTGGAATGATAACGTAAAGGCCCAACTATCTGATTTGGGATTTTTCGAGCTATTCAACTTTGAAAAATGTGAATTTGACGCGAAACCATCTAAACTAAACATTGTCAAATTTATAAAGGGTGCACCAGGAGATGAACAAAAAGCCAAGCTTCTTCGAGAAAAAATTGAGGAAATTGTTGGTAACAGAGTAAAAAGACCTCCACTGTTTCAAGCTCTTTCTGAAGCAATTACGAATGTAACACATCATGCTTATCCTAAAGAATCTAAAAGCGAAAAACATTGGTACATGACGGCTTCGTTTTGCAATGATAGTAGAGAGTTAAAAGTTGCTTTTTACGACCAAGGAATAGGAATACCAGCGAGCTTACCACTTTCCAATTTATGGGAGAGAGCAAAAGATTACATGAGTAAACTGAAACTATATAATGACCATCCTTCGTTAATTGAAGCTGCTGTGGAAATGGGTCGAACTAAAACAGATCAAGAAAACCGAGGTAAAGGGCTTCAAGATTTACTTGAGTTCATAAGGCAATATGGTAATGGCTATATGTCAATATTGAGCCAAAAAGGCCTTTACAAATTTAGCTGTACAGACAGAAATGAACACACAAAGAAAGAATCTTTAAAACATCCTATCCTTGGCACTCTAATCATTTGGAGTGTTAAAGTTCCAGAAAAAGGAGGAGCGTAATGAATTATAACATTGGTCTAAATTTTTGTGATACGCCAGCGGGTCGCTATAAAGATGATGGTCAACATACTGGTGAACATTTTAGAGAAGATGTGTTAAAAGGCTTAATCGAGAAACTAGAGCCGGAGGAAAAGTTAATAATTAAAATTGATGATGTCGAAGGTTATGGCTCTTCATTTTTAGACGAAGCTTTTGGGGGGATGGTAGGTAAAGGCTATATAACCGCGGATAAGTTTACCGATTTACTAATCATTGAATTTGAAGACGGTGATGACGCTGAATCATTTAGCTTTTTCAAAAATAAAATTTATGATTACATTACAAAGGCAAATACAAAGAAATGGAAATAGTCGATAGGATTATTGCTGGCAGTATAGCTGCTATTTCAGGTGCATTTTCTGCGTATATTTTCAACAAACTTAACTGGCAAGAGACAACTAAAAAAAACTCCATTCTTTCAATGGAAGAGGAATTGCTAGATACAATTAATTCTTTAGCGGAAACTGCATTAGAATATTGGTCATCAGATCAAAAGAACCTTACTAATTCAAAACTATTAGAAGCCAAAATCAAAATGAACTTTAACGCATTAAGCCCTGCTTTCAGACAGTTAGCCTTTACGCATGGTTCATTCTCATCTAGTGAGCACACAAAAATCACAACTGAAATATCTAGATTATTTGAACACGCCACAGGAGGGAAATTCGAGTCAAATCATAGAGTTTCATCTCCAAAAAATTGTTTAAAGATATCCAACTCATGCAATAAAATTAAAGCATCTATTAGAAAAGAGGTGCATACATAAATTTTGCCCTTCATCGTTCCAAAAAAGCGAACTATAAAAAGCAAAAGACAGGACAGCCATATCTTTTGTGCTTTACCACATCCTCTACTAGGCTTTGTAGTACCTCCTCTTGGCCTAGTGTAGGATCGCGATTATGACCTCTGCTCGACGAACTTTGATAGATCCTGAATCGACTCCTTTCTATCACATCATAAATCGTTGTGTCAGAAGAGCATTTCTCTGTGGCGAGGATAAGCTTACAGGTAAAAGCTTTGAACATAGGCGTGGCTGGATTGTCGATAAAATCAAAGCGCTTTCAACTATCTTCTGTATCGATATTTGTGCCTATGCTGTCATGAATAATCACTATCATTTAGTCCTTAAAATCGACACTGACAAAGCTAAATCATTGAGTAACAAAGAGGTCATTAGTCGATGGTGTAAAATCACTAAAGGGCATCCTGTAGCAACCAAATACATGAATGGTGAGACATTAATTGAGGGTGAGCGTTTACTACTTGATGGATTGTTAGCTGAGTGGCACCAGCGTTTATCGAGTATATCGTGGTTTATGCGTTGCCTTAATGAGGAAGTAGCACGTAGGGCAAATCGTGAAGATGAGTGTAAGGGGGCATTCTGGGAAGGAAGGTTTAAGTCTCAAGCCCTGCTCGATGAACAGGCATTACTTGCATGTATGATGTACGTGGATTTAAACCCTATTAGAGCAGGAATAGCAGACACACTTCAAACTTCTGAGTTCACCTCTATTCAAGAGCGTATTACCGAGTTAAATTCGCTTGATAGCAACACCAGCAAGCCAACTCCCCCCACCAAGTCCACCAATCAAGAACCAGAACTTGCTGTTGACGATCCCTTAAAACCACTCGCTAAATTTGATGGTTCAACCCATCTTGCTAGTCAATCGGGGATCCCATTTCACTTTTGTGACTACTTAGAGCTTATTGACTGGACGGGCAGAGCGATTCGACATGATAAAACAGGCTTCATAGATTCAAAACGACCAAAATTACTCAATGAACTCGGTATTGCACCTGATGTATGGATAACCTCGGCCAAAGAGTTTCGTCGTCAATACAGTGGAGTTAGCGGCCGTTGGGACGCTATGTGTGAGTTCAAAAGGCAGCAGAAAAGCGGAAAGTGGAGCAAGGGAAAAGCTTGTAGTAATGCACTTCATCCGTCGCCTTAGTTAGTAGAGGCATGAGCTAGCTACTCACCCCAAAGCCAACAACCGATGCCCTCTTCCCACAGACTTGGCAACCGCATTAACCACAGCAACCAACCTACCCTTTATCGCCTGTTCAATCCCAACACCTGCCTCAAGCAGGTCTGCAACCGCAATAAAAGCCGTGGTGTTTAAGCTACTGCTGTCGTAGCAATAGGCATAACCATCCTCGACTCTCCATTGAGCCGCAGCGCACTCTTCACTAACATCCAGCCCTTTATCTTCCAAGCTCCTAACCAAAGTAAAATCGAAAGCTAAGATACAGGCTTCATCGCCATACCAATCTGCTTTCAGCGCTTGAAAGTTAATCCACATTTCAAGCTCAACCAGCAACGGCTTAAGCGAACTAGAAAAGCCGCTATCGGCGCTAATCGTAATCGGAAGTTGTTCTTGCATAGTCGCTGCTGCCTTTGTCATTTCGTCTGCCGTCATTAGGTCTGACTCTATTTATAAGCTAGATTTTGCTAGCTGTTTCTACTCGATGCAACCATCAACGGTTCTAAACCCCAGCCAATAAAAAAGCGACCAAAAGGTCGCTTTTTCAATTCTATAACTACCGGAAACCACCAAACTCACAGTTTCCGTAATTGCGTCGCTGGCGATGCTAATGCAAGGCGAACCGAAGGCTCTAGCCCGGAGTTGACTCCAGTCAATGAGGACTGGAGCCGAGGTTCAACGTAGCAGTAGCAAGCCCAAGCAGCAATTAAAAGATTACTCGTAGTCGGAGATTGGAGCGCATGAACACATTAGGTTACGGTCACCAAACACATCATCAATACGGTTAACCGTTGGCCAGAACTTGTTCAGCTTCACCGCTGCCGTTGGGAACAC